>DASXJP010000319.1:0-9748 GCA_036497345.1 Thermoanaerobaculia bacterium
CGCCCTCTCGTGCTGTCCATCCGCGACCCGGTCCACGGCTTCGTCCGCGCCGATCCGCTGGAGGCCGCGCTGGTCAACAGCCGGCCGTTGCAGCGGCTGCGCTTCATCCACCAGCTCGGCTTCACCTTCCTGGTCTTCCCCGGCGCCGAGCACAGCCGCTTCGGCCACGTGATCGGCGCCATGCACCTGGCCGGCCGGGTCTACGACGCCCTCTGCTCGAAGAGCGGCGGCATGCTGCCGGGCGAGTCGCGCGCCCCCGAGCGGCGGCTGGCGCGCGTGGCGGCGCTGCTCCACGACCTCGGGCACGCGCCGTTCAGCCACTCGGCCGAGGACCTGTTCGCGGAGGGGATCGATCACGAGGAGATGACCCGGCGGCTGCTCGCCAGCCCGGAGGTCGAGGAGATCTTCGCCCGCCACGGCGACGGGATCACCATCGCCGACGTCCGCCGCCTCCTGCGGGGAGGCGGCACCCCCACCGAGCGGCTGCTGGCCAAGATCGTCTCCGGCGAGCTCGACGTCGACAAGATGGACTACCTGCTGCGCGACAGCCTGTTCTGCGGCGTGCGCTACGGCACCTACGACCTCGAGAGGCTGCTCGACACCATCCTGCCGATCGCGGACCCCGAGACCGGGGAGTGGGGGATCGGCGTCGACGAGGGGGGAGTCCACGCGCTGGAGGCGCTGGTGATGGCCCGCTACTACATGTTCACCCAGGTCTACTTCAACGTCACCGGCAAGGCCCTGGAGCTGCACCTGAACGAGTGGCTGGAGGAGCGGGGGACCCGCTGGCCCGCGGCGCCGGAGGCGTTCCTGGCCCAGGACGACGTCTCCGTCTGGTCGGCCCTGCGCACCTCGGACAGCGTGCACGCCCGCGCCCTGGTCGAGCGCCGGCACTTCCCCGTCGCCTTCGAGACGCGCGAGCACCTGCCGCGCGAGGAGAAGGAGCGCTTCGAGGCGCTGCTCCCCAGGGTGCGCGCCCGCTTCGGCCCCGGCAGCCTGCTGGTCTCCAACTCCGCCAAGGACCCTCACCGCATGGGGCGCAGCCGCGTCCTGGTGCGCCGCTTCGACGGCTCGCTGGAGCCCATGGAGCGGGCCAGCCAGTTCATCCGCCACCTCTCCCGCATCGACCGCTACCGCGTCTACACCCCGCCTCCCCTGCGCGACGAGGTGGCCGCGGCCCTCCGCGAGCAGTGGACCGAAGCCAGGTCTTATTCATCTTCTTGATTGTCATACTCGCTTTTTTGAATCCAATTTATTGAACCCTGCCCTCTTTGCCGCGGCTTCCGGGGACCGCTCCCAGGGGAAATCACGGCATTGACACGGGTCCGTCACAGGCATGAGAATTGCCTATTCGTCTTTTCAGTAATAGGTCCAGGATTTCTACAGCCAGGAGCAGTACCTCCGCAGGTTCAGGAATCATCAAACCCGGGAGCGGTACCTCTCGCGCGAGGGAGGCGCTCCCGAGAAGGAGGATGGAATCCATGAGAGTGAGAGCCTTGGTTCTCGGCCTGGTGATAGCCCTGCTCTGGGCATTGCCGGCCATCACGCAGGGGAATCCGAACGGCAAGCTGTCCGGACGGGTCACGGCCGGCGACCAGCCCCTCCCGGGGGTGAAGGTCACCGTGTCCTCGCCCAACCTCCAGGGGACGAAGTCGACGGTGACGTCGTCCACGGGGGACTACCTGTTCCCGTCGCTCCCTCCGGGGGAGTACGAGTTGACGTTCGAGGCGCAGGGGCTGCAGACGGTCAAGCAGGTCCTGCGGATCGGCGCCGCGCAGTCGAGCACGCTCGACACCGAGATGGCCGCCGCCGCGGTGACCGAGGAGATCGTGGTCACCGGGTCGCTGGAGACCATCTCGCAGACGGTGCAGTCGGCGACCACCTACACCAAGCAGCTCGTGGACGCGCTGCCGACGGGACGCACCGTGAACGAGATCGTGGCCCTGTCGCCCGGCGTGCAGCCGAACGGCCCGGCCAAGAACACGACCACCGGCCTGGGCTCGATCACCATCTCCGGCGCGCCCACCTATGAGAACCTGTTCCTGATCAACGGCGTGGTGGCCAACGAGAACATCCGCGGCCAGGCGTTCGACCTGTTCATCGAGGACGCCGTCCAGGAGACGACCACGGCCTCGGCCGGCGTCTCGGCGGAGTACGGCCGCTTCACCGGCGGCGTGGTCAACGTGCTCACCAAGTCGGGCGGCAACGCCTTCTCGGGCTCGCTGCGCGACACCCTCACCAACCAGAGCTGGGGGGCCAAGACGCCGCTGACTACCACGCAGACGGACAAGGTCAATCCGGTCTACGAGGCGACCCTGGGCGGCCCGATCATGAAGGACCGCCTCTGGTTCTTCCTCGCCGGCCGCGACCTGAGCCTCGACCAGACGCTGAACACCAACATCACCAACACCCCCTACCCCTCGGGCGAGGATCAGCAGCGCTACGAGGGCAAGCTGACGGCCTCGATCACCCCCAGCCATACGCTGGTGGGCTCGTACCTGAAGGTCAAGGACAAGCAGCTCGGCAACTCCTTCCAGGCCATCCTGGACCTGGCGAGCGTCTACGACCGCGAGGTCCCCCAGGAGCAGTACAGCGGCAACTACACGGGCGTGCTCACCGAGAACCTGGTCGCCACCGCCCAGTACTCGAAGCGCAAGTTCACCTTCATCGGCTCGGGCGCGCCGTCGACCGACCTGATCGCGGGCACGCTGCTGCTCGACCGCTCGCGCGGCAACGCCCGCTATCACAGTCCCACGTTCTGCGGCGTCTGCGGCCCCGAGCTCCGGAACAACGAGAACTGGCTGGGCAAGCTCTCCTACTTCCTGTCCACCGAGAAGACGGGCTCCCACGACATCGTGGGCGGCGTCGACTCGTTCAACGACCAGCGCCTGGCCAACAACCACCAGTCGGGCAGCGACTACCGGGTCTTCGGCACCAGCGCGATCCTCCGCGGCGCCGACATCTTCCCGGTGTTCGCCAACGACGGCTCGACGATCATCCAGTTCAACCCCATCGCGAAGCTCAGCCAGGGGACCAACTTCAAGACCAACTCGGCCTACATCAACGACAACTGGCGCTTCAGCGACCGCATGACCTTCGGCGTCGGCCTGCGCTACGACGCCAACGACGGCACGGACGAAGAGGGCAAGAAGGTCGCCAAGGACAGCAACTTCAGCCCGCGCCTGTCGATGACCTACGACGTGCACGGCGATTCGCGGTGGATCGGCCACGCCAGCTACGGCCAGTACGTGGCCGCCATCGCCAACAGCGTCGGCGACGCGAGCTCCGCCGCCGGCGCCCCAGCGACCTTCCAGTGGGCCTATCGCGGCCCGGCGATCAATACCGACCCGAGCGCCCCTCTCCTCACCCAGGACCAGGCGATCCGCGCCCTCTTCGACTGGTTCCAGGCCAATGGCGGCCCGAACGGCCCGCTGCCGCTGATCGGCGTCAACATCCCCGGCGGCAACACCATCATCCGCGGCTCGCTCGACTCGCCGTCGGTCACCGAGTACGCCCTCGGCTTGAGCGCCCGGCTCGGCGAGCACGGCATCGCGCGGGCGGACGTCATCCACCGCGACTGGCACGACTTCTACGCGGCCCGCACCGACCTCAGCACCGGCCACGTCACCACCCCGAACGGGCCGAGCGACCTGACGCTGGTCGAGAACAACGACAGCCTCTACGAGCGGCGCTACGACGCGCTGCAGATGCAGTTCCGCTACAGCCCCACGGCCCGGCTCGACCTCGGCGGCAACTGGACGCTGTCGCACACCCAGGGCAACTTCGATGGCGAGACCCGCGCCAACGGCCCCGTCACCGGCAGCCTGGGCCAGTATCCGGAATACCACAACAATAGCTGGGCCAGCCCCAAGGGGGACCTGCTGACCGACCAGCGCCACCGGGTCACTCTCTACGGTCTGTACAACTTATTCTCGGGCGGCCGGCAGGCCCTCAGCGTCAGCCTGGCGCAGAGCTACTTCTCCGGCCACCCGTACGACGCCCCCGGCTCGGTCACGCTGATCAACCCCGCCACGGGGCAGAACTACGTGTCGAACCCGGGCTACGTCACCCCGCCGGTGCGGACGACCTACTACTTCTCGAAGCGCGGCTCGTTCACGACCCCGTCGGTGCTGCGGACGGACCTGTCCCTCAACTACGACTTCAAATTCTCGGGTGTCAACTTCTTCGTGCAGCCGCAGATCGTCAACCTGCTCAACGGGCACCATGTGGACACCACCGACAACACGCTGTTCGACACCAGCATCTTCACGGCCGACAACCGGGGCCCCTGCCGTAACTCGCCCACCGGCCGCTGCCTGGCGTTCAACCCGCTCACCGAGAAGCCGGTCGAAGGGGTCAACTGGCAGAAGGGGCCGAACTTCGGCAAGGCCGTGAACCAGTTCGGCTTCCAGACGCCGCGCACCTTCCGCGTCACCTTCGGCCTGCGGTTCTAGCCGCGGGCTCCTGAACGGACGCACCTGGGCGGCCCTCTCGGGGCCGCCCTTTTGCTTTTAGGGGATCAATTTTCAGGGGATCAATCAGCGCAGCAGGCTGCGCAGGGCCCCGAGGGCCTCGGGGTAGCGGAAGACGTAGCCGAGGTCGAGCAGCCGGCGGGGCACGGCCCGCTGGCCGTGGAGGAGGGCGTCCGCCATCTCGCCGAGCAGGAGGCGGAGGGCGAAGCCGGGGGCGGGGGCGAAGCTCGGGCGGTGGAGCACCTGCCCCAGGGCGCGGCTGAGATCCCGGTTGGTCAGCGGCGCGGGCGCCGTCAGGTTGAACGGGCCGTCGACGTCCTCGCGCTCGATCAGGAAGCGGATGGCGCCCACCTCGTCCACCTCGTGAATCCAGGAGAGCCACTGGCGGCCGTTGCCGAGCGGTCCGCCGGCCAGCATGCGGAAGGGGAGCGCCATGCGCGGCAGGGCGCCCCCCTGGTCGCTGAGCACGACGCCGGTGCGGAGCACGGGGCGCCGCACGCCCATCGCGGCCACCTCGGCCGTGGAGGCTTCCCACTCGACGCAGACGTTGGCCAGGAAGTCCTTGCCTGGAGGATGGAGCTCGGACACCACCTCGTCGCCGGCGTCGCCGTAGTAGCCGACCGCCGACCCCTGGAGCAGGGCCCGCGGCTTCGCCTTCGCCTGGCGGACGGCCTCCAGCACGGCGCGACCGGACTCGACCCGGCTGTCGCGGATGCGGCGCTTCTTCTCCTCGGTCCACCGCCCCGCGGCGATGGAGTCCCCCGCCAGGTGGACGATCACCGTGTCGCCGTCGAGGAGCTTCGCCCAGTCGCCGGCGGTCTTGCCGTCCCACTGGGCCGCGCGCGTGTTGGGCGGCAGCGGCCCCATCCTGGAAGGATCGCGGGTGAGCACCACCACCTCGTGACCGGCGCTCCCCATCTCCCGGGCCACCGCGCTGCCGATGAGCCCCGTCCCCCCCGTGATCACGATCCGCATGGCGCCCTCCCTTCTACACCGCCGCGAGCTCCTCCTCCAGGAGCTGGCGCTGGTGGAGCTCGGCGTAGAGGCCGCCTTCGGTGATGAGTTGCGCGTGCGCGCCGCGCTCGACGATCCGCCCCTGGTCGAGCACCAGGATCAGGTCCGCGTCCTTCACCGTCGAGATCCGGTGGGAGACCAGGAACACCGTGCGCCCCAGGAAGACCGTCCGCAGGTTGGCGAGGATGTGCTCCTCGGTCTGGGTGTCCACGGCCGACAGGCAGTCGTCGAGCAGCAGGATGTTTGGGCTCCGCAGGAGCGCCCGGGCGAGCGTCACCCGCTGCTTCTGACCGCCGGAGAGGGTGAGGCCCCGCTCGCCGACGATGGTGTCGAGCCCCTTGGGGAACGCTTCGAGGTCCGGTCCGAGGCCGGCCAGGCGCGCCGCCTCGGCCACCTGCTCGACCGTGGCGTCCGGGCTGCCGAGGGCGATGTTCTCGCGGATGGTGGCCGAGAAGAGGAACGTCTCCTGCGGCACCATGCCGGCCGCGCCGCGGAGCCGGGCGAGCGGCAGGTGCCGGACGTCCGTGCCGTCCACCAGCAGCGCGCCGTGCGGCGGATCGATGAGCCGCGGGATCAGCGCCAGCAGGGTGCTCTTGCCCGCGCCGGTCCGGCCCACCACCGCCACGGTCCTGCCCGCCGGCACCCGCAGGTCGATGTCCGAGAGCACCGGCACCCCTTCGCGGTAGGCGAAGCTGAGGCCGCGGAAGCTCACCTCCCCGCGGATCGCGCCCGGATCGACCAGCGGCTCCTCGTCCCGGATGGCCGGCGTGGTGTCCAGGATGCTGCGGATGCGGGCGAGCGAGGCGAGGCCGCGCTGGGTCAGGTTCACCACCCAGCCGACGGCGATCATCGGCCAGATCAGCCGGGTGAGATAGAGCTGGAACGTGATGAGCTCGCCGAGCGAGATCCGGTTGCGGATCACCAGCAGGCCGCCGTACCACAACACCGCCGCGAAGCCGATGCCCACCAGCCCTTGGAGCAAGGGATGGAACGCCGTCGTGAGGGCGGCCAGCCTACGGTTGCCCTCCAGGTAGAGCTCGTTGATCTGATCGAGCTCCTCCTCCTCGCGCGCCTCCCGGGCGTAGGCCCGCACCACCCGGACCCCGGCGAGGCTCTCCTGCACCTTGGTGGTGACGTCGGAGAACTTCGCCTGCACCCTGGTGAACAGGCCATGGATCCGGCGGCCGACGATGGTCGTCGAGAGCACCACCAGCGGCATCGGCGCCAGGGAGATCAGCATCAGGGGGACGCTGATCCGGGTCATGAAGAGAAGCGCCCCGATGGCCACGAACACGGTATTTGTAATGTACATAATGGCCGGGCCGCAGAGCATCCGTACCGCCTGGAGGTCATTGGTGGCCCGGGCCATCAGGTCGCCCGTGGGGTATTGCTGGAAGAACGCGGGAGCCTGGCGCTCCAGGGCGGCGAAATAGCTGTTGCGGAGGTCGTACTCGATGTCCCGGCTCATCGCCACCAGGATCATCCGCTGGAAGTAGCTGAACACCCCCGAGACGAGGGAGAAGCCGACGATGAGGCCGCCATAGCCCAGCAGGCTGAGGCGGGACGCGCCGTGGCGGAGCGCGTCGACGGCGCTGCCGATCAGCTTGGGGCTCACCAGCCCCAGCAGCGCCGAGATGAGGACGGTGAGCAGCCCCCAAGCCAGCTTGCGGCGGTGGGGTCGGAGATATGGCCAGAGGTATTTCAGTCGGTTGAGCAAGGCTCGGGCTCCCGGGGCGCAAGGATACCATCACCCCCGGGAGCCCCGTGTGGGGTATTCCCGATCCGTCCTACCAGTGGCCGTGACCATGGCCATGGCCGTAGTAGCCGTGGCCGTGACCATGGCCGTAGTAGCCGTGGCCGTAGTAGCCGTGGCCGTGGCCCCAGTGGCCCCCGTAGTAGTAGGGGTGGTAGTGGTAGTACGCCACGCGCGGCGCCACCCAGTACGCGCCCGGATAGGGCGGGACGGCCCAGGCGCCCGCGACCCACACGTAATGCCGGGGATAGGGATTCCAGCGCCAGTAGCCGGGCACCCAGGCGTAGCGCGGGCCGGGGCTGGCGACCACCACCTCGTGGCGTACGGGCGGCAGCGGCGCATAGACCCGCACACCGCCGGAGACATAGACCCCCGCCGAGGCGGCCGGGGCGAAGGCGAGGGCGGAGACCAGCACCGTCAGGGCGACGGCGAAGGCAGCGGTACGTTTCGCGTTCATGATGTTCATTTTCCTCCTGCCCCCTGGAAACCCATGCGGGGGCGACTTTCCTACGGAGATATCAAAAGCCGTTCCAACTCTTCTCCCTGGGGAAGCAGGCTTTTCATGTCCCCTGGGGAGGACGGCCTCGCGGCGCGGAGGCGACGGGCTCAGGGCTTGCCGGCCTCTCCCGGCTGCATCAGCAACCGGTAGAGACGCCATCCGCCGTCCGCCTCGCGGTGCCAGATCGCGGCGTAGCGACCGCCATAGGTCTGCTTGGGCTTCCCCTTCTCGCCGGCCACCTGGCGGTAGGTGCCCCAGAGATCGGCGGAGTCGCCGTGGACCGCGACGAGATCGGTGGTGACCGCCACCGACTCCACCTCGACGGCGCTGGCCATGGGGGCTAGGAAGGCGCGGATCGCCTCCGGCCCCTTCAGCTCGGCCAGCCCCGGAAGGAGGAGCTCGCCATCCTTCGCATACCAGGCGGCGATCTGCTCCGGGGTCCCGGCCTTCAGGGTGGCGGCGTAGCCGCGCATGGCCTGCTCGACGGCGGTCTCCGGGGTCTGGGCGGGGAGCCTCTGAGCCCCCAGCCCCGCGAGAACGGCGATCACGATCCAGATCCTCATGTCTGCTCCTCGAAAGCCGCGATGTCCTCATAGTAACGCCGGACGATCGGGATCTGGGCGGGATTGGTGAAGATCTCGGCCTGGGGGTGCTCGACGAGACGGGCGATGACCGCCGCGACCTCCTCCGCGGTCTGAGGTTGCGCCGCGCTCGCCGGCGGGCGGTAGGACGAGCCGGAGGACGCGCCCAGGGCGTTGCGGGCGAAGTCGGTGGTGACCACGCCGGGCATCACCAGCGAGACGTGGATGCCGGGGTGCTCGGCCTTCAGATCGACGCGGAGATTGGCCGTGAGGGCGTTGAGCGCCGCCTTGGCCGCGTTGTAGGCCGAGCGGATGGGGACCAGCGGCACGCGGCCCAGGAAGGAGGAGACGTTGATCAGATGCCCGCTCCCCCGCTGCTGGAAGTGGGGCACCACGGCCTGCATGCCGTAGAGGGCCGACTTGACGTTGACCGCCATCATCTCGTCGAGGTCGGCGTCGGTGAGCTCCATCACCCGCTTGCTGATCCCCCGGCCGGCGTTGTTGATCCAGACGTCGATCCCCCCGCGGGCCTCCAGGGCCCGGTCGCGCAGGCGCTCGACCTCCTCGCGCCGGGTGACGTCCGTGGGGACGGCGATCGCGTCCGCCGCCGCCTCCCGGGCCACCGTCTCCAGCTCCTCCCGGCGCCGGGCGGCGAGCACCAGACGATGCCCGGCCTTGCCCAATTCCCTGGCGAGCGCCGCGCCGATGCCGCCGCTCGCGCCCGTGATCACGATGACTTTCCGCATGATGGCCTCCCTTCGATCAGTCCTCGTCCGATCGATCCTCATCCAGCCAGGTCGCCGCCAGCACGGCCTTGGCCCCCAGGGGGTGGAGCGGGGCCTCGCGGCCGTCCACCTCCAGGATGCCTTCGAGACGGAGGATCGGGCGGCCCTCGACCTCGTACTTGGCCTCGTAGTTGGTGCGCGGCCCCTCGTCCCAGGGGCGGTCGCGGCGCGCGCAGCGGAGGCCGGGGTAGCCGGCGAGGATCTCCGCCACCCGCTCCCCATACTCCAGGAAATCGGTGGCGAAGGAGAAGCGCCCGCCCCGGCGCAGGAGCCGGAGGACGAGGTCGACCGTCTGGGGATCGAAGAGGCGCCGCTTGTGGTGGCGGCTCTTCGGCCAGGGGTCCGGGAAGTAGACGTGGAGCGCCGAGGCGAACCCCGCGGGCAGCACCGCCGAGGCGAGGTAGAGGGCGTCGCCGCGGATCGCCAGCCAGTTGGCCGGAGCCTGGCGGCGGGCGCGGTCGACGAGGATGCCGTGGTACTCCCCCGCCACCTCGATGCCGAGGAACCGGCGGTCCGCCTCCTCCCGGCAGCGGCGCAGGAGGTAGCGACCCTTGCCGAAGCCGATCTCGACCTCCCAGTCGCCCCCTCCCGCCACCATCTCGGCGAGCGGGAGAGGGGCGGGGACCGTGGAGAGGGTGGCGTCG
>DASXJP010000320.1:0-7910 GCA_036497345.1 Thermoanaerobaculia bacterium
AAAAGCGCGGAAAACGTGAATATTCCTCCCAGGTCGCCGAGCTTGACCTGGGCGCCGGTGGGATTCCCCGTGGCGTCGATATCGCGGGCCAGGACCTGTTGCGCCGAGAGGTCGTAGAACACTACCGCGCCCGTGCCGTCGGGATAGAGGATGGGAGCGCTCCCCTCCTGGTCGCCGGGCTTATCCGCGTTGACCCGCACCTCCGGGCCCCAGATCCCGCTCGGGCCGTCGAAGCGGCGAGCCCAGACGTCGCTGTCGAATCCCCCCTCGCCGCGGCGATCGCTCCAGCTCACCAGCAGGCTGCCCGACGGGTCCACGGCGACCCGCGGGTTGCCCCGGGTGAAGGGGGCCGGCAGGTTGACCTGCTCGGGCGGGCTTCCCGGGAGGCTCGGGCCATACCGCTGCATCATGATGGCATCGCCGTCCAAATGGGTCTCCGCCCAGACGACGCAGACGTTGCCCGCGGGGTCCACGGCCACGTCCGGAGAGCGCGCCAGTCCGGGCGGCAGCGGATCGAAGCTGGTGATCGGCGTTTGTCCCCGCCGGTCGAAGTGCCGCGTATAGATCTGCCCCAGAAATTCCCAGGCGACCACGAAGTCGCCGAGCGGCGTCATGGCCACGCGCGGCGAGGAGCCGGCCGGAGCCACGACGATCTCGCCGCTCCGGGGGGTCCCCGAGGCGGTGAAGAGACGGGCCTTGATCACGGGGTTGGAGGGCGAGGAGCCGTCGAGCCAGACGGCCACGATGTCCCCGGCGGTGTCCTGCGCCACGTCCGGTTCGAGCTGCAACCCCTGGCTCACCACGCTCAGCTGGAAATCCGGGCCCGCCGCGGGCGGAGCGTCCGCCAGCGCGGGAAGCGCGCCGAGACCGAGCGACAGTAGAACGAGAAAAGATCTCTTCATGGCTCCCTCCGTTTAGCGCGAGGCCGCCGGCGCCGCGAAGGCGTCGACGTCCGCCCCGCTCCCCTGATGATGGAGATTATTGTGATAGGCGCGGCGGTTGCCCGTGACCGTGTCGATCACCGTGATCGTATATTCGACGTCCGAGAGCGCCCCATAGAACACCCAGAAATGGCCGTTGACGGGGCGGCCGTCGAGCACCTTGATCAACAGCTCGGCATTGGTCGGCCCGAAGAACCAGAAGGCGCCGCTGTCGCCGGTGAGCGGCACGGCCTGGCCGGGCCGGGTCTCGCCGGACCTGGGGTCGGTGTACTGGACCGCGACGTGGAACCGTCCGCCGTTCAGGCAGAGCTGGTCCGTGCCGGCACAGCTCGCGGTGGTGAAGCGCTGGGCGAAGACCCCGGAGCCGTCACCGTCCTGGGTCGTGTTGAGCGGGTTGGGGTCGATCGGAACCGAGAAAGGCGGCCCCGTGCTCGTCCACGCCGCCGCCACGTTGCCCACGGCGTCCGCGGCGGCGGCCGGCAGGATCTGCGGATTCTGGGTGTAGGTGTTGATCCGGAACGAGCTCCCCAGGGGCTGCCAGAAGGCGTCGAACAGGCGTGCGAAGATGCCGCCGTCGAGGTCCTCGGCCCGGGCCTTCTCGTACCAGAGGACCATCACCTTCCCGGAGGGGAGGGCCACGGCGTTGCCCCTCCAGTCCCCCTCCCCGAATCCCGAGGCGACCTCGAGGACGAGCCCGGCCGGCTGGCCGTCCGCGCCGAACCGGCGGGCGCGGATGCCCGGGCCCGAGGGCCGAATCGTTCCCTCGGCGGTCGTCCAGACGACCGAGAAGCCGTCGGGATGGACGACCGGCACCGGGGCCTGGTGATAGCCGGGACGGCGCACGAAGTCGGTGTTGGCCCGCGCCGCGGTGGTACCGATGGGCTGGGCCGAGCTGTCGAGGCGCAGCGCCAGCACGTCGGTCTCCAGGACGCCGAAACTCTCGACCCAGGCCAGCACGAAGCCGCCGCCGCCGGCGGGGTACGCCGCCAGCCGGACGTCGTAGCCCGGCCGGGTGAGCGCGACCTCGTTCCCCACCAGGTTCCCCGGCGCGCCGAAACGCTGCAGCCGCAGGGTGTGATCGCCGCTCTCCGGCCAGGCCACGAGGAAGCCGCCGGCCGGATCGGCCACGACGTCGGGCAGTCCCTGCTGCTGGGGGCTGAAGCCGATCGCCAGCTCATCTGTCGCCGGCTGTCCGTCCGGGCCGTAGATCCTCCCCTTCACGCGCGTCTGGTCGTTCCACACCACCATGTAGCGGCCGGAGACGTCGGCCGCCACCCGGGCCTGCTGCGGCCTCACGGCGCCCGGAGAGAGGACGATCTCGCCGCCGCGGGGGTGGCCGGTGGAATCATAGAAACGGCCCTGCACGCCGCCAGGGTCTCCCAGCCAGACGATCATAGAGCCGCCGTCCGGGCCGACGGCGATCGCCGGAGCGCTCTGATTCCCCCGGGTCGTGGCGTTCACCCGAAATTCGGGCCCCAGGCGCGACGGCGTCCGTTCCGGGAGCCCGGGGCCGAGCGCCAACGGGTCCACGGGCGGCGGCTCGGGGTCGAACGCGGCGGTGTCCGACGAGCTGGCCAGCCGGCCCGCCGGATTGACGTAGATCTCCTGGACCCCCGTCGCCGTGTCGGTGATGGTGATCCGGTATTCGACGTCCGAGAGGCCGCCGTAGTACACCCAGAAGTGGCCGTTGACCGCCCGGCCGTCCAGCACCTTGACCACCAGCTCGAGGTTGGAATTGTCGAAGAACCAGAAGCTGCCGGTGTCGTCCGTCAGCGGCACGGCCTGCCCCTTCCCCGCGATGCCGCCGGGGAGATTCCAGTCGACGTCGACCTGGAAGCGCCCATGGCCCAGGCAGAGATGGGCGGCGAGGGGAAAGCAGCTCCCTTGAGCGCGGGCGGCGGCGGGGGTGAGCCCGAGCGCCAGGAAGAGGGCCAGGAGAGCCGGTGACTTTCTCATCCTCATCGCATCCTCCTAGAAGGCGGTGACGTCCGCCCGGCTGGCCAGATGGCCCAGGTTGTTGTGGTAGGTCCGGGAGATCCCCGTGACGGTGTCGGTCACCCCGATCGTGTAGCTCACATCCGACAATGCGCCATAGAAGACCCAGAAGTGGCCGTTGACGGCGCGGCCGTCGAGCACCTTGATCACCAGCTCCAGGTTCGACGGATCGAAGAACCAGAAGGCGCCGGTGTCGCCAGTGATCGGCACCGGCGTCCCGGCGGAGGCCTGGCCGTTGCGCGGATCGGTGAATCGCACGTCGACGCGGAACCGTCCGCCCAGGCAGAGCTGGCCGGCGGCGGGCGCGCAAGTCGGGAGAGAGAAACGCTGGCCGAAGACACCGAAGCCGCTGCCGTCCTGCGAGATGGGTTGAGGATCGATGGGGAAGGTATAGATCCCGCTGGCCCAGAGGGCGACGGCGTGGATGCCGGCCGCGGCGACGGCCGGGTCGAGTTGCACGTCCAGGGCAGAGATATAGGTGCTGACCCGGGTGACCTCCCCCTGGAGAGCCCACGCGGAGTCGAAGACGCCGGAGTAGATGCCTCTGATGGGCTCCTCGTGCGTCCCCGCGTGGTCCCACAGGATCCAGGTGTCTCCCGAGGGCAGCGCGATGGCGGCCGGCGCCGTGGTAGCAGCCGAGAAATCGGGGTGGATCGAAGCGATGTCGCCAGCCGGCGTGCCGTCCGCGCTGAACCGGCGGGCGAACACCCCGTTCTCCGGGGAGGTCAGGAGCTGGGTGAAGACCCAGACCACCGAGAAGCCGCCGTCCGGGTAGGTGACCGGCGTGAGCAGCGCCTTGCCCGCCAAGTGGGGCGACTCCGCGTTGATCAGGATCAGGTTCCCCGCGGGCCGCCCCAGGGCGTCGAGCCGCTGGGCCCAGAGGTCCGAGACGAAGAAATCCGTCCCCGAGCCGACCGTGGGCCAGGCCGCCAGGAAGCCGCCGCCGGGAAAGGCCGCCAGGCGCGGCGGCTCGGAGGAGAATTCCGCGTTGATCCCGACCGGATCGCCGAGCCGGCCGCCCTGGGCGTCGAAACGCTGAGTGACCAAGGCCGAGTTTCCTGGAATGCCGTACGCGATCCACGCCGCCAGGAAGCCGCCGGCGGGATCGGCGACCACGTCCGGAGGAGAGATCAGGGGGAGACCCGCGCCGTTCGCGGCGGCGAGCAGGATCACCCCGCCGAGCGGCTGCCCGCCGGGGCTCACGAGACGCGCGTAGGCCCGCAGCGGATTGGGCGAGCCGTCGGACCAGACGGCCATGAATTCTCCCGCGGCGTTGGCCGCCACCCGGGCCCGGACCTGAGAGCCGGTGGGCTGCGTCTCGTTGAGGCGGATCTCGCCGGTGCGCGGATTCCCGGCGGCGTCGTAGATGCGGCCGAAGAGGTCGACCGGCCCGTTGGAAGCGAAGGGATTGGAATTCTGCGTCCAGACCACCATGAAGCTGCCGTCCGCAGCCATCGCCACCGCGGGCAGGATCTGATCGCCGGCGGTCGTGACGTTCGCCTGGAATTCCGTTCCCGCGCGCAGCGGAGCCTCCGCCGGAGCGCTCCCGGCGGCGGGGAAGACGGCCCGGGACGCGACCGGCGGCGGCTCCGGGTTGAACGCAGTATTGAATGCGGTATTGAATGCGGTAATGTCCGACACGCTGGCGAGCCGGCCCTGCGGATTGGTGAAGACCTCCCTGGCGCCGGTCTGTAGATCGGTGATCGTCAGCGTATACGCGACGTCCGAGAGCGCGCCGTAGAACACCCAGAAGTGCCGGTTCACCGCCCGGCCGTCCAGCACCTTGACCATCAGCTCGACGTTGGAATTCGAGAAGAACCAGAAGTACCCGGTGTCCTCCGTCAGCGGCACCGCCTGCCCCGTCCCAGAGCCGAAGCCCGGCGCCGTCCAGGTCACCTCGGCCTGGAAGCGGGAGCCCTGGAGACAGAGCGCGGTGGGGGTGGGGGAGCAGGTCGCCTGCGCGGCAACCCGCGCCGGAGCGAGCGCCAACGCTCCCAGAAACGCCAGCAGGATCAGGCTCCGGCCCGGCAACCGATATGCTGCAACAGAATTTTCGAGCACGCCTCCCTCCTCAGAGTGAGACCAGCGGTGGGACTGCTTGATGTGATTTTAGCATACCGAGGGCGCCGTCAAGCCCTTCGCTTGTGCGGCAAGATCCTTGACACACTGCGGCATCGATCCCTAGGATGATCCTCATGAGCGTCATCGAAGCCGAGCCCCGCGTGAAAAATGTCCCGGCCGCCGCCGAGCCCGGCGCGCTGGCCCTGGAGGATGGGATCGCCTGGCTGCGCCTCGACGATCCCGGCAAGAAGGTCAACACCCTCTCCACCCGCCTCTTCGAATGGTTTGAGGAGCAGATCGCCCGCGTGGAGCGCGAGCGGCCGGAGGGGCTGGTGATCTACTCCGGCAAGCCGGACGGCTTCGTGGCCGGGGCCGACCTGGAGGAACTCCTGGCCCTCACCGATCCCATGGACGTCATCGCCATGCTGCGGCGCGGCCACGACCTCCTGGAGCGGCTGGCGGCCCTCCCCTTCCCCACCGTGGCGGCCATCCACGGCGCGGCGCTGGGAGGCGGCCTGGAGCTGGCCCTCGCCTGCCGCCGCCGCATCGCCACCGAGCATCCGAAGACGAAGCTTGGGCTTCCCGAGGTGCAGCTCGGCCTGATCCCGGGCCTCGGCGGCACCCAGCGCCTGCCGCGGCTGATCGGCGTGCCGGACGCCCTCGACCTCATCCTCACCAGCAAACAGGTGGACGCCCGCAAGGCCCGCCGCCTCGGCCTGGTGGACGACACCTGCCACCCCGCCGACCTGCGCACCGCGGCCGAGCGGGCCGTGCGCGGCCGCGGCGAGACGAAAAAGGCCAAGAAGCCTCTCGCCTCCCGCGCCGGCGACTTCCTGGCCCGCACCCCGCTGGGCGGCAAGATGGTCTGGGACAAGGCCCGCGCCGGCGTGATGGAGAAGACCGGCGGCCACTACCCGGCGCCGCTGGTGGCGATCGACATCGTCCGCGAGGGGCTGAAGCTGCCGCTTCGCCGCGCGCTCGACCTGGAGGCCGGAGCCTTTTCCGAGCTCGTCACGACTGAAACGGCCAAGAGCCTGATCTCCATCTTCTTCGCCAAGAACGAGGTCGAGGCCCGGGCCGGCAAGATCGCCCGCGCGGCCCGGCCGGTCGAGACCGTGGGCGTCCTCGGCGCCGGCTTCATGGGCGCGGGGATCGCCCAGGTGCTGGCCCAGAAGGGCGTGCCGGTCGTCCTGAAAGACAAAGACCTCGCCGCCGTGGGCCGCGGCTACGCCTTCTGCCAGCAGCAATTCCGGGAGCGGGTGAAGCGCCGCCGCGCCACCGAGGCCGAGGCCAAGCGGGATCTCGGTAGGATCCTGCCCACCGTCGAATACGAGGCCCTGCGGCGGAGCGACTTCGTGGTCGAGGCGGTCTTCGAGGACCTCGAGGTCAAGCACGCCGTCCTGCGCGAGACCGAGGCGGTGGCGCCCGAGGACCTGATCTTCGCCTCCAACACCTCGGCGATCCCCATCGCCCGCATCGCCGCGGCCAGCCGCCACCCTGAGCGGGTGGTGGGCATGCACTTCTTCAGCCCGGTGGCCAAGATGCCCCTGCTGGAGGTGATCCGCCACTCCGGCACCTCCGAGGAGACCCTGGCCACCACGGTCGCGGTCGGCCGGACCATGGGCAAGACCGTGATCGTGGTCGGCGACGGCCCCGGCTTCTTCACCTCGCGAGTCCTCGGCGCCATGCTCAACGAAGCCGCCTGGATGCTCGCCGGCGGGGCGGACATCGAGAAAGTCGACCGCGCCATGACCCGCTGGGGCTGGCCCGTGGGCCCCTTCGCGCTGCTGGACGAAGTGGGCCTCGACGTCGCCCGCCACGCCGGCCAGGTGGTGCGCGACGCCCTGGGAGACCGGGTCGCGCCGCCGCCCATCTTCGAACGGATGATCGCCGACCGCCGACTCGGCCGGAAGGCGAAGCGGGGCTTCTACCTCTATGAAGAGGGGAAGAAGGGGAAGACCACGAAGCGGGTCGACCCCGCCGTCTACCCGCTGCTCGGCTGGAGCGAGAAACCCATCGACGACCGCGAGATCACCGAGCGCTGCTGGCTCCAGATGCTCAACGAGACCGCCCGCTGCATGGAAGAGGGAATCATCACCAACCCCGCGGACGTCGATATCGGAGTCATCTTCGGCTTCGGCTTCCCGCCCTTCCGCGGCGGCCTCCTGCGCGAAGCCGACCGCCAGGGGCTGCCCTGGGTGGTGGAGACGCTGGACCGTTACGCCGGGAAATACGGGGAAAGGCTGCGGCCGGCCGCGCTGCTGCGGGAGATGGCGGGACGGGAAGCGAGCTTCTACCAGAAGTAGGAGGGGGACGCCGGGCCCCGCGGCTGCTTACCGTACGATTTCCAAGCTTGCCGCGGGGTGCGGATGCTTACCGCGCCATAAATAAGCTTGCCCTGCCCCGCGGAAGCCTGCCGCGCGATGCACCGGCTTGCCGCGTCCCAGGGATTCTTACCGCGTCACGGAGAAGCTTGCCGCACCCCAGGGATTTTTACCGCGCCACGGAGAAGCCTGCCGCGCCCCAGGGATTCTTACCGCGTCACGGAGAAGCTTGCCGCACCCCAGGGGTTCTTACCGCGCCACGGAGAAGCTTGCCGCGCCCCAGGGATTTTTACCGCGTCACGGAGAAGCTTGCCGCACCCCAGGGATTTTTACCGCGCCACGGAGAAGCCTGCCGCGCCCCAGGGATTCTTACCGCGCCACGGAGAAGCTTGCCGCGCCCCGCGGAAGCTTACCGCACGATTTCCAAGCTTGCCGCGTGACTCGTCCTACCCGCTCTCGACGCGATCGCCCCGTCCCCTCCGGCCCAACGGGCCGGGAGATTCTAGCCCAGGGCTGAGGCCGGAGGCCGATGCCCTGGGTAGCAGAGGGAAGACAAGCTCGAGGCGGCCTGAAAGGTCGCGAGATGCTT
>DASXJP010000321.1:0-35749 GCA_036497345.1 Thermoanaerobaculia bacterium
AACCCGCTGCCCGAGATCTGGAGCAGGCGCGGGTTGACGTAGAAGCGGGCCCGGTAGACCCCCTCGGCCGAGGGGGAGTTGTCCTGCACGTAGACCGGCGTCGAGTCGCCCGCGGTCAGGGTGACCAGGGCGCCGCAGCTCTGGCCGAAGCGGGCCGTGTTCGGATTGCCCGCCGCGCACTTGACGGCTCCCTCGGGGTTGCCGCCGTTCGGCACGCGGACGCTGTTGGCGGCTCCCGCGGCGAGCGCGCCCGCCAGGAAGAGCGCGGCCGCGAAGCCGGTGGCACGCTGGAGTCTGGAAAGGGTGTGTCTCGTCATGAATCGCTCCTTGTCACCGTTTCGTCTTTACCGTGCTACGGCGTCTTGCCGCTCCACAGGCCGGGGACCGCTCCCCCTTCGAAACCGTCGCTGAAGATGCCCGCTACGTTCACCGGCGCGATGCAGGCCGGATTGGAAGACGCCACCGAGCTGATGTAGTTGTTCATGTGCAACGCCTCACGCCCGGGCTGCACGCCGAAGGAGAAATTGGTGCCGAACGTCAACGCGATGGCGCCGTACCCTCCGAGCAGGTGGCAGTAGCTCATTATGGTACCACTCCGGCCCGGCCCGGGCAGCGAGGTGGCGCCCGAGTAACAGCTCTGCTCGCTGCCGTAGCACTGGTCGATCGGGCTCGCGTTGCCCTCCAGGCCGTTGTAGCAGTGGCTGTGCGGCGAGCCGAAGTTGTGGCCGATCTCGTGGGAGGTCGAGTAGATGTCCCACACCACGGTCGGGTTGTTGATGTCGAAGGTGCCGCCGATGTTGGCGGTGAACCCGTAGTCGCCGCCCCACGCGGTCTCGCTGCCGAGGGCCGGGCAGGAGCTCGCGCCGCCGCTGAAGAAGGGGCCGTGGCAGAGCGCGTTGAGCCAGGCGATGCCGCCGCCCAGCGACTTGCCGCTCAGGAAGTGGGCGATCGTCCGCGAGACCCCCGTCTTGTTCTGGTTCCAGTACTTGCCGAACTCGAGCAGACCGCAGAGCGTGCTCGTCTGGGTCCAGGGGTCGCCGCTGGTCTGCCACAGCTCGATCGACGACACCACCAGCGAGGTGTTGAGCTCCGCGGTGTAGATCGTCGAGGCGTAGCCGATCAGGTTGGTGGCGTAGTTGGTGGCGTTCGTCACGTTGTTGAACAGCGAGTAGTACTCGAAGTCGGTCTCGATCGCCACCCGCGCACTGTGCGCGGGGGTGGCGGCGGCGGTCTCCTTCTCCTGGGGCGCCGCCGTGACGTCCCCGAGGTCGAGGGCCACCGCACCCTTGCCCGCCAACCCCGGGATCTGCGAATTGCCGCAGGTGAAGGCCTCGCCGCGGGCCGCCTTCAGCAGCACGGGGTCGACCCGGTGCATCTCCAGCGGACCGCCCAGGGCCTTGGCCGCCGTGGCGTCGCCGCCGATCAGGTAGACGTCGTCCCCGTCGCTGATCACGCCCTGGGTACGGCCGTCCTCCAGCCGCGCCAGGAAGGCCCGCGACTCGGGCCTGCCGTCGATCACGCCGCGGAAATAGGCGTTGGCGGGCGGCGGCAGGACCTTCTCGCCGCCGTCGCCGTGCACGGTGATCTTGGCGTCTTTGGTGAAGACGTCGAACCGCTCCAGCACCAGCGCCTGGCTCTCTCCGGTATTCGCCACCTGGACGTTCTCCAGCCGCAGGCGCGAGCCCACGGCCAGCTTGGCGGCCGTGGCCGCGAAGTCCCGGCTCTGGACCGCCGGCAGCGCCGGGCCCGCCGCCCGGACCGGGCCGGCGGCGAGCACCACCGCGCAGCCGGCAAGGACCATTCGATTCACGCTCCAACGCATTCAGGTTCCTCCGAGGGGCCTGGAGACAGTTTTTGTCACCCCAGGCCTCCAATCCTTGTCCCCCGCCACAACACGAAACGCTGTGGAATCAGGGACTTGCCTTCCCGCCCGCACTCTGGCGTACAGCTCTGGAGGTGAAAAAGGCAAATCCCGGGCCAGGTTTTTTTCTATACGGGGCTCAGTGCCACGAGCCCATGGTTCCCGATTCGAAGCCGTCGCTGAACGGCAGGAGCGAGGGAGGAGGATTGGAGCCGCCGCCCCCGGTACCCCCACCACCACCGCCGCCGCTGACCGGGGCCAGACAGCTCGGGTTGGCCGCGGCCACGGCGCCGATGTAGCCGTTCATCTGCGCCGCCTCGCGGCCGGGCAGCGTGCCGTAGGCGAAGTTGGTGCCGAACGTCAGCGAGATGTTGCTGTACGTCCCCGACATCAGGTTGCAATAGCTCATGATCGTGCCGCTCCCCTGGCCCGAGGGCCCGGGCAGCGAGGTCGGCCCCGAATAGCAGCCGCTCTCGCCGGAGTAGCACTTGTCGATGGGGTCCGGGCTGCCGCCGACGTTGTTGTAGCAGTGGCTGTGCTTGGAGCCGAAGTTGTGCCCCACCTCGTGGGCGAACGAGTAGATGTCCCACACCACCACCGGGTTGTTGACGTTGAATTCGCCGTAGATGTTGCCCGTGTAGCCGTAGTCGCCTCCCCAGGGGGTGGTCTCGGCGCCGAGCTCGGGGCAGGAGGCGTAGCCGGTGGTGAAGGTGCCGCGGCAGAGCGCGCCCACCCAGGAGATGCCGCCGCCGCTGAGCTTGCCGCTCAGGAAGTGGGCGATCGTCCGCGACACCCCGGTCTTGTTCTGGTTCCAGTACTTCCCGAACTCCAGCAGGCTGCAGAGGGTGTTGCGCTGCGTCCAGGGATCGTTGCTGGTCTGCCAGAGGCTGAGCGACTGCACGACCAGCGCGGTGTTGAGCTCGGCGGCGTAGATCGTCGAGGCGAAGCCCACCAGGTTGGCCACGTAGTTGGTGGCCGCCGTGGGATCGTTGAAGATCTGGAAGAGCTCGTAGTCGGTCTCGATCGCGATCCGCGCCGTGTACAGGGCGGGGGTGGCCGCCGCGGCAGTCTTCTCCGACAGCGCCTGCACCGTCGCCGCGGACCCGAAATCCAGCATCTTGTTCCCCGGCCCCTCAGGGAGATCAGCGTTGCCGCAGGTGGAGGTGTCGCGGCGGGAGGACTTCAGCAGCACGGGATCGACCCGGTGCATCATCAGGGGCCCGCCCAGGGCCTTGGCCTCGCCGCCCGCCGACCGGTCGCCGCCGATGAGGTAGGTCTCCCCCGGCCCGCTGACCATCCCCTGGGTGCTGCCGTCCTCCAGGCGGGCGAGGAAGACGCGGGAGTCGGGCTTGCCCTTCAGCGTGCCGCGGAAGTAGGCGTTGGCGGGCGCCCGCAGCACCCGGTCCCCGGCGTCGCCGTGGACGATGATCTGGGCGTCTTTGGCGAAGACCTCGAAACGCTCCAGGTCAAAGGCCGCGGCCTCGCCCGTGTCCGCGACCTGCACCCCCTCCAGTTGGAGATGCGCGCCGGCCGCCACACCGGCGGCGGCGCCGGCGAAATCCTGACTCTGGAGCACCGGCGGGCCCCCCGCCGGCCAGGCCGGTCCGGCGGCGAGCGCCAGCGCGCCGCACACAAAGATCCACTTCAGGCTCAAACGCATTCCTGGTCCCTCCTGCGGAGCCGAGCGCGCACACGGCGCCCAACTACCCGTTCTCTCGGTCGCTCTTGGGATCTACATCCTCAGGGATGCAAACTGGCGGAATTGTACCAAGTCACGTGCTTATGTCAAATGGTGCATAATTTACACACTTCATCGCTCCTACCCGTGACAGCGAAGCGATCCGTCGATGTTCCGAAGATAAAGGCGGGCGGCGGACCGGAAATTCCCGATGGCGTCCGCGACGCTCCCGCGCTATGATCCGTACACCTGACGGGTCTTCCACGGAGCCTCTGCATGGATTCGAGCCGCGGCGTGCGCCGCCCGCCAGCCCCCGACCGCCTGCCGCTCGTGGCGAGCCTGCTGGCCGCCGCTCTCTGCGCCGCACCCGTCCAGGCCCAGCCGTCGCCGGGCCTCTACCTCTGGCTGTCCGCCCAGGGCGAGGGCGCGCGGCAGACCGTGCTCAGCACCGGACCGGAGGCCCAGGGGATCCCGCCCGGGAGCGTCATCGGCGAGGTCCGGGTGGCCGCCAAGGACATCTTCGACGCCGGCGACCCCGCGGAGAACCGCAAGCTCTTCCGCTTCGCCAACCGCCTGCACCGCACCACGCGGGAGGGGGTGATCGCGAGCCAGCTCCTGTTCAAGCCCGGCGACGTCTTCAACCCCGAGCTGATCGCCGAGTCGGCGCGCATCCTGCGCACCCACGACTACCTCTACGACGTCGACATCCACCCCGTGCTGCGCGACGACGGCAAGGTGGACGTGGAGGTGACCACCCGCGACGTCTGGACCCTCCAGGGGGGCGCCTCCTTCGGCCGCGCCGGGGGGAAGAACAGCACCAGCTTCTCGCTGAGCGACAGCAACTTCCTGGGCACCGGCAAGGAGATCGAGCTCGACCGCATCGGCACCATCGACCGCACCTCGAACCTCGTCCGCTATACCGATCCGAACCTGCTCGGGAGCCGCGTGCGCCTGCTCGCCTCCTACGCCGACAACAGCGACGGCGGGCGCCAGCGCCTGGAGGTCGAGCGCCCCTTCTACTCGCTCGACACGCGCTGGGCCGCGGGCGTGCGCAGCTTTCGCGACGACCGCCTGGAGAGCGTCTACACGCTCGGCAAGGCCGAGACCTTCTTCCGCCACCAGACCGATTTCGTGGAGGCCTACGGCGGCTACTCGCCGGGCCTCGTGGAGGGCGTCACGAACCGCTGGGAGGCCGGCTTCACCTATTCGCTGGACGACTTCTCGCGCACCAGGAAGCTCCCCCTCGGCATCCTCGGCCGGGGCCCCCTGGGCAAGGAGATCCAGAAGCTGCCGTTGCCGCCGGACCGCACGCTGGCCTACCCGTGGGTGCGTTTCGAGTCGATCCGGAGCCGCTACGTGGTCGAGAAGGACCTCGACCGCATCCAGCGCTCCGAGGACCTCAACCTGGGGCGGCAGTACAGCCTGCTCCTCGGCCTCTCCTCCCCCACCTTCGGCGGCGACGGCACCCGCTGGATCGCCCAGACCGCGATCACCGACGGCTGGCGGCCGACGCCGGGGCAGCTCCTCTTCGGCCAGCTCGGCGCCTCCACCCGCTGGTACCAGGGGGACGCCGAGAACCTGGTGGCCGGGGGGCGCCTGCGCTACTACCTGCGCGACTTCGGCTCGCAGGTCTTCTACGCCTCGCTCGGCGCCGACCTCGCCCACCGCCTCGACGGCGAGGACCAGCTCCTCCTCGGCGGCGACAGCGGCCTGCGCGGTTATCCGCTGCGCTACCAGGCGGGCGACCGCCGCTTCCTGCTCACCCTGGAGCAGCGCTTCTACAGCGACCGCGAGATCTTCCACCTGGCCCATCTCGGCGCCGCGGTCTTCTTCGACGCCGGCCAGGCCTGGTTCGTGGACACGCTCACCGCGCGCGACCGCGCGCTGCAGCAGGAGCGCCAGGTCCTGAAGGACATCGGCTTCGGCCTGCGCATCGCCTCCAGCCGCTCCTCCCGCGGCGCCGTCCTCCACCTCGACGTCGCCTTCCCCCTCGACCGCAGCAACTCGATCCAGAGCGTGCAGTGGCTGGTGTCGACGGGGGATACGTTCTAGGGCGAGGCCATGAAGCGTTGCTGATAAAATAGAAGCAATCATGCGAAAACCAGCGACCTCCCTCCTGGTCCTCCTCCTCTCCCTGTCCACCGCGGCGATGGCGGAGGACGTCCCCCGGCCGCTGGCGGAGACGCTCTCCGTGGCGCCGCTCTCCAGGGTCCAGACCGTGAGCTTCGGCGCTCTCGACCGCGGCTGGCTCGCGGTGGACGACGTCGCGCGCAAGGAGCAGGGCCTCGCTCCGCGCTATGCGGTCCCGCGCGCGGTCAGCCTGGCGCCGCGGACGAGCGGCACCTGGGAGGAGCTCAAGGACGGCCGGTGGCTCTGGCGCCTGCGCATCCGCGCCGAGGCGGCGGTCTCGCTCAATCTCGGCTTCACGCGCTTCCGGCTGCCGGCCGGCGCGCGGCTCCAGATCTACTCCGCCGACCTGGCGTACGTCGTGCGGCCGTTCACCTCCGCGGACGACGAGCGGCATCGCGAGCTGTGGACGCCGGCGGTGCCCACCGACGACCTGGTCGTCGAGCTGGCGGTGCCGGCCGCCGGACGGGGCGACGTCGACCTCGAGCTCGGGCAGGTGGGCCAGGGGTACCGCGGCTTCGGCGACTCCACCGGGATCACGCTCAAGTCGGGCTCCTGCAACATGGACATCGCCTGCCTCAACGGCAACGATCCCTGGCGGCAGACCGCGAGCGCCGTGGGCCGCATCTCGATCGGCGGCTCCATTCTCTGCACCGGCTCGCTGGTGAACGACACCGCGCGGGATCACAAGATGTATTTCATCACCGCCAATCACTGCGGCCTCAACAGCTCCAACGCCGCTTCGCTGGTGGTGTATTGGAGCTATCAGAATTCGACCTGCCGCACGCCGGGCACCCCCGCCAGCGGCGGCTCCGGCGACGGCCAGCTCAACCAGTTCCACACCGGCTCCGTCTTCCGCGCCGGAAACGCGGGCTCGGACTTCACGCTCGTCGAGCTCGTCGAGCCGCCGGTCCCCGCCTTCCACCACTACTGGGAGGGATGGGACCACACGGACGGCGACGTTTCATGTCCGCAAGGGAGCTGCTACCAGTGCAGCTCCGGCGCGCTCTGCGCGGGCATCCATCACCCGAGCGGCAACGAGAAACGGATCACCTTCGCCGAGCAGGCGATCCAGCCAGTGAGCTGGAACAATTTTCCGGCCTCGCCCGGCGACGGCACGCATCTCTGGGTCCATTGGGACCCCACCCCGGTCTTTCCGCCGAATCCGGCCCTGACGATCCCGCCGCAGGTCACCGAGCCCGGCTCCTCCGGCTCCCCACTCTACAACTTGAATCACCGCTTCATCGGCCAGTTGCACGGCGGCCCCTCCGCCTGCGGCGCGACCGGCGACAACCTCTCGGACGTCTACGGCCGCTTCAGCGTCTCCTGGACCGCCGCCGCCCCCTATCTGGACGCCGCGAGCACCGGCGAGCTGTTCATCGACGGCCAGGACGCCAACGGCGGGCTCTTCAGCGATGGATTCGAGAGCGGGACCCTGGCGGCGTGGAGCGGGACTGCGCCCTGATCCGAAAAATCCGTCCGCCGTCCTCGACGAGCCGAATTGAGGCTCAATCCGTCCGCAGCGCCACCATCGGATCGACCTGGGTGGCGCGCCGCCCCGGCACCCAGGCCGCGAAGAGGGAGACGAGGGCGAGCGCGGCCGCCACGCTCGCGAAGGTGACGGGATCGGTCGCGCCGACGCCGAAGAGGAGGCTCGCCATCACGCGGGTGGCGGCGAAGGCGAGGGCCAGCCCGGCCGCGAGGCCCGCCAGGGCCAGCGCGCCGGCCTCGCGCAGCACCAGCGCCAGCACCGTCCACCGCTCCGCGCCGAGCGCCATCCGCAGCCCCATCTCCCGCGTCCGCTGGGCCACCGAATAGGCGGTGACGCCGTAGATCCCCACCGCCGCCAGCACCAGCGCCAGACCCGCGAACACCCCCAGCAGCACCATGTTGAACCGCCGTCCGGCCACCGACTGGGAGACCACCTTCGACATCGTGCGGACCTCGGCCACCGGCTGATCCCGATCCACCGACCAGACGGCGGAGCGGGCGGCCGCGATCAGGCCTTTCGGGTCCCCCTTCGTGCGCAGAACGTAATATTGGGTCGAGAAGGCGAGCTGCGCCGCCGACAGATAGGCCTGTGGCCGCGGCGCGCCCTCCAGGCTGGAATGGCGCACGTCGTCCACCACTCCCACCACGGTGATCCAGACCGGCTTCTTGGCGTCGAAGTCGCCGAAGCGGAACCGCTTGCCGAGCGGATCGGCGCCCGGCCAGTAGGCGCGGGCCAGGGCCTCGCTGACCACCGCCACGCCCGGCGCCCCGTCCCGGTCGGCGTCGGTGAACGCGCGGCCACGCAGGAGCCGGATCCCCATCGCCTCGAAGTAACCGGGCGAGGCCTGCCGCAGATCGGCCAGCGGGACCTCCGTGGGCTTCGGGCGCGGCATCCCTTCGATGATCACTCCGTCGATCTCCTCCTCGCCGCTCAGCGGCAGGTTGGAGACCGTCCCGGCCACGGTCACGCCCGGCAGGGCGCGCAGCCGCCCCAGCACCTCGCTCAAGACCGCCCACCGCTTGGCATTGTCCGGATACTTCACCGGGGATAGAGGGACCTGGAGCGTCAGCACGCCCTCGGGGCGGAACCCGGGATCGATATGCGCCACGCGGGCGAAGCTGCGGATGAGGAGGCCGGCGCAGACCACCAGCACCACGGCGAGCGCGGTCTCGACGATCACCAGGGCGCCGCGGGTGCGGTTGCCGCGGGAGGTGCCGGAGCCGGCCCGCGTGCCGTCGCGCAGCGATTCGGCGAGGTCTGGCCGGGTCATCTGGAAGGCCGGCGCCAGCCCCGCCAGCAGGCCGGTCAACAGGGTCACCCCCAGGGTGAACAGCAGGACACGGAGATCGAGCGTCAGGTGGCGGGAGACCGGCACGTCGTCGGGAATCCAGAGGGTGAAGGCGCGCAGCCCCCAGAAGGCCAGGAGGAGCCCGGCCGCGCCGCCGGCCAGGGCGAGCAGCGCGCTCTCGGTGAGGAGCTGGCGCGCCATCCGCCCCCGGCCGGCGCCGAGCGCCGTGCGGACGGCGATCTCCTTCTGCCGCGCCGCCGCCTGGGCGAGCAGCAGGCTGGCCACGTTCACGCAGGCGATCAGCAGCACCACACCCACGGCGGCGAGGAGGATGAGCAGCGCGGGCCGGATGTCCCCCACCAGCTCGCGGCGCAGCGGCGCCACGCGGTTGTGCCAGCCGGCGTCGGAGTCGGGGTGGGCCTTCTCGACCCGCCGGGAGATCTCGGTCATCTCGGCCTGGGCCTGGGGGATGCTGACGCCGGGCTTCAGCAGACCGATGGTGAGATAGCCGCGGTTCCCCCGGTTCTGCCGCCGCTCGGGCGGGAAGGCCAACGGCACCCAGACGTCCGGCTGGGCGGCGAACCCGAAACCGTGCGGCATCTCGCCGCCGCGTGGAAAGGCGAAGCCGGCGGGCATCACCCCCACCACCGTCAGCGGCGCGCCGTCGATGTGGAGGACGCGGCCGAGCACGTTGCGGTCGCCGCCGAAACGGCGCTGCCAGAAGTCGTGCGAGAGCAGGATGGTGGTCCGCTTGCCCTTGTCGTCGTCCTCCGGCAGCAGGACGCGGCCGAGCAGGGCCGGCGTGCCGAGCGCCTGGAAGAGCTCGCCGGAGACCCGCACCGCCGCGATCTGCTCGGGATCGCCGTCCCCCGTGAGGCTCAGCCGGTCGGAGTCGACGATCGCCATCTTCTCGAACGACTTCGCCGTCTTCCAGTCGTAGAAGGTCGCCGGCGAGACCGGCAGCTTGTCGGGGAGGCCGACCTGCCGGGCCAGCTCCGGGTTCGAGGCCCAGATCATCGTCAGCCGCTCGGGATCGCGGAACGGCAGCGGCGCCAGCAGCACCGAATCGACGACGCTGAAGATCGCCGTGTTGGCGCCGATCCCCAGCGCCAGCGTGAGGATGGCGATGACCGTGAGCGCCGGCCGCTTGAGCAGCGTCCGGCCGGCGAAGCGAAGGTCCTGCAGCAGGGTCTCCATGCGGGTCCGCCCCTTTCGTCTCCACAAGGCCCTACGGAGCGGGGCGGGGGGATGTTTCACCGGATGGAACCCTGTCTCGCTTCAGCTTTTTTGCGCACTTTCTATATTAGAGATCACTGCCCTGACACTGCCCTGCTTTGAAATGGACCTCGGCGAGCAGTGGAAGGAGATGAGCCATAGGCCCATCCTGTGATTCCTGTCACCGCAGCAAAGGAGACTCTCGATGAGACTTTACAAGCTCGTAGGCGTCCTGACGGTTCTGGCGGCCTCACTGTGGATGGAGCCGAAGGCACTTGCAATTTGTGATCCTGACACTGAAGGCTCTTGCGGAGACTGTCTGGTATGTGTCAATTATCGCTGCGCCCAGCCTTCTTGTGTTCCCTCCGGATGCCGCGACGACGTCCTCTATAACACCAACTGCTGTAGTGGAGCCGCTGTGCCGGGAAGCACGTATTGCTCTAATCCGGCGGATTGGGGTACGACCTGGGCGTCGTGCACCCAGATTTGTGCGTAAGGGGCCGGAGCATCTATAAGCACTCGGCGCCAGCTCACCTGGGCATCGCGAGGGAGCGGCGACTTTTCTAAAGGGTAAAGACGGCTGGCCACCCGACTCATCAACCGAGCTCCAAGGGCCGTCACGACAACATCCGTTCGGCGGTCCTCACCGCTTTGGCATATCCTCGAAAGGCTCGACTCCGAGTTGCCGGGCAAGGGCCACAGGGACTATACGGTGCAAAGGGAACCCTGCGAATGTGGGCCCTTTGCCGCTGGACTCTCCTGACACTAAGAATTGCTCGTGCTCGGCGAACTGTTTGAACCCGGCCGCCATCGCCGATCGCAACGAAAACCGATGTCCTCCGTCTTGCCGGCAGACCATCGTAGTTTCGAGGAGCAAGAGCCGCCGCACCGCTTCCAACGTCCCCTCGAGAACGGCGAAGATTGCGTGCCCGGGAAGAAACACGATCGCCGTGAGATACCCCAGCGCTTCCATGAGGCTAGCAAACAGAATACAGCCGTCGATGCAGTTCATCTTGAGCGCCTTCAACGCCACGGTGGGAGTCCGGATGCGTTGGAACCGGTACTCCATCTCCACGCCGAAGGGAATGCGCGACATGTCATAATCCATTTGCAGGGCCTGCAAGCACTGGTAGAGGTGGCCTAGGTCCTCGACGGGATCGCCGGAAGGGCTTTCGAGGCCGCTTTTCCGCAACGTCTCCTGGACCGCAGCGGCCTGCGGTGTTACCCATCGGCTGATCAGCAATCGCAAGTCAAGCATCCGGCCGTCTGTGGGCTCCGAAAGGGTCCATACCATGAAGTCCGGGGGGAGCGCCTTGGCATGGAATACTTTGGAAATCAGCGCGCTGGCAGCGGGCTCTGCGGCTTGCACGACGTTCACGCGCAGGTCGCAGTCCCGAGTTGATTCCGCCACGTCCGCGCTGGAGCGCCAGCCGCAGAAGATCGGCGGTACCTGGTCTATGAGCGGCAGAATCGGCAGCGAGGCCCGTTGCCACGGCGCCAAGTCCAAGGCTGCTTGGCTGCGGAAGCCCAACGCTTCACTCTCGACAG
Organism: Thermoanaerobaculia bacterium; assembly: GCA_036497345.1. Classification (GTDB taxonomy): domain Bacteria; phylum Acidobacteriota; class Thermoanaerobaculia; order Multivoradales; family UBA5704; genus DATARR01. The sequence continues at coordinate 11,210 of DASXJP010000321.1, forward strand.
CGACCTGCAGCCTGCGCGAGGTTTCAGAGTAGTTCTCCAGCAAGACGGTCGCCAAAGGCTTGCGCGCTTCCTTGACGTTTTTCTCGGAATTTTCAGAAGACAGATCAAGCACTGACGGATCCCCGGAGGCTGGGTCTCGTCTCGATTGCAGAATTGGAAAATAATTGCAGATTCCGACCGGAATCACGTCGACTACCGTGCGAACCGTCGCCAGGACAGGCTCTTCGGAGACTACCAGGACCTCGATGGCCAGGAGATCCATATCCTGCAACTCGTCGACTGCGGCCTTGCCGGCGGCTGCGACGAATGGCGTTGTGGCACCCAGGGCAGGCTCGGACGGCACCTCGAACGCGATGTATTCCCCCGCCCTGAAGCCGGTACGATCATGGCGAAACGCGGTATGCCCGAAAGATCCCCCAACCAGACGAAATCCGTCGTCTGAAGGCGCTTTGATTTTCGGCGTCGGCAGCACCACGCGGCCGAAGGGAAACAAGAGCCAGAGCTTCCGTGCAAAGGCATTCCCGGAGCAGTCACCGGGCGGAGGCGGCAAATCGATCCAACCGTCGAATCGGATGCGCGCCTTGGCGGGAAGAGGAGACCGGAAGATGGAGCAGTCAGCTTTGATGTATCGGTACGACTTGCAGTCCGGGATGGGATGGTGCGAGCGCGGTTGAAACGACGCCGGATGAATCACAGTGAGGAAGCTGTTGGTCAGACTGACCTCGCGATCGAGGAACCGGCTGTTCACTTCGACGCGGAGATCGAACGCGCCGTGATGGACCTTGCCACCGCGAGAATGCACCACTCCAAAGAGCACTGGCGTAGTTGATTCCTCGTTACCATCCCAAGCGAGGAGAGGGTCCTCATTGTCGATGCTGAGCTCCAACTCCATGCGGACGCGATGAAGCTGCTCCACCGTCAGGACGAGTCGATGAACGCGGCAGGTGAGCGCGCACTGAGAGCGCGGAATCTGAAGATCGTCGACTCCGATGGTCTCGGTCCCGAAATTGCCATGGACTTCAATGGTGTGGATTGCCAGCGCGCTTGTGATCGGCTCGTCGCGTTCGATGCTTTCCGTTTCGTCGAGGTCCTGCTCGATCGATGCCAGAAGCTCGTTCGCATGCTGGTGGCCAGGATCGACCTTCCGCAACTGGCGGCGGGCTTCCATGAGCAGCTTCCGGCATTCGTCGAATTCGCAGAGGCCGCGCCGGCTCAGAGCGAACGTGCGAATGTCTTCGAGATAGTTGAGATCCAGCGTACCGGCACGCTCGCGGTCGTTCAGAAGCTGAATCGTGGCGTCCCGCGCCGCAGCGAAGCTGCCGTCGAAATAAAGGCTCCTACAGCGTCCGCTGCGGAGATAGAATTGCTCTTCCGCGGTTAAGGGACCGATCGAGCCTTCTATAAGAGCCTGATCGACGAGCGCCACTGCAGCCGCATATTGCGTTGCGAGGCTCAATTGACTCAATCGCTCGATCAAGGCGCTGAACGCCGGGTTGTCAGACATGGCGCTTCGATCCTAGACTGCGCGACGATCAGCCTCCGAGCACCTGTACAACTCAGTCGAACGCCCGAGAGCCACCATGAGGCTTCAGAGGACCGTCCTGCAAAGAGATTACCGCACAAACCGAGTTGGAACACCACTGTCTGCCTCCAAGGAGGGAAGCTAGGCATTGATGGCGGCTATAAATGACGCCCGAAGGATCTTGCTGTTACGGCGCCGAGTGTCCCGGCCGTTGATCCCCTCCCTCCCCGCATGCAGCCGCCCCGAGCTCGGGGTGCTTTCCGCGATGGCGCACGGCGAGACCGAGCAGGGAGTGACGATCGCCGCCGCGGTGCTGCCCGCCGTCCGGGGGCTCGACGACGACCGGGTCAAGCTCTACTGCGACCTCGTGTACAATTCCTTGAATGAGGCGGCTCGCCGCGCGCTGGAGGAGATTATGAAGGGCTACGAATACCAGAGCGATTTCGCGAAGAAGTATGTCGCGCAGGGGCGTGCCGAGGAGGCGGCGCACGCCGTGTTGACCGTCCTACGGGCTCGCGGCTTTACGGTGCCCGACGCGGCCCGCGAGCGCATTCTTTCTCAGAAGGACCCGGAGCGGCTGGAACGCTGGCTGGAGAAGGCTGTCGTCGCTGTTTCCGTCGACGCAGTTCTCGACGAGGCAAACTGAAACCCTCGTTCGGCCTGCAACGTTCATGCTAAAGGGCTACAAATACCAGAGCGATTTCGCGAAGAAGTACTTCGCGCAGGGATTCGCCGAGGGGCTCGCTGAGGCGCGTGCCGAGGCGAGGGCCGAGGTGAGGGCGCGCTCCGTGTTGATCGTCCTGCGGGCTCGCGGCTTTGAGGTGCCCGATGATGCCCGCGAGCGCATTCTTTCTCAGAAGGACCCCGAACGGTTGCAACGCTGGCTGGAGAGGGCCGTCGTCGCCGCTTCCATTGACGCAGTTCTCGACAAGCCGAACTGAAGCTCTCACTCGGCGTTGCAACCTGGGAGGCGTTGACGACCCAACGCCTCCTACTCACGCGCGAGCTCCTCCCGCAGCTCCTCCAGCGTCACCTGGATGGCCGGGATTTTTCTCCTGAACAGCTCATCCAAAAGCTCCGCCCGGCTCACGCCGGCGATCTCGGCGGCTTTCCCCTGCGAGATCAAGCCTTGAGAGAACCAGTGGATCGCCGCCGCGAGCCGCATCTCTGCGGCAAACTCAGTCGGAGCCTTCCGCAAGGCAGAGAAGACTGAAGGGGGAAAGTCGAAAATAACCTGGGCCATCTGCCTCTCCTCTCTCGACGTATCCTACCATCGAGGCCCACCCGGCTACTTCTGCAGCAGATGCCGCGCGATCACCATCCGCTGCATCTCGCTGGTGCCTTCATAAATCGTGGTGACGCGCACGTCTCTGTACAGGCGGGAGATCTCGTAGTCGTCGTGGAAGCCGTTGCCGCCGTGGATCTGGAGGCTCTCCTGGCAGGCGCGGTTGGCCGCCTCGGAGGCCCAGACTTTGGCCTGGGCGGCCAGCCGGCCGGCTTGCGAGGTGTGCTCGGCCGCGGCGGCGGCGAACAGGAGCGCCCGCGAGGCGGCGAGCTCGGTCGCCATCTGGGCGAGCTTGAATTGAATGGCCTGGTTGGCGGCGATGGGCTGGCCGAACTGTACGCGCTCTTTCGCATACGAGACCGCCAGCTCCAGCGCCCGCTGGTGGATGCCGGCCGCCTGGGCGGCGATGCCGAGGCGCGAGTGGTCGAGGGTCGCGAGGGCGATCTTCAATCCCTGCCCTTCCTCGCCGAGGAGGTTCTCGGCCGGGACCCGGCAATCCGAAAAATAGATCTGTGCCGTGCGCGAGGCCTTGAGCCCCAGCTTCTCCTCGGGCTTGCCGGTCGAGAAGCCCGGCGCGTCGCCCGGCACCACGAAGGCCGAGAGCCCACGCTTGCCCGCCTCGGGGTTGGTGCGCGCCACCACCACATACCAGCCGGCATAGCCCGCGTTGGTGATCCACGCCTTCTCGCCGTTGAGCACCCAGGAGTCGCCGTCCCGCTTCGCGCTGGTCTTGAGGCTGGCGGCGTCGCTGCCGGAGCCCGGCTCGGTGAGGCCGAAGGCGCCGAGGGTCTCCCCCGCGGCGAGCGACGGCAGCACCTTGCGTTTCAGGGCCTCGCTGCCGAAGCGGACGATCGGCCAGCAGCAGACCGAGTTGTGGACGCTGAAGGTCACCGCCACCGCCGGATCGACCCGGGCGACCTCTTCCATGGCCAGCAGATAGGCCAGCGTGTCGGTCCCCGCGCCGCCGTACTCCTCGGGCACCAGCATGCCGAGGAGGCCCATCTCCCCCATCTCCTGGAAGATGTCGAGCGGAAAGCGGTGCTCGCGGTCGCGCTCCGCCACGCCGGGCTGGATGCGCTCCACGGCGAAGCGGCGGACCTCGTCGCGCAGGAGCTGCTGGTCCTCGCTCAGCGAGAAGTCGACGCCGGTCGGGGTCTCGACGGCAGGCTCGGCGATCACGGCCATGGTCGCGGTCTCCTCCGGCTCTAGGCCTTGGTGAGCACCCAGTCGGCGATCACCATCTTCTGGATCTCGCTGGTGCCCTCGTAGATCTCGGTGATGCGGGCGTCGCGGAAGTAGCGCTCGACGTTGTATTCCTTGGTATAGCCGTAGCCGCCGTGGATCTGCAACGCCTTGTTGGTCACCCGCTGGGCCATCTCGGAGGCGAACAGCTTGGCCTGCGAGGCTTCGAGGGTGTAGCGCTTCTGGCTCTCCTTGGCCCACGCCGCCTTCCAGGTGAGCAGGCGGGCGGCGTCGAGCTCGGTCGACATGTCCGCGAGGTAGAACTGGATCGCCTGGAAATCGGAGAGGTGGGAGCCGAACTGCTCGCGCTCCTGCGAGTAGGCGAGCGCCTCCTCGAATGCCGCCTGGGCGATGCCCACCGCCTGGGCGGCGATGCCGATGCGCCCGCCGTCGAGCGTGGCCATGGCGACCTTGAAGCCGTCCCCCTCCTCGCCGAGGCGATAGCGGGCCGGGATCCGCAGGCTCTCGAACGCCAGCTCGGTGGTGCCCGAGGCGTTGACGCCCAGCTTGAACTCGTGCGTGCCGTGGCTGTAGCCCGGGGTGTCCGCGGGGACGATGAAGCAGGTGATCCCCTTGTGCTTCTTCTCCAGGTCGACGCTGGCGAAGACCAGCGCGACGTCCGCGTCGGTGCCGTTGGTGATGAAAATCTTGTTGCCGTTGAGGACGTAGTCGTCGCCGTCGCGGCGGGCTGTGGTGCGTATCCCCGCCGGATCGCTGCCGGCGCCCGGCTCGGTGAGGGCGAAGCAGCCGAGCTTCCGGCCCGCGGCCAGGGGGGTGAGGAATTCCTTCTTCTGCTCCTCGGTGCCGAATTTCAGCAGGGGGTCGCAGACCAGGGAGTTGTTGACCGAGAGGATGACCCCGGAGGTGGCGCAGACCCGGCTGATCTCCTCGATGACGAGGCAGTAGGAGACCGTATCCATGCCGGCGCCGCCGTACTCCTCCGGCATCGCGACCCCGGCGAGGCCCAGCTCACCGGCCTGATCGAAAAAGGAACGCGGGAACTCGCCCGTTTCGTCGATCTCCTTGGCGCGGGGACGGACGACCTCCTCGGCGAACCTCCGGACGCTCTCCTGCAGCATCTTCTGCTCTTCACTGAGCTCGATTCTCATGGCTTTCCTTTTACAGTCGGATGGCATGCGGGTCGCAGGGACCCGGACCCCCGGGATCGTAGCAACGGGGTCCCGAGGGGTCAAGGAACGGAGGGGTCCCTTCTCCCCGGCCCCGACTTGAGGCACAATCCCGCCCCATGAAGACGAACGAGCCCCTCCAGTACACCGAAACCGAGATCCGCAGCTTCCTGCCCACGGGCTGGGACCTGCTCGCCGACCGCAAGGGCGGAGGCTGGGACCCGAAGAAGAAGGTCTGGCGGGCCACGGTGATCGACAACGTCGATTTCGACTATCCCCTGGAGGTCAAGGCCGAGGAGGTCGGCAAGCTCGACCGCCTGGAGGCCCTGCGCCAGGCCATGGACCGGCTGTACCGCGAACGGCTGGGGTAGGCCGGGCGGGGAATGCCGCCCCTTCGGGGCTGACCCTCACTCCCCAACCCCTCTCTCCCCGCCTCCCCCCCACCGACCGGGAGAGAGGGGCTTCAAGACGGCCCTCTTCAGCTGTTTTCTCCCTCTTCTCCCGGCGGACGGGGGGGAGGCGGGGAGAAGAGGGCCAGCCTGCCGAGGACGCCGAACGCCCCCAGAAAGGCAGGCTCCCCCTACTTGCTCCAGGGCGGCACGACGCCGTTCGAGCGGGCGTAGGCGATCGACTGGCCGAGGTGCTCGTGGGCGTGGCTGGCGATCACCATCATGGCGTCGCGCACGGTGGCCTCCTGGCCGAAGATCTTGATCTTGCGGTCCAGATCGGACTCAGGCACCGCCAGGATGGCCTCGCGGGCGTTGTCGAACGACTTGGTCAGCGCGTCGATCGTCTTCGCCTTGTCGCCGCTCATCTCCTTCTCGAGGGTCTGGGGGTTGACGCCCGCGGGCACCTTGGCGCCCCAGAAGGTGGGCAGAAAGAAGTTGGCGGCGGCCACGTGGTTGAAGACCTCCCCCGGCGAGCGCACCCCCTCGCCCGGCCGCCAGCCGTACTTCTCGGCGGGCATGGCGTTGGCGAGCGCGATCAGCTTCTCCCGCGCCTGGTCGATCTGGAACAGGATCGACCCGCGCACCCCGCCGACGGACTTCACCTGCTCCCGCATGTCTTCCTTCTTGGCTGTCTTCTCCATCGCCTTATCCTGGGCCTGCGCCGGCAGGGCCAGGACACAGGCGAGCGCCAGGACAGCGGCCGAACCGAAGAGTCTCTTCATCGCGGTCTCCTTTGAGTGAATGAGAAATGTCGGACGGCGGATTCTAACCCGTGGCGGCGGTCGGGGCTAGAATGATCCTCCTCGGAGGTGATCCCCGCTTGCTGACGAACCTCACCGTGCTGGGCAGCGTCGCCGTGGTGTCGCTGCTGATCGTGATGATCGCCGCGCTCCAGAAGCGCTTCTTCTGGGTGCGCCAGCTCGCCTTCCCGCTCTACGTGGCCGCCGGGGTGGCCACGCTGGAGATCTTCAGCCGCCTCCAGCCGGCCTACCAGGCGGAGGCGGTCGGCCGCGTGCTCGGCTGGGCCTGGCTCTTCCTCGGCCTGATCACCATCTTCCGCCTGCTCGGCCTCTACCTGTTCGACGTCCAGCTGACGGCCAAGCGGGAGCTCCGCCTGCCTCCCCTGCTGCCGGCCGTGACCATGACCCTGGTCTATCTGGTGACCGCCTTCGTCACCCTGCGGCTGACCTTCCCGAAGCTCGACGTCACCGCCCTGATCGCCACCAGCGCCGTCACCTCCCTGGTGCTCGGCCTCGCCCTCCAGCCCATCCTGGGCAACTTCTTCGCCGGCCTGGTGATCAGCATCGAGAAGCCCTACCGCATCAACGACTGGATCAAGGTCGGCGAGCAGGAGGGGCGGGTGGTCTCGATCACCTGGCGCACCACCCACCTGCGCACCCGGGACAACGACAACCTGGTGATCCCCAACGGCAAGATGGCCGACGAGCGGGTGCTCAACTACCACTACCCGCATCCGGTCCACCGGGTGAAGGTGCGCGTGGGCGTCCACTACGACGAGCCTCCCTACCGCGTGCGCCGCGTCCTTCTCGACTGCGGCGCCGGCGTGCCGGGGGTGCTGGACAAACCGGCCCCGGACGTCCAGATGCTCTCGTTCGATCCCAGCTCCATCCTCTACGAGCTGCGCGTGTGGATCGACGACATGGCCCAGGAGCCGCGCATCGCGAGCGATCTGCGGGCGCGCATCTGGGAGGAGCTGCGCCGCGAGGGGATCGAGATCCCCTACCCCATCCAGACCCTGGAGATCACCCGTCAGCTCCATCCGAAGCTGGCGGCGGGGGACGACGAGACGGCGGGTCCGCGGCCGGCCCGCCTCTACGTGGCCGAGGGGCCCGAGCGCGGCCGGTCGCTGGCGCTCGACGGCGCGGGGCCCGCGACCGTGGGCCGCTCCCGCTCCTGCGCGCTGCCGCTCACCGATCCCAACGCCAGCAAGGAGCACCTGCGCCTCTCCTGGGAGGACGGCGCCTGGGTGGTGGCCGACCTCGGCAGCAGCAAGGGGACGCGGGTGAACGGCAAGCCGGCCGAACGGACCGTCCTGCGGCCGTTCGATCGCATCGCGGTGGGCGACACGGTTATCATCTTTGAGTCATGATCGTCGAGAGCGATGCCACCCGAGCTGCCTGAGACCATCGGCCCCTTCCGCGTCCGCGAGCTCCTCGGCAAGGCCGGGCAGTCGGCGGTCTTCACGGCGGAGGCTCCCGGCGGGCGCGTGGTGGCCATCAAGCTCTTCCCCGCCGCCCTGAGCGGGAATCCGGCCGCGGTCGAGCGCTTCCATCGCGAGATGCGGGACCTCATCGCTGTCTCCCGCCATCCCAACCTCGTGCAGACCCTGGACACCGGCCAGGAGTGGGACCGGCTCTACCTGGTGATGGAAAAAGTCGAGGGGACCTCGCTCGACCGGGTACTGAAGACGCGGCGGCCGTCGCTCTCCGAAGCTTTCACGGTGATGCGGGGGATCTGCCGCGGGCTGGCGCAGGGGCACCAGCGGGGTCTGGTCCACCGCAGCCTGACGCCGCGCAACGTCCTGGTCTCCCCCGACTTCGCGACCGTCAAGGTGTCGGACCTCGGGGCCACCGGCTTCGAGACGACGGCGCAGAGCCTCACCGCCACCCTCGGCACGGGGGAGATCCGCCTGGGGGCCCTGTACTACCTGGCACCCGAGATCGTGGAAGGCGGGGGCGCCGTAGACGCCCGGGCCGACCTCTACTCCGCCGGGGTGATCTTCCACGAGATGCTGACCGGCCGCGCGCCGGGCCCCAAGCTCGGCATGCCGAGCCAACTCGTGCCGGAGCTCTCCCCGGAGGTCGACGTCGTGGCGCTCCGCTGCCTGGCCCGCAAGCCCGACGAGCGCTACGCCAACGCGGGCGACCTCCTCGCCGCCCTGGAGCGTCTCGAGGAGACGCTGCGCCTGCGCACCCTGACCGAGATCCGCGAAGCCGGCCGCCTCCTGGGCGGCAAGGCCGAGACCGGCAAACGGCCGGCGCTGCTCTATGTGGGTCTGGCGTTGCTGGTGTTGGCGGTGCTCGCGGCGGTGGGGTTTTTGTTGATGCGGTAGGGGCGGCTCACAAAGCAAGGGGGCTTTTTTCTCATCCGACCGATCCGACGGATCCGACCGATCGGTCGGATCAATCACGATCCCGCGATCCGGGCTTCCTCGCGGAAGGCGTCCAGCCGCCGCAGGGCGGCGAGGGTCCGGGGATGGTCGGGTCCGAGCTTGCCGCGGAGGTCTCGATATCCCGCGAGCAGAAGGGGCTCGGCTTCGGCAAGCCGGCCGCGGGCGGCCAGGCAGCTCCCCAACAGGCTGCGGGCGGCGGCGGTGTCCTGGTGATGCTCCGGCAGCACCTTCTGGTAGATCGCGACCGCCTGCCGCAGCAGAGGCTCGGCGGCGCCGGGAGATCCTTGCGCCAGGTGGAGGCTCCCCAGGACGACCAGCGAGGCGGCGTAGGACGGATGGGCCTCGCCGAGGAGCTTGCGGCGGATCGCCAGAGCCTCCTGGGCCAGCGGCTCGGCGGACTCGAGATCGCCCTGGTCGATGAGGAGGCGGGCGAGGTTGGACAGCTCGTCGGCCACCCGCGGGTGCTCCTCGCCGAAAACCTTTCTGACGATGCGCAGGGATTCCTCATAGAGCGGCCGGGCCGCCTGCCGGTCCCCCTTCATCGCCAGGAGGTCGGCGAGATTGTTGAGAGTGATCGAGACCTTGTGATCCTCGTCGCCGAGGAGCTTCCTCTGCACGGCCAGCGCCTGCCGGTACATCGACTCGGCTTCCGGCCACCGGTCGCGGCCGCGGTCGACGAGCACCGAGGCCAGGTTGTTGAGCGTCAGGGCGATCGACGGGTGCCCTCCGCCATAGGCCCGCCGGGCCACCGCCAGGGCCTCGCGGTAGGCCGCCTCGGCGCCGGCCAGATCCCCCCGGTAGGTCAACAGCACCCCCAGGTTGTTGAGGAGGATGGCATCCCACGGGTGGGCCGGGCCGAACGCGTCCCGCGCGAGCGAGAGCGCCTGCCGGTACAGGCTCTCGGCGCCGGCGAGATCGCCCTTGAGCCGCCGGAGAGAGGCGAGATTGGTGAGCACGGCCACGCTCTCCTTGTCCACGCGGCCGAAATGCTTCCGGCGGATCCGCAAGGCCTCCCAGAACAGGGGCTCGGCGGCGGCGAAATCCTGCTTTTCCTCGAGGGCCAGCGCCAGGCTGTTGAGACTCTCGGCCGTCCCCCGCTCGTCACCCAGCGCCCGGTGAATGGCGAGCGCGCGACGCGCGGCGTCCTCGGCCTTGGCGACCTGGTCGTGCCGCACGTAGAGGTCGGCCAGGGCATCGAGGCTCTCGGCCACCTCGCCATGGACCTCGCCGAACCGCCGGCGCCGCAGCGCCAGCGAGCGTTGGAGGAGGGGCTCGGCGCTGTCGTACAGGCCGAGGCTCCGGTAGGCTTTGCCGATGGCGAGCGCGAGGGTGGCCTGCGTCTCCGGCTGGTCCGCGAGCTCGGTGAGGATTTTCTCTCTGCCACGATCGAGCAGCTCGCGGGCGGTGACGTCCTTGCCGGGCGCCTCCTCGACGTCCGAGCTGCGGAAGATCTCCTCCAGAAAGCCGGTCACCTGGACGGCGCGGTCCCGCTCGCGCCGCAGCCGCATGGACTGCCAGGTCATAGTGACGGCGAGCCCCAGAATCACCAGGAACGCCGCGCTCCAGGCGCCGGCGGCCAGCGGGTGCCGGCCGACCAGCTTGCGCAGGCGGTAGCCGAAGGTGGCCGGGTGCGCGGCCACCGGCAGCCCCTGGCGATAGCGGCGCAGGTCCTCCGCCAGGAGGTCGACCGCCGCATAGCGTTGCGGCGCCTCCTTGCGCAGGGCGGTGAGCACGATGTTGTCGAGGTCCCCCGCGAGAGCGCGCCGCAGCCGCCGCGGCGCCGCCTGGCTCGGCGCCTCCGGCACCTGCTCGACGATCGCCCGCTCGAGATCCCCGGGCCTCTCGGCGGCGACCCGGTAGGGTAGCCGGCCGGCCAGCAGGACGTAGAGCAGCACACCCAGGGAGTAGACGTCGGTGGCCGTGGTGATCGCTCCTCCCGTCACCTGCTCTGGGCTCGCATAATGAGGGGTCATCAGGCGCTCGCCGGTCCGCGTCGCCTGCGATGCGAGCGGCAGGGGCGCCCCGGCCAGGAGCTTGGCGATGCCGAAGTCCAGCAGCAACGGGTTCCCCTCGCCGTCCACCAGGATGTTCGACGGCTTGAGGTCCCGGTGGACGACCAGGCTCCGGTGCGCGTACGCCACCGCGGCGCAGATCTTGAGGAACAGGTCGATCCGCTCGCCGGTCGTCAGGCGGTGCTGCTCGCAGTACTGGTCGACGGGCACGCCTGCGATGAGCTCCATCACCAGGTAGGGAAGCCCCTCCTCGGTCGTGCCGCCGTCCAGCAGACGCGCGATGGCCGGATGGCTCAGGGACGCCAGGATCTGCCGCTCCGACTGGAAGCGGTTGAACAGGTCGGAGCGGTCCGGGCTGAAGCCGAAGATCTTCACGGCCACCCGCTGCTGGTAGGCGAGATCGGTGCGCACGGCGGTATAGACCGTGCTCATGCCCCCCTCGGCGAGCTTGCCCTCGATGAGGTACGGCCCCAGCCGGCGGCCGAGGAGGGAGGGGGGCGCGGCGGTCGCCTCGACGGCCGGGGACAAGCCCGCCAGGAAGCTGCTGGCCCCGGCCTCGGCGGCCACCATCGCCGCGGCCTCCGCCGCCAGATCGGGCTCGTCCCGGCGGAGCTCCGACAGGGCCTGCCGCCGTTCGCTCGGGGTCTTTTCGATGACCTGCTCGAAGACCGACCGCAGCCGGAGAAAGCGCTCGCGGTCAGCCATCGAGCGCTCCTGAAGCCGCGCCGCCGAGCCGGCTGTGAAGCCAGCTCTTGGCCAGGCGCCAGTGCCGCCGCACCGTGGGGTTGGAGAGGCCCAGAACCGCGGCGATCTCGTCGTGCTCGAAGCCGCCGAAGACCCGCAGCTCGACGATCCGCGCCAGCTTCTCGTCCGCCTCCTCGAGCTCCCGCAGGGCATCGCCGAGGGCCACCAGATGGGCGTCCCTCTCCACCGCCACGTCAGGGATCTCGTCGAGCCTCACCTCGCGGAGCTGGCCGCTGTGCTTGGCATAGAGACGGCGCCGCGCGCGGTCGATCAGGATCCGCCGCATCATGCGGGCGGCGACGGCGAAAAAGTGGACCCGGTCCTGCCAGTCGACGGCCTGGAGATCGCAGAGCCGCAGGAAGGCCTCCTGCACCAGATCGCGGGTCTCCAGAGTGGCCCGCTTCCGCTCGCGGTTGAAATAGCGTCGCGCCAGGCGGCACAGCTCGCCATACACCAGCGGCGCGAGCTCCTCCAGCGCGTCTTCATCGCCTCTCCGCCAATCCTGGAGAAGCTGGGTGACCCGGCTCACAGGCGGTCTACTGCGCGACGACGGCTGCAAGGCTTAACGCTCCATAATGCCCACCGGAGCTTCATCAGAAGACTACATATTTGGAGATGCAGTATCGCGCATGGGGAACCCGGGGTCAATCCTGGCAAGAGGCTTCCGCCGGGCTCATCCGGCCGCCTCCCGCTCCACCATCACCACCGTGACGTCGTCCGTCACCGGCCGCCCGCCGCAGTGGGCCATCACCAGATCCATCAGCGCGTCCACGGCCTCTCCCGGCGGGCGGTCGCGGAGCTCCGCGAAGGCCTCTTCCAGACGCTCGGGGCCCAGCTCCTGGTCGGCGGGGTTGCGGGCCTCGAAGGTGCCGTCCGTGTAGGCCAGGAGACGGTCTCCGGGGGCGAGGGTCACCTCCTCCACCGGCAGCGGACGGTCGCGGAAGATCCGGTTGAGCAGCGGGCCCGTGGCGCCCAGACGCTCGATGCCGCCGCCGTCCGCCTTCAGCCAGAGGAGCGGCGGATGGCCGGCGTTGACGTAGCGCAGGCGGCCGTCCGGCAGCAGCAGGGCGTAGACCATGGTGGCGAAGGCGGCGGCCTCGAAGAAGTCGATTCCCAAGAGGACCTCCCGCCCCACCCGCGCGGGATCGACGCCGCGGCGGCGGGCGGCGTCCAGGGTCGAGCGCAGCATGCCGGCGTACATGGCGGCGCTCACGCCGTGCCCCACCACGTCGCTCACCGAGAAGACCAGCCCGCCCTCCACCGCCTGCGCGAGGTAGAAATCGCCCCCCAGGGCGTCGCAGGAGAGGAGGCGCCCCTCGATCCGCCACCCCTCGCCCGCCACCGGATCGCGCGGCAGCAGGCTCTGCTGGAAGAGCCGCGCCTTCTCCAGGTCGCCGGCGAGCGCCTCGGCGTAGCGGTCCTTGGTCTCGCGCTCCTGCTGGAGGCGCAGGCAGCGCTCGACCAGCGCCCGCAATACCCGGCGGTCGAACGGCTTGAAGAGGAAGTAGAAGGCCCCCTCCTCCAGCGAGCGGAAGAGCTTCTCGTCCGGCTCGGAGATCGAGCCGGTGATCAGGATCACGTCGGTCTCCGGCCAGCGGGCGCGGATGGCGTGGCAGAGGGTGTAGCCGTCCCCCTCCTTCAGGCGCACGTCCACCAGGGCGAGATCGAATTCGCTCCTCTCCAGGCAGTCCAGGGCCTCGGTCGCGCCCGCCACCGATTCCACCGAATAGGTAGGCGCCAGGATGCGCACGATCGTCCGGCGCATGCCGGGATCGTCGTCCACCACCAGGATGCGGTCGTGGTGCCGGCTCATACGGACGCCCCCTCGCCGCCGTCCTTACCGGCGAGCCGCAGCTCCATCTCGACGCGCGTGCCCACGCCCGCGGCGCTCTCGATCTCCAGATTCCCACCGTTCTGCCAGGCGAGCGAGCGGCAGATGGCGAGCCCCAGCCCCACGCCGCCGTGCTTGGTGGAGAAGAACGGCTCCTCCACCTTGTCCAGCAGCTCGGAGGGGATGCCCGGTCCGTCGTCGCGGATGGCCAGATAGGCGTTGCCGCCCTCCCCCGGCCGCGTGGAGATCACGATGCGGCTCCCCTTCTCCCCCATCGCCTCCAGCGAGTTGTTCACCAGGTTCAGCACGATGTGCTGGAGGTCGTGGCGCGAGAAGCGCACGCAAGGGAGCTGCTCGTCCAGCTCCAGCACGGTGTCCACCCCCAGGCGCGCCGCGGCCCCCTGGAAGAAGGGGACGGTGTCGCGGATCACCTGGTTGACGTCCACCGGGCCATCCCCCGGACGCCCGCCGCGGGCCGCGCGCAGCATGTTGCCGAAGATGCGCTGGCAGAGGCGCGCCTTCTCGATCACCAGCGACAGATCGCGGTCGATCGTCTCCGCGTCGGCCGTCCCCTCGCGCAGCTCGGAGCGCACCTGCTGCATCAGCGGCAGGATGGTCCCCACCGCGTTGTTGACGTCGTGGGCCACGGCGCTCGCCAGGGTCACCAGGGTGGCCTTGACCTCGGCCTGGATGGCCTGGCGCTCCAGTGACATGTTGAGCCGGGCGTTGCGGATCGACACCGCCGCCGCTGGCAGGAAGCGCTCCACCACCTGGACGTCCCTAGGATCGAACGGCCGCCGCTTCCAGCCGGCGATCTTGAGCAGGCCCATCAGCTCGCCGCCGAAGAAGAGGGGCGCGCAGATCAGGCTCGCGGGTGTGGGGATCCCCCGTCCGCGGTGGTAGGTGAGCGCCTCCCAGAACGGATCGTCGAGGGCGTCCGCCGCCAGCCGCCGGATGCCGGGGCGGTCGCCGAGTGCCCCGATCAGCGAGGCGGCCGGGATCTCGTGCCCCACGAAGGCGCTCTTCCCCTTGGTCCACACCATCTTCTCGGCCTCGATGCGGAAGATCGTCGCCTCGGGATCGTAGGTGAGCACGGCCGAGGAGTGGTCGTAGTCCACGAGCTGGTGCAGGCCGTCGAGGATCTGGTAGGCCAGGTCGCGCGGCCGCAGCTCGGAGACGATCTTCCCCCGGATGCGGTCGAGCACACGGGTGAGGCGCAGCTCCTCGCGGCGGGCGAGCTCCTGGGCGAGCACGCCGCACAGCCGGTCGAGGGTGCGCCGGGCCGCCTGGCCGAATTCGCGCTCCCTGCGCGAGGCGCCCACCACCGCGACCTGTCTCCCGTGGACGGAGACCCGCGCCAGCACCACGGTCTTGGCCGTCGGCGGCCGCTCGTCGCGCAGGAAGGCCGCGCTGCGGGCGAAATCGCACAGCATGTAGTCCCCGCGCACCCCGCGCACCTCGCCGTCGCCACCCATCACCCAGACGCACTCCGCCCCCAGCCGCAGCAGCACGGCGTCGGCGAAATGGCCGTAGAGCTTGCGCACCGGCCCGATCCCCTGGAGGTTGCTCTCCAGGACCTGGGCGAACAGCTCGCGTGGGGCTTTGCGGAGGTCGATCATTACGGCACCATAAACGGGGCGGAAGAGGATAGCATACCCGGCCCCGGCCCCTGCCCCTGATCCGACCGATCGGACGGATCGGTCGGATCGGTCGGATCGGTCGGATCGAACGAGCCGCGGAGGGCTTTGCGATAATCTCCCCCACCATGATCACCCCCGCCACCCCCCTCCCACCCCATCCGCCGCTCGACCGCTACTATCGAGACGAGGAGGAGCGCCGCCGCAAGGTCGGCTCCTGGTTCAACGACGCCGCGGGCGATTACGACTGGATCAACCAGGCCGCGAGCTTCGGCACCGGGACCTGGTACCGCAAGCAGGCCCTGCTGCGCGCCGGGCTCGCGCCGGGGATGTCCCTGCTCGACGCCGGCTCCGGCACGGGGGTGGTGGCGGCGCAGGCGCAGAGCGTCGTGGGGAGCTCCGGCCGGGTGGTGTCGCTCGATCCCAGCCTGGGGATGCTGGCGCACGCGGCCCGGCGCGGGGTGCGCCTCCGGGTGCGGGGAGTGGCCGAGGCGCTCCCCTGCCCCGACGAGAAATTCGACCTCCTGAGCATGGGATATGCGCTCCGCCACGTCGCGGATCTGCGCGCCACCTTCCAGGAGTACCGCCGGGTCCTTAAAGTCGGCGGCAAGGTGCTGCTGCTGGAGATCACGCCCCCCTCCTCCCGGCTGGCCCACCACCTGCTCGGCCTCTACATGGGCCGCATCCTCCCCTTCCTGGCCCGCTTCGGCCGCGGCGGCAGGAGCTCGCGCGAGCTGATGGAGTACTACTGGGACACCATCGAGCGCTGCGTCCCGCCCGCCACCATCCTGCAGGCCCTGGCCGAGGCCGGCTTCAAAGAGCCCAAACGGTACGTCGAGCACGGCATCCTCTCCGAATACACGGCCGTGCGCTGAGAGGGCCGCTCAGAACGCCAGCAGGTCCGACGGGAACCGCGGATCGATCTCGTAGTCGATGAACTGGCCGCTGAAGCCGGTGACGACGACCGGCTGCCCGGGGTGCAGATGGCTGACGTCGATGTTCGCCCCGTTGTTGATGAAGACCCGGATCTCGCCCGAGCCGTCGTCGACGAAGACCTTCTGGCCGAACGGCTCGTCGTCCTCCAGACGCGTGATGCGGCCGGCCACCACGACGATCAGCCCTTCCGTCCCCTCGCCGATGGCGCCGGTGCGGGAGAAGCGCGGCAGCACGAGCGCGCCCTGCCCGCGGACCTTCACGTCGGAATCTCTGGCCGGAACGAGGATCAGGAGGCCGCCGCTGTCCATGAGCGTGCCGGTGACGCGGGCTTCCTGGCGGAGCCGCAGGCCAAGATTGTCCGCCATGCTCACGTAGATGCCGGCGGTCGGGTCCTGGATCGCGAACCCCTCGTCGAAGAAGCTGGACGCGAAGACGCCCGACGGGACCGTCACCGAGCCTTCGACGGTGACCACGGTGCCCAACGGCAGATGGCGGGCCGCAGCGATGCTGATGGGAGAAGCCGCCTGGGCGGCCACGGAGACGGCGAAGAGGACGACCGCGAAGACGGCGGATCTCATGAATCGGAACATGGAGATCTCCTTCTCGTGTGCGACATGAAACGGAGAGGAGGGAGACAGGAGCGTGGAGGAAGCCGAGCCCTGTCGTCCTTCTTCGCACACTCCCGCACCCAGGGCTGAGCTTCTTTTAGAATACCACGACTTATTGATGATTACCCGCCCGCCGTCGCCGCCAGCCGGGCCGGGACCGGCCCGGCCGGCCGCCGCTCCCCCACCTGCTGGCGCCACATGGCGTAGTAGAGCCCCTTGCGCTCCAGGAGGTCCGAGTGGCGGCCGGACTCCACGATGCGCCCATGCTCCAGGACGTGGATGGTGTCCGCGTGCAGCACGGTCGACAGCCGGTGCGCGATCAGGATGGTGATCACCTGGCTCGACGCCACCTCGCGGATGGTCTCCGTGATCTCCTCCTCGGTGAGCGAATCGAGCGACGAGGTGGCCTCGTCGAACACCAGCAGGCGCGGCCGGCGCAGCAGGGCCCGCGCGATCGACAGCCGCTGCTTCTCGCCGCCCGAGACCTTGACGCCCCCTTCGCCGATCACCGTGTCGAGCCCGCGGTCGGCCCGCGCCAGCAGGCTGTCGCAGGCGGCCCGCCGCAGCACCTCCAGGCATTCGGCGTCGGTGGCGGTGGGATTGACGAACAGCAGGTTCTCGCGGATCGAGCCCGAGAAGAGCTGCGTGTCCTGCGTCACGAAGCCGATCTGCGCCCGCAGCTCGTCGAGATCGATCGCCGTCCCCGGCTTGCCGTTGTAGAGGATCCGCCCCTGCTGCGGCCCGTAGAGGCCCACCAGCAGCTTCACCAGCGTGGTCTTGCCCGACCCCGAGGGGCCCACGAAGGCGAGCGTCTCGCCACGCCCGGCCTCGAAGGAGACGCCGGTCAGCGCCGGGGACGACGCGGTCTGGTGGGTGAAGCTCACGTCCTCGAAGGCCAGCGAGGCGAGCTCGCCCAACCGCAGCGGGCTCGCCGGCCGCGCCTCCACGGGAGTCTCGAGGATCGCCTGGAAGACGTCGAGCGACGCCTCGGTCTCGCGGTAGGTGTTGATCACCGTCCCCAGCTCCTGGAGCGGCCCGAAGATGAAGAACGAGTAGATGAACAGCGAGAAGAACTGGCCGATGGTGATCTGCCGCGTATAGATCAGATAGAGCATCAGGAAGAGGATCGAGGTGCGCAGCGCGTTCACCGCCGTCCCCTGGATGAAGCTCAGCAGCCGCAGCGAGCGCACCTTGCGCAGCTCCAGGCGCAGGATCTTGCCGGTGATCGCATTCAGCCGCTCGATCTCCTGGCGGGCCAGCCCCAGGCTCTTCACCAGCTCGATGTTGCGCAGCGATTCCGTGGTCGAGCCGGCGAGCGCCGTGGTCTCGGCGACGATCACCTTCTGGATCTTCTTGATCCGTTTCGAGAGCACGGAGCTCAAAACGCCCAGGAGCGGGATGGTGAGCAGGAAGATCGGCGCGATCAGCCAGTGGACGGTGAAGGCGTAGACCATCACGAAGCCGACCCCGACCAGGGTGGTGAACAGCGTATTGACGGCGATCGCGATCAGCTTCTCGACGTCGGAGCGCACCTTCTGGAGCCTGCCGAGGGTCTCGCCGCTGCGCTGGTCCTCGAACAGGGCGTAGGGAAGCTCCAGCGAGTGGCGGACGCCGTCCGAATAGAGGTCCGCCCCCAGCCGCTGGGTCACCACGTTGACGAAATAGTCCTGGAAGTTCTTGGCCAGCCGCGACACGAACGCCACCCCCACGGCCGCCGCGAGCAGCAGGCTCACCCCGCGGGTGAACTGTCCCGTCGTGTATTCCTGGTACCGGGTCGCGTAGCGGTCGATGACGTGGCGGAAGATGAGGGGGTCGAGCAGCGAGAAGATCTGGTTGATCGCGGCCAGGACGAGCGCCAGGACGACGAGCGTCCAGTAGCGGCGGAGGTAGGTGTAGAGGAGTCGCATGGCGGGCCCATCATATCCCGCCGAAACCGGTTCCTGCCCGGTGCCGTAGTGGCCGGTGTGAGCCTCTCCCGTCTCAACACCAGACCCGCGGCGGCGATCGAGATCCTCCTGGTCCTGCTGATCACGGCCGGGCACCGGGTCTTCCGGATCATCCCCGTGGACGAGACTTATCCTATCCTGGCTCTGGGATGGCTTTCGCTCTGGCTGCGCGGCGTCGGATGGAAGGGGGTCGGGCTGGCGCGCCCCGCGAGCTCGGGGCGCACCGTCGCGCTCGGCGCCGGCGTGGGGATCTTCCTCCAGGTGCTGAGCGAATTCATCACCGAGCCCCTGCTCACGGCGATCACTCACCAGCCGCCCGACGTCTCGGAATTCCGGCCGCTGGTGGGGAACGTCAAGCTCTGTCTCCTCTACCTGGTCCTCGTCTGGACGCTCGCCGCGTTCGGCGAGGAGATGACCTATCGGGGGTACGTCCTGAATCGCGTCGCCGATCTAGGGGACCGCCGGCCCTGGGCCTGGGCCGCGGGCCTCCTCTTCGTGACGGTCCTGTTCGGCTTCGGCCACAGCTACCAGGGTCTCACGGGGATGCTCGACACCGGCATCCACGGCCTCCTCCTGGGAGCGCTCTACCTCGCCTCGGGCCGCAATCTGTGGGCGTGCGTCATCGCGCACGGCGTCACGGACACCATCGCTCTGACCCTCGCCTTCCTCGGCCACCTGTAACCGGATCGATCAGCTCGCCACCGGCACCGGCCGCGCCGCGATCACCTGCGCGGCGAAGCGCTCCATCTCCTCATACTGCGGGCTGAATTGCAAAAGCAGGAGATCCACCCCGGCATCCTCCAGCGCCTCGATCCTTTCGCGCACCTGCTCGGGAGTGCCCACGAGCTCCGTGCGCAGGCCGCGGTTGGAGACCGAATACTCCTCGATCGACATGCGGCGCTCGAGCTGCGTGCCGGCGAGCCATTGCTGATAGTTGGCGAAGCCGGCGGCGTTCTGCTTGACGTCCGTGACGCGCTCGCGCTCGCGCCGGGCCTCCGCCTCCGAATCGCGCACGATCGCGTAGCCGGCGACGCCGAACCGCATCGGCGGCAGGCCCAGCCGCTCGCGCCGGGCCGACAGGTCCGCCACCTTGCCGCGGATGACGTCCGGCGGATCGCCGTGCATCACGTAGGCGTCGCACAGGCGGGCGATCAGCTCCTTGGCCGCCTCGGACTCGCCCCCCGCGTAGATCGTCGGCCGCGGCCGGGAGACCGGCTTCGGCGAGAGCACCGTGCCCTCCACCTTGTAATAGCGCCCCGCGAACGAGAACCGATCGTTTTTCCACACGCCGTCCACGACCTGGAGCCACTCGGACGTGCGCGCGTAGCGGTCGTCGTGAGTGTCGAAGTGGACGCCGTACTGCGTGGCCTCCTCGGCCCACCAGGACGAGACGACGTTGAGCGAGACGCGCCCGTCGCTGATGTGATCGATGTTCGCCGCCTGTTTGGCCAGCAGGGCCGGCAGGTGGAAGGTGGGCCGCACGGCCACCATCAGCTCCAGCCGGCGGGTCACCGCGGCGAGCGCCGCCGAGGTCGACCAGGCGTCGAGCGAAGGGGCCTCGACCCCCTTGATGTCGTTGAGGTTGAGCTCGGCGATCAGGGTCAGGTCGAAACCGATCTCCTCGCTGCGCCGGGCCAGGCGGCTCACGTACTCCCAGCTCGCCGCCATCCCCTCGTCCTCGACGTTGCGCAGCCATCCGCCGAACACCGGCATCCAGTATCCGTATCTCATGGCACGGCCTCCGCTTCGAGATAGTCGACGAGCCGCTCGAAGGGATCGAAACCGATCACCCGCGGCGCCTCGGCGACGAAGTTCGAAAGAGCGTTGATGTCGTAATAGAGCATCTGACCGTCGCGGTCGTCGACCATGTACTCGACGCCGCCGACGTCGATGGCGGCGGCCGCGAAGATCCGTTCGGCGTCGGCGATGATCTCGGGCGGCGGCGTATACCCCTCGACCCGGATTCCCCGCTGTGCCGCGTCCACGGCGCACGCGGCGCCCACCAGCGCGGCCCCGTCCGTGGTCTGGCAGGCGTCCCCCGGGCAGATGTTGAACACGTCCTCCGGGCTGTAGACGCGGATCGCGTAGAGGTACTTCCGGCCGAGGACCTCGACGCGGGTGATGTAGCCGCCGCGCGCCGGGATGAATTCCTGCACCAGCGCCGTGCTGTCGATGCCGAGGTCGATGGTGCCGTTCTCGGCCGCCGCCGCCAGCTCCTCGGGGGAGTCGTAGCGGACGATGCCCGCGCCGCTGCCGCCGAGGTTCGCCTTGACCACCACCGGGAAGCGCAGCCCGCGGGCCGCCTCGGGGGCCAGGGCCGGATGGTTGATGATCCGCGCGCGGGGATATTTGAGCCCCAGCGACGCGAGCAGCTCGAGCTGCATGGCCTTCGAGGTCTCCACCCGGAACCCCCGCGCGCCGTTGATCACCTTCGTCCCCAGCCGCTCGAGGTGGTCCAGATAGGCCAGCGTGTGGAAGATGCCATGGCTCGTGCCGCGCAGATAGGCGGACGGGCTCATGCGGTTGAACAGCAGCGAATATTCGCGCTCGCGCACGGCGACGTCATAGCAATGGCGCCGCGCGTCGATGCGCACGTACGGAACACCCTGCCGGTCCATCTCCGCGAACAGCGGCCGGAACCACTCCTGGTGCTCGTGATAGACCGCGATGGGGCGGGTCGGTTGCGGCATCGAGCTCTCCCCCCGGAACCAGGCCCCTCTCCGCGAGTGGGCCGGGGGGTATTATAGGTGAGTAGGTCGCTTACAAATAGGGGGAGGGCGGTCTCGGAGATCTCGCCGGTCGGGGCCGGTCAGCCCTCCGAAGCCTCACCCTCGGTCCCTCTCCACTTCGTGGAGAGGGAGGGCCCAGAGATCAAGATTTTTGCAGATCCGGCAAGGTTGTCTCAGATACGTTCCCCCTCTCCACGAAGTGGAGAGGGGGCCAGGGGGTGAGGTTTCGAAGGGCAGGACGCCCAAAGGGCACGGGCCCTCTGGACGGGGCCTGTTACCGCAACCGCCGCCGCCGCTGCTCGGCGGAAACCGGACCACGCCCGGAGAGGCGACGCCCCGGCCAGGGGTTGATCGTCACCTCCTCGGAGCCGCGGCGGTGCGACGACTCCTGAGGCCGTCCGGCGGCCGGACGCGGGGTGGCCGGCCGGGCGTGGGTCTCCACGCGGCCCGCCGGTTTCGGCTGGGGCTTGGGCTGCTGCGGCTGGGGCTTGCGGTCGCCACGGGGCCGCTGGGCCGCCCGGTGGGCGGCCAGGCGCTCGGCGACCGGGATCTCCAGGCGCTCCGCGGGCTTGACATCGTAGTTGAACCCTTCGAGGGTCCGCCGGGGCAGGACCTTGGCCACCGCCCGCTCGATGGCGCGCAGCTCGTTCATCTCGTCCGGCGACACGAAGGTGAGCGCCTCGCCGGTGGCTCCGGCGCGGGCGGTGCGGCCCACCCGGTGGATGTAGTCATCCGGGACCTTCGGCACGTCGAAGTTGACGACGTGCGAGAGCCCCTCGACGTCGATCCCCCGCTGCGCGATGTCGGTGGCGACCAGGATCCGCGTGCGGCCGCTCTTGAAGTCGGCCAGCGCCTGGGTCCGCTGCGGCTGGCTGCGGTTGCCGTGCACCCGGTCGCAGGAGACGCCGTGGCGCTCCAGGTACTGGGTGAGGCGGTTGGCGCGGTGCTTGGTGCGCGTGAAGACGATGGCGCTCTCGATCGTCTTGCCCTTCAGCAGCTCCAGCAGCAGGGCCGACTTGGCCTCCTGCCGCACCGGATAGACCGCCTGGTCGATGCCGGTGGCCGGCGCCGAGGCCCGCTCGATGTTGAGGGACACGGGGTTCTTCAGCATCTGGCGCGCCAGATCGCGGATCGGCGGCGGCACGGTGGCCGAGAAGAAGAGGGTCTGGGAGACCGGCGGCAGGTGCTTCAGCACCCGGCGGATGTCCGGCAGAAAGCCCATGTCGAGCATGCGGTCGGCCTCGTCCAGCACCAGGACCTCGAGGCCCGCCAGGCGGGCGTAGGGGTACTGGAAGTGGTCCAGCAGGCGGCCCGGGCAGGCCACGATGACGTCGGTGCCGTTGCGCAGGGCCTTCTCCTGCGGGCCCATGGCGACGCCGCCGTAGACCGCGGCGGCGCGGATCCCCGCGTGCCGGCCGAGGTCGTTGAAGTGATCGACGATCTGCGCCGCCAGCTCGCGCGTGGGGGCCAGGACCAAGGCCCGGGTGACGCCGCGCGGCTTGCCGAGAAGATGCTGCAGGATCGGCAGCACGAAGGCGGCGGTCTTGCCGCTGCCCGTCATCGCGCAGGCCAGCACGTCGCGACCCTCGAGGGCCGGCGGAATGGCGTCGCGCTGAATCGGGGTCGGATCGGTGAAGCCGAGGTCGGCGACGCCGCGGAGCAGACGGGGATCGAGATCGAAAGAAGAAAAGCTCATCTGATGTGGGTGTACTTTCCGGCGCCGCGTCATGGCGCGACGCGCTTGAACAATCCGGCTGGATTCTTGAACGGAGGACTGAGCCGGCGAGGCCGCCGTTGAGGGGCTTCATGCCCCGGTGAGAGTCGATGCGGAAATTCTCGGGAGAACCTCCAACGGAGGGTAGGATCTCACAAGTCGCGAGAATCTCCTAATCCCACCCCCTGAAACCGGGAAAGAGCCGCCGGGATTCCCGCCCCCCCTGGGACCACCGGCGGTCCCAGGGGGCCCATGCCCGCCGTCAGGCGGCCTGCGACTGCGGCGCGCTCTTCGTCTTCTCCCCCGGCGGGGTCCCGGCGCCGCGCAGGTTCATGAACTTGCTCAGAGTGTCGAACCAGAAGGGCGCTCCCAACGAGATCGCGCCCATCGTCAGCAGGAGACCCAGGAGCTTCTTCAGAGCGAATCCGATGTCAAGGTACCAGGGGCCTTGCGCGGTCCCAAAAGGGATTCGGCGGTCATTGTCCGCCTGCAGAGACCAGCCCAAGGGCAGGCTCAAGGTATCCAATTGCTTCGGAACCTGGTCGAAGCTCCCGGTCTTCTGTGCCTGTTCGAGAATGGAGGCTCGCAGGTCCTTCTCCGTCGAGAGGTGCTGTACGAGCAGGAGGGTATCGGTGTTCAATACGAGGACCAGCACGAACGCAATGATCAACAGGATTCTCTGCGTCCAGCGTTTATACCACCCGCCCACCCGGTCCATGGCCTCGTTGAACCAGCCCTCCACCTCCTGCCGCAAGTGCACCACCTGCGTATCGATGCTGGTGGCCTCCCGCTTCGCTTTGGCGATCAGGACGAACAACGCTTCCTTCGTGTGGCCTTCCGGCAAACGGCGGACCGCCTCCTGGAAATTCGCGAGCTGGTTCGGGAGCTCCGCGACCAGCGTACGGCCCGCGACGAGCGCCGTCTCGAGCGTATCCGAAGCCGTTTTCAGCCGCTGGGCGTCCTTCGGGTTGTCGGAGGCATCGACCGCCGCCTGCCGGGCGGCGAGCATCTTCACGGCCGCGCCGGCCGCGTCGAGCGCCTGCCTGGCCTGGGCCACCGCGGCCGAGTCCGCGCCCGAATCCTGCTGCGCCCGCTCGTAGGCCGCGCGCGCCTGGGCCTCCGCCGCGATCAGATCCGCTTTCGCCTGGTCCGCGGCGTCCTTCTTGGCTTGCACGGCCGCGGCGTCCGGGGGGGTCTTCGCCGCTTCCGCCCGGTACTCGTCATCGGCCTTCTCCGCCCTGGAGAGGAGGTCCCCCTGCGCGGCGGCGACCACTCCGTGAGTCCCCAGGATGTCCAGCAGGGCCATGGCGAACGTCTTCGAGGACATGTACGAGGGGAGACGGTTCGTCTTGGCCGGGTCGATGGCGTTCTGGGAGATGCCGTCGACGAGGCCGTGGCTGTAGATCTGCTGCGCCAGGCCCGTGAAGGCCGGATCGTTCAAGAGGTTCTTGATGCCTTCGAAGAGGTTCGTCCCCCGCTTGTTGACGATCGTGGCGAACCCCTCGTTGATCGTCGTGCAGATCATGCTGAGCACGAGATAGATGAAGACGATGCCGATGGCGACTTCCAATACGCTGGAGCCGAGCATTGATTGATACTCCTTTCTCGTCCGAAGGAATGACCGG
>DASXJP010000322.1:0-25852 GCA_036497345.1 Thermoanaerobaculia bacterium
AAATCCCCGGTCACACAATCCCCAATCGCCAATTTCCCGACCGCCAAATCCCCCCACCCAGGGCGGCCACGCAGGGCCGCCCCTACAGCCAATCCCCGCAAATTCAAGGCCGGTGACGAAACGGTTCCGGCCCAGGCGAAAAAAATACACGCGCGTTGCAAGAGCGGCGGCGAAAACCCGGCTCAACCGCTCTTTCCTCCAGGAAACCAGGCGTCCGCGCGCCGGGAAACGTTTACTGGCACCCCTCTTGCACTTTGACCCCAGCGCACAGGACTTCGTTTGAAGGACCTCGATCCTGAGCAGCCAGGAAGCATCGAGTAGAAGAAGCAGCATCTCGTAGGACGGCTTGGCAGGTGGCCGGGAACCGGTTCTCACGAGGCATACACCAGGGTAAACAGGTTGGCTGAAGCCCGCGAGGGCGCCATGCCGCAGAGCTCGGAGAGGTGGTCGGGAGTGACCCTGGGATGCCGTGGAACCGGCCGAATGTTCGAATTCGCGCCGGTTTCGGCGTCTTTGGGAGAGCGAGACGTGGGACGACCTCAAAGAGCGGCTGCAGAGATGGGCTGGAGGCGCATCGGCCTCGTGGGGCTGCTCCCCCTCCTGCTCGCCGGGTCCGCCGGAGCCCAGGCGCCGGGCCGCCTCAACGTCGTGCTCGAAGGGGATACTGGGGTCCGCGACGACGGCAACTACGGCTCCCAGCAGGACCCCACCCTCCAGCAGAGCCGGACGGTGGGACGGCTGGGGCTCGACCTCCGGCTCTCCTACGCCCTCGAACGGCTGAGCCTGGCGCTCGGCTACTCCCCCTACTACGAGCGGACGCTCGACGGCTCCGGCCTCTCCGGCACCACCCACCGGCTCGATTTCGGCCTGATCGGGGACCTCAACCGCCAGTTGCGCCTGAACGTCCGCGAGAACCTGATCTCGACTCCCAACGTCGATCTCTACGCGCCGGTCACCACGCCGCAGACCACGGTGGTGGCCCGGCAGGGCAACCAGCTCAGCCATCTCCTGGACGTCTCCCTGGATCAGACCTTCAGCCGCCACGCCTCGATGCTCTTCGGCGTCACGCACTCGCTGCGCCGCTATGAGGACCCCAACCTGATCGATTCCCAGACGCTGGGCGCCCGCCTGGGCGCGGCGTTCGAGCTGGCCCGGGGGAGCCGCCTGGAGGCGGCGCTGGGGGCCGACCGCTACGACTACGGGCAGCGGGGGAGCTCCGACGTCCTCACGCTGGGGCTCGCCTACGCGACCGACCTCGGCCGGGACAACCACCTGCGGCTGGAGGGCGGCGCCTACTCCGAGCGCTCGGATCTCCGCGCGGTCAACCTCCCGGTGGTGGGCCTGGCCGTCCGGCAGAACGATCGAGGGTGGCGCGGGGGGCTCCAGTTCGCCCGCGACGAGCGGCTCTTCCATTGGACTCTGGGCGCCAGCCACGACATCTCGCCGGGCGCCGGCCTCGGCTACGCGGTGACGGCGGACAACGCCTTCCTCGGGCTCTCGACGGCGATCGGCCGGCGGCTGGCGCTGGGGCTCGACGGCAACCTCTCGCGGCAGCGCAATCTGCCCTTCGAGGTTGCATCCGGCCAGAGCGACCGCCGGACCCTGACCGAATTCGCCGCCGGCACGGCGCGCGCCGACTGGACCTTCGCGTCGGGATTCCGTCTGGAGGGGGGGTACTCCCGCATCTGGCAGCGCGCCCAGGTGGCGCCCTTCGCCAATCTCTCGTACGCCCGCTATTACGTGAACCTGGCTTTCCGCCTCTACAGCTCGGGTGAGAGCCCGCTGGAGCCGGCGAGCCTGGGGAGGCCCACCACCGATGAAAAATCTGACTCTCAGTGATCTGGCCCGGGCCGTCTGGCGGCGCCGCGTCTGGTTCCTGGTGCCGCTCCTGCTCGGCCTGGCGGCGGGCCTCTGGGCCCTGCGCGTGCTGCCCAAGACCTACCGGGCCGTGAACACCGTGCTGGTCGAGCCGCAGAAGGTGCCCGCCGACTACGTCAAGCCGACGATCGCCACCAGCATCGAGGAGCGGCTGCGCACCATCGAGCCCCAGATCAAGAACCGCGACAACCTGGCGCGGATCATCCGCCAGATGGACCTCTATCCCGAGCTGACGCGCCAGGGCTTCCTGGAGGGCGCGATCGCCCGCGCGCGCCGCGACCTGACGATCCAGCTCCAGGGGAACACCTTCCGCATCTACTTCGAGGGTCGCGACCCGGTGCAGGCCGCGCGCACGGCCAACCGGGTGGCGGAGAGCTTCATCGAGAGCAACTTGACGCTGCGGGCGAGCCAGGCCCAGGGGACCTCCACGTTCCTGGAGACCGAGCTGGAGAAGACCAAGAGCCGCCTGGAGGTGCAGGAGGCCAGGATCGCCGAGTTCAAGCGCCAGAACCTGGGGGACCTCCCCGAGCAGCGCGACACCAATCTGCGCAGCGTCGAGCAGCTCCAGACCAAGCTGGAGATCAACATGGACGCGCTCGACAAGGCCGAGACGCGCCGGCTCCTCTTGCAGAGCCAGATGGCCGAGCTGCGCAACCAGCAGAGCGGCTCCCGGCGCTCGACCCTGGCGGCCCTGGGGGTGGCCCCCGCCGCGCCCGACCAGCCGTCGCGCCTCGACCAGCTCCGGGCCCAGCTCGCCGAGCTGCGCGCCCGCTATACCGACCACCATCCGGACGTCATCCGCACCCGCGCCGAGATCGCCCAACTGGAGGCGCTGGAGAAGAGCCGGAAGAAGCCGCCTTCTTCCGTCGCCGCGGCCACGCCCGGGGCGCCCGCGGCGGCCGACGACGAGGACGACGCGCCGAAGGCCGATCCCATGCTCAAGGCCGAGCTGGCCTCGGTGGACCTGGAGATCCGCAGCCTCAAGACCGAGCGCGAGCGCATCCTGGGGGACATCGCGCGGGTCCAGGGGCGGCTGGAGAACGTGCCGCGGGTCGAGCAGGAGCTGCTGTCGCTCACCCGCGACTACGACAACATCAAGAATTCCTACGAGTCGCTGCTCGAGAAGCGGCTGAACGCCCGGCTCTACGAGAACCTGGAGAAGAGCCAGCAGGGGGAGAGCTTCACCATCATCGAGCGGGCGCTGCCGCCGACCTCTCCCTACGGCCCCAACAAGCTCCTGGTGCTGGGCCTGGGGCTGATCGCCGGCGGTCTGCTGGGCCTGCTGGCGGCCCTGCTGCGCGAGCGCTCGGACCACACCTACCCGGATGTCGAGTCGTTGCAGCAGGCCTTCCCCGGCCTGCCCGTGCTGGCCACCATTCCCGTCTTCCAGGGCGCCCGGAGCGCCGCTCGGAGCAGGAGGAGATGACATCGATGGATATGCCGTTGCGGACCGAGAGGCCCCCGAGGATCCACCGCGAGCTCGCGTCGACACGCCGCGTCCAGCTCAGCGACGACGCGCCGGTGGTCAATTACATGGACAAGCCGACCTTCGTGGCCGAGCAGTACCGGAGCCTCGCGCTGCAGATCGAGGAGCGCGTCAATCCGCTCGGTCCGCTCGGTCCGCTCGGCGCCCGGGGGTACACGCTGACCGTGACCAGCGCGGAGGAGGGGGCGGGCAAGACGCTGACCAGCCTCAACCTGGCCCTCACCCTCACCCGCGGCGAGGAGCGGCGCGTGCTGCTGCTCGAGGGGGACCTCTGGCGCCCGCAGCTCCACACCTACTTCACCCCGGAGCGGCCCGACCGGCCGGGCTTGCAGCAGGTGCTCGAGCGGCGGGCCACGGTCGCCGACGCCGTGGTCACGCTGGAGGGGAGCAGCCTCGACGTGCTGCTCGCCGGCGCCTCCGAGGTGGCGGGCGACCTGATGTCGGGCCGGCGGATGTCGGAGGTGCTCAACGAGGCGCGCGCCGCCTACGAGATCGTGGTGATCGATTCGCCGCCGATGACGCTGCTGGCCAGCGCCCGGTCGCTCGCCGCGCGCTCGGACGGCGTGGTGATGGTGGTGCGGGCGGGGCAGAGCAAGCGGCACGACATCGAGAAGGCCCTCTCGGCCCTGGGGCCCGAGAAGCTCATCGGAGCGGTGCTCAACTTCGCGCCCATCTCGGCGCGCGGCTACCGCGGGTACTACTAGCGCAGCGAGGGATGAGGCGATGATCCGATTATTCAACCGTTACTGGGCCTTGCCGGCGGCGGTCTCGCTGGCCGCCGAGGGGCTGCTGCTCTTCGCGGCGGTGCCGCTCGCCATCCAGCTCCGCCTGGGGCTCTGGCCGGGCACGCTGCCGCCCCGCTCCACGGTCCTGACCGACGCGCTGGCCTTCACGATCATCGGCCTGCTCTGCCTCTACGGCAACGGCCTCTACGACTTCGGGGAGCGGCTGTCGAGCCGGGAGCTGCTGATCCGGCTGCTGCGCGCCTTCTCGGTGCAGGCGGTCGCCTCCTGGGCGCTCTACTTCGTGATCCCCGACGTGCAGACCGGCCGCGGCGTCTTCGCCCTGGCGCTGGTCTCCGGCATGTCCTTCGTGCTCGCCTGGCGCGTGGTGCTGCGCTGGCTCCTCCGCTCGGAGGGTTTCGCCGAGCGGGTAATGATCGTCGGCTCCGACAACAAGGCGATCGACATCGCCCGCGAGATCCTGGCCCGCAAGCACCTCGGCTACCGGGTGGTCGGCTTCCTCGACGACGATCCCGCCCTGCAGGGGGTGAGCCTGATCAATCCGCGCGTCATCGGCACCACGGCCCAGGCGTGCGACCTCGCCCTCCAGCACGGCGTCACCCGCGTGGTGGTGGCCGCCATGGAACGCGGGCACCTCAGCATGGACGCGCTGCTGGCGTGCAAGACCAACGGCATCCGCGTGCAGGAGGGGTACAGCTACTACGAGCAGCTCACCGGCAAGATCATGGTCGAGGGGCTGCGCAAGTCGTGGCTGATCTTCTCGGACGGCTTCGTGGTCTCGCGCGGCACCCTGTTCGCCAAGCGCCTGCTCGACGTCCTGGTGGCCTCGGTCGGGCTGATCGCGGCGCTGCCGTTCATGCTGCTGGTGGCCCTCGCCGTACGGCTCGACTCGCCCGGCCCCGTCTTTTTCCGCCAGGAGCGGGTGGGGCGCGGCGGCCGGCCGTTCACCCTGTGGAAATTCCGTTCCATGCGCACCGACGCCGAGGCGGGCGGCGCCCGCTGGGCCGTCGCGGGGGACCCGCGGATCACCCGCGTGGGGCGCTTCATCCGCAAGACCCGCCTCGACGAGCTGCCGCAGCTCTGGAACGTGCTCAACGGCGACATGAGCCTCGTGGGCCCCCGCCCCGAGCGCCGGATGTTCGTCGACCAGCTCAAGGAGCAGTGCCCCTGGTACGAGCAGCGGCTGGTGATCCGTCCGGGCCTCACCGGCTGGGCCCAGGTCAAGGCGCCGTACGCCTCCACCTTCGAGGAGTCGATCGAGAAGCTCAAGCTCGACCTCTACTACGTCAAGAACCTCTCGCTGTTCCTGGACATCTCGATCCTGCTCTCCACGGCCAGGATCGTGCTGCTGGGACGAGGTGCCCGATGAACGAGCCGACCCCTCTCCTGCGGCATGTCGGGCGCGCCGGCCTGCGCGTCCTCTACCTCTGCCACCGCGTGCCCTACCCGCCGGACAAGGGGGAGAAGATCCGCGCCTACCACCAGATCCGGGCCCTCTCCGAGCGCCACCGGGTGAGCGTGCTGGCGCTCTGCGACGGGCCCGTCCCCGACCTCGCGCCGCTGGCGGCGATGTGCGAGCGGGTCGAGGTCTTCCCCCTGAGCCGGCCGCGGTCCTACCTGCGCGCGGCGCTCGGCGCGTGGCGTCCGCGCCCGCTCTCGCTGTCGTTCTTCGAGTCGCAGGAGATGGCGGAGCGGGTGCGCGAGCTGGCCCGCCGCGAGCGCTTCGACGTGGCCGTCGTCTACTGCTCGTCGATGGCCCCCTACGCGGCGCTGGCGCCGGAGGTGCCGGCGGTGTTGGACATGGTGGACGTGGACTCGGCCAAGTGGGCCCAGTACGCCCGCTTCGCGCCGCTCGCCCTGCGGCCGGTCTACGCCCTGGAGGCGCGGCGGCTGCGGCGCTACGAGGCGTCGCTCGCCAACCGCTTCCAGCGCGTCGCCTTCGCCACCGGCAACGAGACCCGGCTGTACAAGGCGAGCGCGCCCGCGGCCAAGGCCGTCACCCTGCTCAACGGCGTGGACGTCGACTTCTTCCAGCCGCTCGACCTGCCCAAGGCGTCCAATCCCACGCTGGTCTTCACCGGCCAGATGGACTACTTCGCCAACGTCGACGGGGTGACCCATTTCGCGCGCGAGGTCTTCCCGCGCCTGCGCCAGCGCTTCCCCGAGATCGAGCTGCTGATCGTGGGCCGCTCGCCGGTGGCGGCGGTGCGCGACCTCGGCGAGCTGCCGGGGGTGCAGGTGACCGGCGCGGTGGGGGACGTGCGCCCCTTCCTGGCCCGCGCCTGGGTGTTCGTGGCGCCGCTGCGCATCGCCCAGGGGGTGCAGAACAAGGTGCTGGAGGCGATCGCCTCCAGCCTGCCGGTGGTGTGCACGGAGCGCGTGCTGGCGGGTCTGGCCGACGGCGGCTTCCGCAGCGGCCGGGACCTGCTGGCCGCCGCCACGGACGAGGGGATGGAGCGGGCCGTCGCCGCGCTGATCGCCGACGAGCGCGAGCGCGAGCGCCTGGCCGACTGCGCGCGCCAGCGGCTGCTCGCCACCTATCGCTGGGCCCCCAACCTCGACCGCTTCGAGGAGCTGGTCGGCGCCGTGGCGCGCCCGCCCGCCGGCTCACCCCCCCTGCCGGTGGAGAGCCGGCGCGCCGACGCCGAGGAGGATATCCCGGCCCCGGTCGCCGCGGCGCGGGAGGCGCGGCGTGCGTGACCTGATCGTCATCGGCATCGTCTTCGCCTCGCTGCCGGTGATCGTCTTCCGCCCCTTCTTCGGGCTGCTGGTCTACGGCTGGCTGGCCTACATGCGCCCGCAGGACATGGCCTGGGGGGCCTCGCGCACCCTCCCCCTCTCGCAGGTGGTGGCGGTGGCGCTGGCGGTCGGGCTGGTGATCGCGCTCGGCCGCGAGCGCTGGCTGACGCTCCGGGTGCAGACCGTGCTGCTCCTCCTGCTCGCCGGCTGGATCAGCGTCACGGTGGTCACCGCCGTGCTGCCCGACGTCTCGATCGACATGTACGGCTACTATTGGAAGGCGATCGCCATCAGCGTCGTCACCACCGGGCTGGTGCTCGACCGCCGGCGCTTCCGCGTCCTGGTGCTGCTGATCGTCTTCTCGATCGGCTTCCTGGGCGCCAAGCGCGGCCTGATCGGCCTGGTGAGCGGCGGCGCCCGCTACTACGACGGGCCGGGCGGCTTCATGTCGGACAACAACAGCTTCGCCATGGTCCTCAACATGATCCTGCCGCTGCTGGCGGCGGTCATCCTCACCGAGAAGCAGCGCTACCTCAAGATCGCGGCGTGGGTGGTGGCCGCCCTCTGCGTGGCCACCATCCTCTTCACCTTCTCGCGCGGCGGCCTGCTGACCCTTGCCGCCATCGCGCCGCTGCTCATCTGGCGCTCGCGCCACCGGGTGGCGGTAGCGCTGGCGGTGCTGCTGGGGCTGGCCGCCTTCCACGCCTGGACCTCCGACCGCTTCACCCAGGACTACGTCGAGCGGGCGCAGACGATCTCCGACTACCAGGAGGACCGTTCGGCCGTGGGGCGGCTCAACGCCTGGCAGACCTCCTGGGCGGTGTTCCTCGACTACCCGGTGTTCGGCGTCGGGCCCAACAACCTGGAGGTGGTCTACCGCGCCTACTCGCCGGAGCCGGACCGCTTCCGGGTATCGCACAACGCCTTCCTGCAGATCCTCTGCGAGTGCGGCCTGCCGGCGCTGCTGCTTTTCCTGGCCGTGATCGGCTCAGGCCTGTGGAGCCTGCGGCGGACGCAGCGGGCGGCGGCGCGGGATTCCTGGGTCGAGGTCTACGCCCGCATGCTCCAGATCTCGCTCCTGGCCTACCTGATCGGCAGCATGTTTCTCAGCACGGCCTACTCCGAGCTGCTCTACCAGATCATCGCCATGAGCGTGTGCCTGGAGGTGATCGCGCGCGCGGAGGCGGGAGAGGCGGCGGCGGCGCCCGTCCCCGTAGCCATGGCGCCGTGGTGGAAACAGCCCCTCGCGACCGCCGTGGCGAGGAGAGCCTGACCATGTGCGGGATCGCCGGAATCTTCCACTACGCCGAGCCCGCCCTGGCGGCGCGCGAGACGGTGGCCCGCATGGTGGCCCCCCTGCGCCACCGCGGCCCGGACGACCAGGGGGTCCATCTCGCCGGGACGATGGGGCTCGGCCACGCGCGGCTGTCGATCATCGACGTGGCCGGCGGCCATCAGCCGATCTTCAACGAGGACCGCACGGCGGCGGTGATCTGCAACGGCGAGATCTACAACCACCGCGAGCTGCGCCAGGGGCTGGAGGAGCGGGGGCACCGCTTCGCCACCCGCTCGGACACCGAGGTGATCGTCCACCTCTGGGAGGAGCTGGGGGCCGGCTGCGTCGAGCGGCTGGCCGGCATGTTCGCCCTGGCGGTGGCCGACTTCCGCCGCCGCACGCTCCTGCTGGCCCGCGACCGCGTGGGCAAGAAGCCCCTCTACCTCGCGGACGACGGCCGGCGGCTGGGCTTCGCCTCCGAGCTCAAGTCGCTGCTCGCCGCCGGCCTCATCCGGCCGGAGATCGACCCCGAGGCGCTCGACCTTTACCTCGCCTACGGCTACGTGCCGGCGCCGTGGACCATCTTCCGCGGCGCCGCCAAGCTCCCCGCCGGCCATCTGGCTCTGGTCGACGAGCGGGGCGCGCGCGTCGAGCGCTACTGGGACGTGCCCACCGAGGAGGCGCAGGACGCCGGCCCGGCCGCCGACGGCCGGCTGGCCTGCGAGCTCGAGCGGCTCCTGGCCACGGCCGTGCGCGACCGCCTGGAGAGCGACGTGCCGCTGGGCGCCTTCCTCTCCGGCGGGCTCGACTCCGGGACCATCGTCTCGCTGATGAGCGAGGCCGGCGCCAGCCCGGTGCGCACCCACACCGTGGGCTTCGCCGACCGCGCCGCCGACGAGCGGGAGGACGCCGCGGCGGTGGCGCGGGCCCTGGGCGCCGACCACCTGGAGACCGAGGTGCGGCCCGACCTCGCGGACGTGCTGCCGCGCATCGCCTGGCACCTCGACGAGCCGTTCGCCGATCCGTCGGCCGTGCCCACCTGGTACGTGTCGCGCGAGACCCGGCGGCGGGTGACGGTGGCCCTCTCGGGCGACGGCGGCGACGAGCTGTTCGCCGGCTACGGCGAGAAGTACGCCATGCACCTGATGGAGGAGCGGCTGCGCTCCTTCCTCCCCGCGCCCCTGCGCCGCGGCCTCTTCCCGGCGCTGGGCCGGCGCTGGCCCCGCTCGGCCCGCCTCCCCCGGGCCTTCCGGCTGGGCGGGCTGTTCCGCAATCTCTCTGTCGAGGCCCCCCGCTCCTGGGATTTCGACCGCCGGCTGATCCCGCCCCATTTGGAGGAGCGGCTGCTCGGCGAGGATTTGGCCCAGAGAAAACGGCGCCTCGATCCCTTCGTGGCCATCGAGCCGCACCTCGCCCGGGCGCCGAAGGAGCCGCTGGCCCGCGCGCTCTATCTCGACCTCAAGACCTGGCTGGCCGACGACGGCCTGGTCAAGGTGGACCGCATGAGCATGGCCCACTCGCTGGAGGTGCGCTGCCCGCTGCTCGACCACCGGATCATCGAATTCGCGGCGCGCCTCCCCGCGCGCCTGAAGCTCGCCAGTACTACCGCCGGTACTACCACCAAGGTCCTGCTGCGCCAGGTGGCGGCGCGGCGGCTGCCGGCCGAGATCCTGGCGCGGCCCAAGCGGGGGTTCGCGCCGCCGGTGTCGCGCTGGCTGCGGGAGGACCTGCGGGACCTCGCGCGCGACCTGCTGCTGGCCCCCGACGCCTTCGGCCGC
Organism: Thermoanaerobaculia bacterium; assembly: GCA_036497345.1. Classification (GTDB taxonomy): domain Bacteria; phylum Acidobacteriota; class Thermoanaerobaculia; order Multivoradales; family UBA5704; genus DATARR01. The sequence goes on from DASXJP010000322.1 coordinate 9,901, forward strand.
GATCTCTTCGAGCAACGGGAGGTCGAGCGGCTGCTGGACGACCACGCGGCGCGCCGGCTGGAGGCGGGGTGGGCGCTCTGGACGCTGCTGATGCTGGAGGTGTGGGGGCGCGAGGTGGCCCGTCCATCCAGCCTGGCCAGCCTGGAGGAGGTGCGATATGCGGTCTGAGAGCCGGCTCAAGGTGCTCCTCTTCAGCATGGTCTTCCCCAACGCCGCGCAGCCCCACTATGGGGTCTTCGTGCGCGAGCGGATGCGCGGCCTGCCCGCCGACGTCGAGGTCCGCGTGGTGGCCCCCACCCCCTGGTTCCCGTTCGTGGCGAGGCTCCGCCCCGGCCTCCGGCCGGCGGTGCCGCGCGAGGAGGTCCAGGAGGGGGTCCAGGTGCTGCACCCGCGCTTCCTCTCCTTCCCGGGCTTCCTGAAGTGCCTGGACGGTCTCCTCATGTTTCTCGCGGCCCTGCCCACCGTGATCCGGCTGCGGCGCGACTTCCGCTGCGAGCTGATCGACGCCCACTTCGTCTATCCGGAGGGGCTGGCGGCGGCCCTCCTGGGGCTCGTGCTGCGCGTGCCCCTGACGATCACCCTGCGCGGCATGCTGCCGCTGCTGGTCCCCTTCCGCCTCCGCCGGCCGCAGCTCCGGTTCGCCTTGCGACGGGCGGCGCGGGTGATCGCCGTCTCCGAGTCGCTCAAGCGGGACGCGGTGGCATTGGGGGTACCGGCCGAGAAGGTGCGGGTGATCGAGAACGGGATCGACCCCAAAGTCTTCCGGCCCATCGACCGCGTGGAGGCGCGGCGGGCGCTGGGGTTGCCGAAGTACGGGCCGCTCCTGGTCTCGGTGGGCACGCTGGCGCCGCGCAAGGGGTTCCACCTGGTGATGGAGGCCATGGCGCGGCTCAAGCGGCGCTGGCCCACCCTGCGCTTCGCCGTCATTGGAGGCGACGGTCCCGAGGGTGCCATGGGGGCCGAGCTGCGGCAGCTCGCCGCGAAGATGAAGATCGAGAGCCGCGTGATCTTCCCCGGCCCGCGCCAGCGCGAGGAGCTGGCCGTCTGGTACAGCGCGGCGAACCTCTTCGTGCTGGCCACGGCCCACGAAGGGTGTCCCAACGTGGTGCTGGAGGCGCTCGCCTGCGGCACGCCGGTGCTGGCCACGCCGGTGGGGAACATCCCCGAATTGCTCGATTCCCCGGCGGTCGGCCTGGTGGTGGAGCGGACCATGGAGGCCCTCGCCGCCGGGCTCGACGAGGCTCTGGAGCGGGATTGGGACCGCGACCGGGTGCGCGCCCGCGTGGCGGACCGCACCTGGCAGGCGGTGGGGCGCGAGGTGGCCGAGGAGCTGCGGGCGGCGGCCGGCGGCCCCCCTTCGCTCACGATGGGGGCGCGGGCCCAGGAGGTCACGCCGTGAGGATCCTCTACCACCACCGCACCCGCGCCGCCGACGCGCAGGGCATCCACATCGCCGAGATCCAGCGCGCCTTCCGCCTGCGCGGCCACGCGGTGCGCGAGGTGGCGCTGGTGGAGGCCGGGGCCGAGGCCAGGGCCGACGCCGAGGGGGGAGAGGCGCGCGGGCTGGCAGGGCTCGCCTCCCGCGCCGCGGCCCGCCTGCCCGCCGCGGCCAAGGAGGGGCTGGAGCTCGCCTACAACGCGGTGGCCTACCGGCGCCTGTCGAAGGCCATCCGCGATTTCCGGCCCGACTTCGTCTACGAGCGCTACGCGGCCAACACCTTCGCCGGCCTGGCCGCCGCGCGCCGGCACGGCGTCCCCTTCGTGCTGGAGGTCAACTCGCCGCTGGCCCAGGAGAAGGCCGAGCACGGCGGCCTGGTCTTCCGCGGCGTCACCCGGCGGATCGAGCGCCGGCTGGCCACCGGAGCGGACGTCACCCTCGCCGTCACCCGCGTGCTGGCCGGCATCCTGGAGGAGCAGGGCGTGCCGGCCGGCAGGATCGTGGTGATGCCGAACGGCGTCCGCCGCGAATTCGGCACCGGCGGGGACGGCGCGGCCTTCCGCCGCAAGCTCGGCATCCCGCCGGACGCGGTGGTGGCCGGCTTCGTGGGCTGGTTCCGCGCCTGGCACGGCCTCGAAAGGCTGCTGGAGGTGGCGGGCTCGCCGGAATGGCGGGAGGCGCGCATTCACCTCGTGCTGGCGGGCGACGGCCCGGCCATGCCCGCCCTGCGCGAGATGCGCGCCGCCTCGCCCGACCTGGAGCGCCGGGTGGTGCTCTGCGGCCCGGTGCCGCGCGGCGAGATCGAGTCGGCGCTGGCGGCCTTCGACGTCGCCGTGCAGCCGGCGGTCACCCCCTACGCCTGCCCGATGAAGATCCTGGAGTACATGGCCGCCGGCCGCGCCATCGTGGCGCCGGGATCGGCCAACGTCCGCGAGCTCCTCGAGCCTGGCGAGACGGCGCTGCTCTGCCCGGGCGGCGCCAATCCGGAGGCCGGGGACCTGGGCGCCGCCGTGCTGGCCCTGGCGCGCGATGGGGAGCTGCGGACGCGCCTGGGCGAGGCCGCCCGCGCCAGCCTCCTCCAGCGGGGGTACCTGTGGGAGGAGAACGCGCGGCGGGTCGAAGAGCTGGTCGCGGCGGCCCGGCGGTCCGCGGCGGCCGTAGCCATACGCAACGAGGAGGCGACACCGTGTTGAACGCGTTTTCCGTCGACGTCGAGGATTACTTCCAGGTCAACGCCTTCGAGCGGGCGATCCCCCGGGCCTCCTGGGGCTCCTTCGAGCCCCGGGTGGAGCGCAACACCCGGCGGCTGCTCGATCTCTGTGACGAATACGGGGTGCGCGGCACCTTCTTCACCCTCGGCTGGGTAGCCGAGCGCTGGCCCGGCCTGGTGCGCGAGATCCGCGACGCCGGCCACGAGCTGGCCACCCACGGCCAGGACCACCGCCAGGTCACGGCCATGACCCCCGGGCAATTCCGCGCGGACGTCCGCCGCTCCAAGCGGACCATCGAGGACGCCGCCGGCGTCGAGGTCATCGGCTACCGCGCCCCCAGCTACTCGATCGTGCGCGAGACGATGTGGGCGGTCGACATCCTGGCCGAGGAGGGGTTCCGCTACGACTCCAGCATCTTCCCGATCCATCACGACCATTACGGCATCCCCGACTTCCCGCGCTTCCCGCGGCCGCTGCGCGGCGGTGTCTTGCAGGAGCTTCCGATCTCGACGATCCGCGTCGGCCGCACCAACCTGCCGTTCGTGGGCGGCGGCTATCTGCGGCACTTCCCGATGTCGTTCATCCGCTGGGGGATGCGTTGGCTCAACCAGCGCGAGCGGCGCCCGGCCGTGGTCTACGTCCATCCGTGGGAGATCGACCCCGGCCAGCCGGTGCAGCCGGTCGGGGTCCTCACCCGCCTGCGCCACTACCGCAACCTCGGCCTCACCGAGGGGCGGCTGGCCCGGCTCTTCTCCGAGTACAGCTTCACGACCTGCCGGGAGATCCTCGCATTATGAGGAGAATAAATTGAGCGCGGAGCCCCTCGTCTATACCGATCTCGAGCCCCGCCGCCGGCCTGTAGCCATTCCGTCGCCGGTCACGGTCGAGATTCTCCATGACCACCGGGAGGCCGAGTGGGACCGCTACGTGCGCGGCGCGCCGGGGGCCACCTTCTTCCACCAGCTCCACTGGCGCTGGCTGGTCGAGCGCACCTTCGGCCACCGCGCCCACTACCTCACGGCCCTGCGCGACGGCCACATCGCCGGCGTGCTGCCGCTCTTCGAGCTGAAGAGCCTGCTCTTCGGCCACTCGCTGGTGTCGATCCCCTTCGCCATCGGCGGCGGCCTGGTGGCGGACGACGAGCCCGCGGAGAGAGCGTTGCTCGCCGCCGCCAAGGACCTCGCCCGCGAGCTGCGGGTGGACTACCTGGAGCTGCGCTCGGAAGTGCCGCTCGACGATCCCGAGCTGCTCACCAAAAACCTTTACGTCACCTTCCGGGCCGACCTCACGCAGGGGGAGGACGCGCTCCTCCAGCGGATGGAGCGCAAGCGCCGGCAGATGATGAATTACGTCGCCAAGGCGCCGTTCGAGCACCGGATCGCGGGCCTGGAGGAGCTGCCGCTCTTCTACCGGATGTTCTGCGAGAGCATGCGCCACCACGGCACGCCGGTCTACCCGAAGCTCTTCCTGCGCGAGATCCTCGACCGGCATCCGGCGCACAGCAACCTTTTCTTCGTGCATCACGCTGGCAAGCCGGTGGCGGCGGTGCTCAACCTCCTCTTCCGCGACGTGGTGATGCCCTTCTACGCCGGCGCGGACCGCGCGGAGAAGCCGCGCGGCGTCGACGAGTATCTCTACCTCTCGATCCTGCGCTGGGGCCGGGAGAACGGCTTCCGCGCGTTCGACTTCGGCCGCAGCAAGCGCGAGACCGGAGCTTACAAATTCAAAGCCAGATGGGGGATGGACGAGGTCCCCCTCGGCTATCAGTACTACCTCGTCAAGGCCAGGGGATTGCCGAACGTCAGCCCAGCCAATCCGAAGTACCAGCGGGCGATCCGCGTCTGGCAGCGGCTGCCGCTGCCCGTCACCCGCCTGCTGGGGCCGTCGATCGTCAAGAGGGTGCCATGAATCCGGTCTTGGGTCCTGGATCTTGGGTCTTGGACGGGAACGAGCGCCGTCCGCGCCGTCCGTGGGACTCCAGCCCCGGGGCTCGCGCGGCGGGGCTCTCCGTCCCGGGACCCAGCATTCAGGATCCAAGACCATGGACGTGACCATCGTCGTGCCGCTGTACAACGAGGAGGAGAGCGTCGAGATGCTCTACAGGGAGGTCAGCGCCGCCGCCGGCAGCTTGAGGAGGAGCTGGGAGCTCCTGCTGATCGACGACGGCAGCACCGACGGCACGGCGGGCAAGCTCAGGGAGATCTGCGCGCTCGATCCGCGCGTGCGGGCCCTCCGCTTCCGGCGCAACTACGGTCAGACGGCGGCCCTCCAGGCGGGATTCGATCATGCCGAGGGACAAGTCGTGATCACCCTCGACGGCGACCTCCAGAACGATCCCGGCGATTTCGGGCTCCTCCTCGACACTCTCGATCAGGGGTACGACGTGGTCTCCGGCTGGCGGCGCGACCGCAAGGACCGGCTGCTCTCGCGCCGCGTCCCCTCGATCGCGGCCAACTGGCTGATCGGCGCCCTCACGGGCGTCCGCATCCACGACAACGGCTGCACCCTCAAGGCCTACCGCGCGGAGGTGGTCAAGCGGGCCCGCCTCTACGCCGAGATGCACCGCTTCCTCACCCCCATGATGTCGCTCTCCGGCTCGCGCTGGCACGAGGTGGCGGTCCACCACCGCCCCCGGCGGTTCGGCCGCAGCAAGTACGGCATCTCGCGGATCTGGAAGGTTTTCCTCGACCTGCTGGCGGTCAAGATGCTGCTCGGTTTCACTTTGCGGCCGGCCAAGTGGTTCGCGGCGCTCTCCGTCCCCTTCCTGATCGGCACGCTGCTGGCCTTCGCCGCCAGCGTCTACGTCGACCTCACGGTGGCGCCCGGGCACCGCTATCCGCTCGTCTTTCCCGCCATCACGCTGCTCTTCGCCTTCGCCTTCACGCACCTGTTGATCGTCGGCCTCTTCTCGGAGCTGGTGGTCCGCACGGGGGACTTCCGGCCCGGCGAGACGGCGATCTCATCCCTTTCGGAGGGACGCTCATGAGGACACGCTGGTCGCGGGGAGAGCCGGACGTCTCGGTGGTGATCCCGGTGGTCGAGCGCCACGGCGATCTCGCGCAGCTCTACGGGGAATTCGCCGCCGAGCTGGCCCGGCTGGGGCTGACGGCGGAATTCATCTTCGTGGTCGACGAGCACCTGCGCGGCGCCGTGCCCGCGCTGCGCGAGATCCAGCCGCTCCCGGAGCAGCCGATCGACGTCGTGCTCCTGGGCGGTCCCTTCGGCGAGTCGGCCGCCCTCACCACCGGCTTCCACCGGGCGCGCGCCGAGCGCATCGTCACCCTCGCCTCCTACTTCCAGGTGGAGCCGTCGGGCCTTGGGGCCGCGCTCCAGGCCCTGGATGAGGGCGCCGACCTGGTGGCCGGCCGGCGCCATCCGCGCATCGACTCCTGGTTCAACCGCTTGCAGACAAGGCTGTTCCACGGCATCGTCCGCCAGCTCACGCGGACCCCTTTCCACGACCTGAGCTGCGGCTTCAAGGTGATGCGGCGGCGGGTGGCGCGCGAGCTGAGCCTCTACGGCGGCCTGCACCGCTTCATCCCGCTGCTGGCGCTCCACCGCGGCTTCGCCGTGCGGGAGATCCCCCTGCCCCAGCGGCGGGAGGACTGCGCCACCCGCTACTTCGGGACGCCCACCTACGTGGGCCGGCTGCTCGACATCCTCAACGTCTTCTTCCTCACCAAATTCACCCGCACGCCGCTGCGCTTCTTCGGGCTTCTGGGCGCCGGCCTTTTCTCTCTCGGCTTCGGGATCGATCTGGTGGCCGTGCTCGAAAAGGTTTTCTTCGCCACCGGCCTCTCGGACCGCGCCGTGCTGCTGCTCGGCGTGCTGCTCATGGTGCTGGGCGTGCAGACGCTTTCGCTGGGCCTGATCGGCGAGATCATCATCTTCACCCACGCGCGCCACGTCCGCGACTACCGGATCGCGGAAGTGATCAAAAACCCCCCTCGCCCCGAGCTGGAGCTGGTGGAAAGGAAAGACTACGAGCGTGTGCGGAATCTGCGGTGAGTGGAGCCTCGCGGGCTCCGACCCCAAGGCGCTCGCGCGAATGAGCGACGCCCTCGTCCACCGCGGGCCGGACGATCAGGGCGCCGTGCTCCTCGGCGAGGCCGGCCTCGCCATGCGCCGCCTGGCGATCATCGATCTGGCGCGCGGCCACCAGCCGATCGCCAACGAGGACGCCAGCGCCTGGATCGTCTGCAACGGCGAGATCTACAACTACCGCGAGCTGCGGCGCGAGCTCGCGGGCCGCGGCCACCTCTTCAAGACCGACAGCGACACCGAGGTCATCCTCCACCTCTACGAGGACCGCGGCGAGCGCGTGGTCGAGGAGCTGCGGGGCATGTTCGCCTTCGCGATCTGGGACGCGCGGCGGCGCCAGCTCCTGCTGGCGCGCGACCGCTTCGGCCAGAAGCCCCTGTTCTGGCGCTTCGACGGCCGGCGCTTCCTCTTCGCCTCGGAGATCAAGGCGCTCCTCGCCGGCGCCGGGCCCGGGGCCCCGGGCCCCGAGCTCGACCTGCGCGCGCTCGACGAGTACCTGACCCTGCGCTTCATCCCCAGCCCGCGCACCCTCTTCCAGGGCATCCACAAGCTCCCTCCCGCGCACCTGCTGGTGCTCGACGCCTCGGCGATCGAGCCGCCGCGGGGCGGGCATCTGGCGCCGGCGCCGGCCATCGAGGTCCGGCGCTACTGGCAACTGCGCTACACCCCCAAGCGGAGCGAGCGCGAGGCCGATCTCGTGGAGGAGGTGCGCGAGGGGGTGCGCGAGGCCGTCGAGTCCCATCTGATCGCCGACGTCCCCGTGGGCGCCTACCTCTCGGGCGGCATGGATTCGAGCCTGATCGTGGCCCTGATGGCCGAGAGCCTGGCCGACCGGCGCGACGCGCCCGTCCCCACCTTCGCCGTGGGCGTCGAGGACCAGGATTTCAACGAGCTCCCCTACGCCCGGCTGGTGGCCGAGCGCTGCGGCACCGAGCACCACGAGGAGATCGTCTGGCCCGACATGGTCGAGCTGCTGCCGGCCATGATCCGCCATCTCGACGAGCCCTCGGACCCCATCGCGGCCTGCATGGACCAGGCGGCCGCCCTCGCCTCGCGGCATGTCAAGGTCGTGCTCACCGGCGACGGCGGGGACGAGATCTTCGCCGGCTACGACCGCTACTTCGGCTTCCGCTGGGTGAATCTCTACGCCGCCCTGCCCGAGGCCGCGCGGCGCTGGCTGCTGGGGCCCGCCATCTATGCCCTGCCGGACACCGCCGGCTACAAGACCGTGGCCCAGAAGGCCCGCTGGGTGCACGACCTCTCGTTCCACGAAGGGGGGCGGCGCTACGCCCAGGCCACGGCGTTCTTCCGCTTCGGCCACGAGGGCAAGGGGGGGCTCTACGCGCCCGACGTCGCCGGGCAGCTGGCCGACCTCGATCCCATGGAATCGGTCATCCGCGGCTTCGACGAGGCCCTGGCGCGCGACGACCTCGACCGCATGCTGCAGGCGGACGTCGCCACCCGGCTGCCCGAGCACTCGCTGATGCTCTCCGACCGCATGACCATGGCGCGCGGCCTGGAGGCGCGCTCCCCCTTCCTCGACCACCGCCTGGCCGAGCTGGTGGCCACGGTGCCCGCCAGCCTCAAGATGCGGGGGAGGACCCTCAAGTACCTGCTGCGCCGGGTGGCCTCCCCCTACCTCCCCCAGGCCATCCTCGAGCGGCCGAAGCAGGGGTTCATGTTCCCCCTCGGCTATTGGATGAAGGGGCCGCTTCTCCCCGTGCTCCGCCATCTCCTCGCCTCCTCGGCGCTGATCGAGGAGGGGATCTTCCGCCGCCAGCCGGTCGAGCGGCTGATCGCGGAGCACGTCGCGGCCCGGGCCGACCATCACGCGCGGCTCTGGATGATCCTCAACGTCGAGATCTGGTACCGCATGTACGTGCGGGGCGAGCGCCTGGAGGACCTCACCGGCCGGCTCCGCGAGCGGCTGGGATCGGCGGCCTAGGATGATGAGGATCCCCGCCCGCCTGGGCCTCGCGCTGCGCCTCGCCGTCTCGGCCGCCCTGGTCGCCTGGATCCTGCGCCGGACGCCGTTCCAGGAGGTCGGCGCCGCCTTCCGCTCGGCCGACCTCCGCTTCGTCCTGCCGGCGCTGGGGCTCCAGCTGCTCGACACCCTGGTGAGCGTCCGCCGCTGGCGCCTGCTGATCCGCGCCCAGGGGGGCGAGGCGCCGTTCGCAGGCCTCGCCCGCGCCTACTTCGTGGGGATCTTCTTCAACAACCTCCTCCCCTCGACGATCGGCGGCGACACCGTGCGCGTGGTCCACACCGCCCGCTCCGGGGTGGGGCGAGCCAAGGCGCTGGCGGTCATTTTCGTCGACCGCTTCCTGGGATTGCTGGCGCTGCTGCTCTTCGCCATCGTGGGGGCCCTCGCTTCCGGACGCCTCGGCTGGATGATGGCCGGCGCCGCCGTCCTGGGGCTCGCCGCCGGCCTCCTGTTCCTGCACCGGAAGCTCCGATGGCAGTGGGACGTGCTGGCCCGCGCCTCCGGCTGGTCGCTGCTGCTCCAGACGTCGGTCGTGCTCGGCGGCTGGTGCCTGGCCCGCGCCCTCCACGTGCCCATCCCGCTGCCGCGCTTCTTCCTGATCGTGCCGCTGGCCCTGATCGTGATGATGCTGCCCGTCTCGATCAACGCCATCGGCGTGCGGGAGAACGTCTGGGCCTTCTTCTTCGCCGCCTTCGGCGCCCCCGCGGCCCTGGGGGTCGCGGTCGCCTGGCTCTCCTACGGCCTGGTGCTCCTGCAGGCGCTGATCGGTGGCGCGGTCTACGCCTCGGGGCGGCTCCCGAGCTCGCGCGTCGAAGAGAGGATGGCGACCCCGTGAGAATCCTCCTCCTCGCCCCACACCCCTTCTTCCAACTGCGCGGCACGCCGATCGCCGAGCGGGCGCTCCTCCAGGTGCTCACCGCCGCGGGGCACGAGGTGGACGTCCTCACCTTCCCCGAGGGGGAGGACCTGGACCTCCCCAACTGCCGCATTCACCGCGTCCCGGCCCCGGCCTGGGCGCGCGGCGTGCGGCCCGGCTTCTCGCTGAAGAAGCTGGCCTGCGACGCCTCCATGCTCGGCCAGCTCCTGAAAATGGTCCGCCGGGGGCGTTACGACGTCGTCCACGCGGTGGAGGAATCCGTCTTCATGGCCCTGCTGGTGAAGCGGATCTTCGGCGTCCCCTACGTCTACGACATGGACTCGGGGCTGGCGCGGTCGATGCTGGACCGCTTCCCGGCGTTGAAGGCGGTGCGCTTCCTGCTCGAGGCCTGCGAGCGCCATGCGATCCGCGCGAGCCGCGGCACGCTGGCCGGCTGCCGCGCCCTGGAGGTCCAGGCCCGCGCCTGGCATCCCAGGGGATGGATCGCGCCGCTGGAGGACGTCTCCCTGGCCGAAGGCACGGCGGAGGCCCCGGACCTGATCCCCGAGGAGTGGCGGAGCGATCCCATCGTGCTCTACGTGGGCAACCTCGCGCCCTATCAGGGGATCGACCTGCTGCTGGCCGGCTTCGCCCGCGCGCTGCCCGCCGTGCCGAACGCGAAGCTGGTCATCATGACCGGGAGCCACGACCGGATTCCGTACTACCAGGGCCTTGTAGAGGAGCTGGAGATCGCCGGCAGCGTCGGCTTCGCCGGGCCCCGCCCCGTCGAGGCGCTGGGAGCCTGCCTGCGGCAGGCGACCGTGCAGGTGTCGCCGCGCGTGCACGGCGACAACACGCCGATGAAGATCTTCTCCTGCCTGGGCTCGGGGCGACCCCTGCTCGCCACCCGGCTGCTGACCCACACCCAGGTGCTCGACGACAGCGTGGCGCTCCTCGTCGAGCCCGAGCCCGCGGCCCTGGGCGAGGGGCTTGCATGCCTCCTCAAGGACCCGGAGCTGCGGGAGCGCCTCGCGGCCAACGCCCGCGAGCTGGCCCAGCGGGAATTCACGCCCGAGGCCTTCCGCCGCAAGCTGCTCGCTTTCTATGACGTCGTCGCCAATCACATCTTGGAGGAAGGGAACGATGGACAGACCGCGGGATTCGAAGCTCGAGCCACGGGCCGTGGCTGAGGCCCTCGCCAAGGCGCCGGACGCCGCCGCGCTCCAGCGCGCGCTCCTCCCCCTGGACCTGGAGAAGCTCACCTGCAACGACGTGAGCCTCCTCTCCCGGACCCTCCAGGCCCGCCCCGGAGAGCCCGACGTCCGCGTCGGCTACCTGGCCAACTTCACCCTCGATCCGCTGCCGCGCTGGGTCGACCTCTGCTTCGCCCGCGAGCGGCTGCGCGCCGGCCACTACGTGGAGAGCGCCGGCCAATATGTCGAGGAGGTGCTGGGGGACGACACCGGCCTCGCCGCCTTCGATCCCCACCTGGTGCTGCTCGCCCTCTCCCTCCGCCGGCTGCGGCCCGAGATGTGGGCCTGCTTCGCCCGGCTCTCGCCCGCCGAGCGCCGCGACCTCCGCGAGGAGGTCGCCTCCCACGTCGAATCCTGGGCGCTGGCCGCCGCCGACCGCACCCCCGCCACCCTCCTGGTGGCCAACTTCCCCGCGCCCGCGCAGCCGGCTTTCGGCGTGGCGGACCTCAACTCCGAGTACGGCGAGACCGAATTCTTTCTCGATCTCAATCTCGATCTCCTGCGCCGCTTCAAGGGGCACCCGCGCGTCCAGATCTTCGATCTCGACCGCCTGACCTCCCGTTTCGGCAAGGACCGTGTCCTCGACCGCCGCATGGCCTACCTGGCGCGGATGGAGTGGAGCTTCCCCTTCCTGGGCTGCGTGGCCGCGGAGCTGGCGCGCCACGCCCGGGCGGCGCGCGGCCCGGCGCGCCGGGGACTGGTGCTCGACCTCGACACCCTCTGGGCGGGAACGCTGGCGGAGGACGGCCCGGCCGGCGTCCGGGTCGGCGCCGGCGATCCCGAGGGGGAGGCCTGCCTCGACTTCCAGTGCCGCCTGAAGGCGCTCCAGGCCCAGGGGGTGCTGCTCGCGGCGTGCAGCCGGAGCAACCCCGCCGACGTGCGCGAGGTCTTCGACAGCCGGCCCGGGATGCCGCTCCGGCTCGACGATCTCACCGCCCTGGACCTCTCCTGGCAACCCCGTCACGAGGGGGTCAGGAAGCTCGCCGCCGCGCTCGGCCTCGACCTTTCGAGCCTCGTCTTCATGGACGCCAATCCGGCCGAGGTGAGCCTGGTCCAGCAGATGCTCCCCGAGGTGAAGGCCGTCCTGCTCCCCGCCGATCCGGCCGATCTCACCCTCGCGCTCGACCGGCTGACCGACTTCGAGCGGACGGCCGTCTCTCCCGCGGAGGCGTGGCAGGCGTCCCAGCCCCGGGAAGATGAGACCCCACGGACCGCGGCGGGCGATCTCGGGACCTGTCTCGCCACCCTGCGCACCGAGCTCGCGATTACCCGCGCCAAACGGGACGACCTGCCGCGGATCCACCAGCTCTTCACCCGCACGAGCCAGCTCAACCTCACGAGCCCGCGCTATACGCCGTCCGAGGTCGAGCGTTTCATCGCCTCGCCCATCTGCGAGCTCTGGATGGTGCGCGCCCGCGACCGCTTCGGCGATCAGGGGACGGTCGGCGCCGTCCTCCTGCGGCGCGACGGCCGCATCGTCTACATCGACAGCTTCCTGATGAGCTGCCGCGTCGCGGGACGGGGGATCGAGACGGCGATGATGAACCACGTCAAGCACCGCCTCCTCGACGAGCCCGGGCACCTGGAGCTGCGCGGCCGCTACCTCCCGACCCCCCGCAACAAGCCCGTCGAGACCTTCTACGACGACCAGGGCTTCCGCCTCCTCGAACGCCGCGACAGCGGCGAGAGGCTCTACGTCCTCCGCCGTACCGAGGCGCGGGAGAAGCCCTGCGAGTGGATCGAGGTGGTGCAGGACGGGGTGGCGCTGGGGATGTGGTAGGTCAGAAAGCCAGGCAGGCGTCGATGTCTTCCTCTTCGAGGGAGGGATACTGGCGCAGGATCTCCTCCCGGTCCTCTCCAGCGCTCAGGAATTCGAGGATCGTCTGCACGGTGATTCGCTTCCCACGGATCGTGGGCTTGCCGTTGCAGACCGCCGGGTCGATGGTAATCCGGCTTTCGATCGGAGCTTCAGGCTGATGACGGCTCATTGTGGCAGCTTACTATACGTTGAGGTGAGAGCATGAAAGACCCCTATCTGGAAGTCACTTTCCGCCATGGGCGCGCCATGGCCGCCTATCTCTACCTGCCGCGACAAGCCGAAGAGAAGAGCGCATGGACGAAACGGATCGAGCCCGGTATGGTGGTCGATTTCAGCGCGAGTGGGAAGCCTATCGGCATCGAGATCACGGCGCCCCACCAGATCACGCTTCAGGCCGTCAACGACATTCTGGAAGAGCTGGGGGTCCCACCCCTGGCGGACGCTGACCTTGCGCCGCTGCTGGCGGCCTGATCCTACGGCCGGCGACCCTCCTTCAGCTCCCCCCGGTACGCATCTTGCTCCCCCTCCTGCTTTCAAAGGAGGGAGCGAGCGATGGACCCTCACGAGCGCAGATCCCGGGCGGCGAGCCGCCTGCTGACCGTTTCCATCATGGCCCTGGTGGCCGTCGTCGGGTACTACGGAATCCGCGGCTACAACCCCGTCCTGCCGGCGGTGATCCAGCGGCTCCGGATCACCCCGCAGCAGGAGATCGCCATCGGCCTCCAGGCGGCGCCCGCCATGGCCCAGCGGTATGGCGGGCTCTCCGCCGATCCACAGGCCCGGCAGCGCGTCGACCGCATCTGCCACGACCTCGTCGAGAAGACGGACGCCCGGCGCTCCCCCTATGACTTCGATTGCCACGTGCTCGCCGACACCCAGGCGGTCGACGCCTTCGCCCTGCCGGGAGGGCAGGTCTTCGTCACCGCCGGGCTGATGGAGAGGTTCCCGTCGGACGCCGGGCTGGCCGGCGTGCTCGGCCACGAGATCGGCCACGTCCTGGCCCGCCACGGTACCGAACGCATCGCCGAGGCCCGGATCGCCCCCGGCATGACCGGCGCCGCCGTGCTCGCCGCTTACGATCCCGCCGATCCGGCGAGCCGGCGCAAGGCCGCCGTCGCCACCCTGATCGGGCGGCTGATCGACCTGCGGTTCACCCCTCGGGAAGAGGCGGAGGCGGACCGGCTGGGAGCCCGGCTGGCCGTCCAGGCGGGGTTCGACCCGCGCGCCGCGGCGCAGGCGATGCAACTCCTCGAAGCCGCGTCGGATGGCCGGGGAGCGCGGGGCGGGGGGACTTGAAACCCTTTTGAGCGACAGGAGCACTAATCTGGTAAAGGACTGGTAAGCTGTCCTCCGCCCCATGCGCACCTCCACCCCCCGCACCCTGCTGACGGTCCTCCTGCTGGCGCTGCTGCTGGCGCCCGAGGCCCTGCTGCTGCACCGGTGCGCGTGTGGACGGGTCTTCGACTGCTGCTGCCGCAAGCAGCTCAAGACCATCAAGACCGGCGATTCCTGCCCGCTCCATGCGGGCATGACCCATTGCGCGGGGAGCTCCCAGGAGACTCCCGCCTCGCTGCAGAGCCGGCAGGAGCCGGTCGACCGTTTCGGGACCTCGCAGCCGGTCCGCTTCGCGCTCCGGCTCGCGCTCTCCGGGTGGACCTCCCGGGAGACCCGGGTCCCCCTCGGCGGCCTCCTGCCCGCTCCTCCCGTCCCCCCTCCCCGTCTCGCGTAAGCCCCCGGACCGTTTCCATTCTGGGCCCGCCGCATGGGGCGGCCCGGAGAGCCCGATTTTTTGGGGACAATTTATGGGGAACAAGGAGGCTTTCGATGAGGACGCTCTATCCGAGGCTCGCCGTCCTGGCCGGCTTCGTTCTGCTGCTCGCGGCGCCGCCCGCGCGCGCCTGCTCGATCTGCCGTTGCGGCGATCCCACCTTCAACGCCCTGGGGACCGACGTCTACAAGGAAGGCGCGTTCCGCGTCTCGCTCGACTGGGAGCGCTTCGACAAGGAGCAGGGGATCTTCGGTGAGGAGGAGCCCCCCGCCGCCAAGCAGGGCGACGAGGAGGCCCCCCCGGGCCGTGAGGCGGTGATCGAGAACCGCTTGACCACCGCTCTCTCCTACACCTTCGGCGAGCGCGCCGTCGCCGTGGCGCGCATCCCATGGAGCTCCCGCAGCACCAGCGAGACCGGGATCGGCACCACCGGGACCTCCAAGGACCTCGCCGATCCCGAGATCTACGGCCTGGTGCGGCTCTGGTCCTCGGAATTCACCGGCGGCCTGGGCCGGCGGGCCTGGATCTCGGCCCTGGGCGGCGTGAAGACCGCCTGGGGGAAGAACGATCTCACGCAGGGAGGGGAACGCCTGGACGAGCACCTCCAGCCGGGCACCGGCTCCACCGACTGGTTCGGCGGCCTCTCCAGCGTCTACCTGCTGGACGCCCACTCCTCGCTCTTCGGCTCGGCCCAGGTCCGGCGGACGGGGGCCAACGACTTCGGCTACCGGTATGGCGGCTCGACCCTGCTCAACCTCGGGTACGAGCGCAAGATCGGGCGGCTCTGGGACGCCGCCCTGGAGATGAATTTCCGCAACACCAGCCGGGACCAGATCGACGCCGACGGCACCCTCGATCCCAACACCGGCGGCCAGTTGCTCTATCTGACCCCGCGCGTGATCGTCGACCTCGGCAAGGGGCTCGTCGGCCGCCTCGCCATCCAGGTCCCGGTCTACAAGAACCTCAACGGCGACCAGCGCGAGCGGGCGGTGGCGAATGTGGGGGTGACGTACCTGTTTTGAGCCCTCATCACCCCGGCCCTCTTCTCCCGTCCCCTCCCCCCTCCCTCACCGGGAGAAGAGGGAGAAAACCCCTTCGGGGTTGTTCGGGGTGGATGGTTCCCCTCTCCCGGTGAGGGAGGGGGGAGGGGACGGGAGAGGGGCTAGGGGTGAGGGTTTACACCCGCACGAATTCGTACCCCACCGAAGGCGACACCGGCCGGCGCGGGCCGTTGCCGGGCGCCGGGGCCGCGGGGGCGGGGGTGCCGGGCCGGCGGAGCTGCTCCTGGCCGAAGAGGCGCCGCAGGAACCGCATCGCCTCCTCCTCGACCAGCTCCTTGCTGAGCTGGGCGAGCGGGATCTTGTTGGCGAGGAGGCCGAAACCGATCCCCTCGTAGGTGATCTTCACCACCCGGGTCGCGTCGTCGAAGTAGAAGAAGAGGGAGCGGTCGTAGTCCTCCCAGCGGTCCAGCTTCACCTTCAGGCCGGCCGCCGTGGAGCGGTGGAAGATCGAGGCGGACTCGACCTTGCCGACCATCACGTCCTTGATCTCTTCCAGCACGGGCACGATCACCGAGCGGGCC
>DASXJP010000323.1:0-16425 GCA_036497345.1 Thermoanaerobaculia bacterium
AGTTCGTTACTGAGACGTCGCAATCCCACCTGACTGATCTGGTCATTTCCGACGGAGACGATGATCATTGCCCACTCTGCCGAGCTGGTGCCACTCTGTCGCAATCCCACCTGACTGATCTGGTCATTTCCGACGTCGGAGCAGCCCTGAAGCTGGTGGTGAGCGGCTACAAGAAAGTCGCAATCCCACCTGACTGATCTGGTCATTTCCGACGTTCACAATGACTGGCGCCCGTGCCCAAAACGTGCACGTTTCGTCGCAATCCCACCTGACTGATCTGGTCATTTCCGACCCCTGCGCCCACAACTCCTTTCTCCAGAGGCCATTATACCCCCTTCCGCCGTTACCTCCTCGGAAGAGCTGAAAAAGGGGCGTTCCCGAGACTTCGATCTGGGGTCTCTCGGGACGGTAAGTGTCCTCACTCCAACGTTTACGATCTCCGCCGTTACCTCGGTGTAGAAAGGCCACAACGGGCTTGGCATGCTCTTTTCCGGGCATGAGATTTTCCTGGCCCGCCACCTCCTCCAGAGGCCACCTACACCGCCGCCAACCCCTCCTCCCGCGCGGCCACGGACTGGCGGACGCGGCCGAGCATGACGGCGGTGAGATGGAAGCCCCAGTGGGACGGCTCATGGGTCTCTCCTCGTGTCGCCCCCGAGTTTGCAGGGCGGCCGGCGCGCCGTCGTTGCGCCGGCCGCAAAGAGAAGGGAGGAGCCGGAGCCCGGCTAGCCGTGGGCCGGCCGGGACGAGAGGAGCAGGAACAGGAGCGCCATCAGGAGGATCAGCCACCAGTAGTGCGCGTAGTGGGCTCCTTCCTGAGTTTCCGTGCCGATCATGACGCACCTCCTATGAATCCGTTGCCATTATGCGCCTCGACGAGGGGCCCTGCTACGGGCTCATCATCGCCTGCGCCTCCGTGAAGTCGAACAGCGGCACCCCCCGGCGGAGAAGCTGGGCGCGGTAGGTCAGGCCGGCGGGATCGACCCCGGCCGGCGGCGTCCAGACGAAGGCGACGGATGGCGCGTAGGGGACCGAGCCGACGATCCCCTGACCGCTCACCCAGAAGCGGACGGCGGTGGGGAGACTCGGCAGGGTCTCGGGAGAGACCACGCTGGCGGTGAGGATGAGCCGTCCCCCCTCGGCGCGGGCCGGAGCCATCTCCGCCCATGCCGGCGCCGGCCAGGTCGCGGTGGGATAGGCCTGCACGGTGTAGCCGCCGGGCTGTGACGCGGCGTTCAGCACCACGTCGAACCGCAGCCAGCCGGGCCCCAGAGCCCACGCTTCGCGGACGCACTGCCCCTGCCCCACGTACAGAGGATCGGGACCCGGGCCCGCCGGGGCATAGAAGAAGACCCACCCCTGGAAGTCGGGGCGCGAGCAGACCTCGAACCGCACCCGGCGTCCGGGCTGGCGGAGCAGGAAGGAGTCGGCGTCGTTGGTGTCCGCGATGTGGCCGGTGATCTCGGCCGGCACGGAGATCTTGTGGGGATTGGCGAAGTCGCCGTTCGCGGGCTCGGCCCAGAGGGTCTCGTCGACCCGGCCGTCACAGTCGTCGTCGATGCCGTTGGCGATCTCGATCGCTCCGGGGTGGACGGAAGCCCGCCGGTCGTCGCAGTCCCCCGTCAACGGGCTGAATTTGTCGTGGTCGAGATCCGCGCAGTCGGGGTTGGTCGCGCCGTAGAGCTTCCTCATCCGCTTACGGAGATCCTGCGAGATGTGCCAGCGCCAGGCATCGGCCGCGCAGGCGAGGTTGCGGCCGGCGCCCGCCGCCAGGGCCTCCACGTAGAGGTCGTTCTTCCCCTCGGTGGAGATGGGCGGCTGATGGGTTTGCCGGTAGCCGCGCAGGAAGGTCATGAACCCCTTTGCCGACTGCGGGCCGTAGTAGAGGGCGATGCGGAATCCCAGGCCTCCCCAGGCGTTGTTGGCGGTGATGCCGCGCGCCTCGCACCCGCCGTCGCGCACGCAGCTCTCCCAGGTGGCCGTGCGGTCGTTGAAGTAGGGTCCCGTGGTGGCGAGCCAGTCGCGGGCCACCTCCTCGGGGGTGGAGCCCACCTGGCCCTCCCGGCTGTAGACGAAGTAGTAGAGGTTGACGAAGTCGGTCCAGGCGTGGGGATGACCCGGCAGGTAGTACAGATATTGCCAGAAGACATCGAAGTTGTGCGTCATCTCGTGGATGAGCACGCCGACCCCCTTGCCGGCTTTGATCTCGGTCCAGAGGGTGGGATTCAGCCAGTCGATGTCCGCGATCTCCAGCCCCTTGCTGCCGATCAGGCCGCATCCCCAGCCGCAGGTGTCCGGGATGACGGCGATGTTGAGCGGCCCGTCCCCCTCCGGCTCGGCCCCCTCCCAATCCATGAGCGTCTGGTAGACGAGGTCCGAGCGGTCGACGAAGGAGCGGATCTGCTCCGCCGAGAGCGCCGCCGGGCCCATCCAGGAGTCGGGCAGCAGGATCGCCACGTATCGCCCCTGGAAGCGGGTGAGATCCCAGACTCTGCCGTTGAACGCGGTATAGGAGACCCGCTCGCCTTTGCCGAAGGCGGGACCCGGGAGGGCCTGGACGGCCTTGGCCCGCGGGGCGGGATCCATGAAGAGATAGTCAGATGGAGGCTCCGCGCTCCAGAGAGGGGCGGCCGCCGCCAGGAAGGCCGATGCGAAGACGAGGCGCCGTAAGTGCGACATGGGCTGTACCTCCAGGTACCAGTGTCGGCTTCCTCGGCGTTTCAGAAAACGCCCCGAGGGGTGGGCGGGGACCGTCCGGCGGGGCGGTCCCCCAACCTCTCAAGATGTGTGTAATCCCATGGCGTTCATGCCCGGGCGGCCCCCCTATTTGCTACCATCCGCGCCCGGAGGTCTGCCCAGTGACACGAAGGATTCTCGCGCTCGTCTTCCTGCTGCTCCCCGGTGCCCTGCGCGCGGAGGAGACGCTCGGCTATTACCGTTTTCCCGCCATCCATGGTGACACGATCGTCTTCGCCGCCGAGGGGGATCTCTGGCGAGTGGACCGCCGGGGAGGGATCGCCACGCGGCTGACCACCCATCCGGCGGAGGAGTCCCATCCCGCGATCTCGCCGGACGGCAAGACGCTCGCCTTCTCGGCCTCCTACGAGGGGCCCACCGAGGTCTACACCATGCCGGTGGACGGCGGGCTGCCGGTGCGCCGGACGTTCGAGGGGGAGGGCGGGCGGACCGGAGCCCTGGTGGTGGGGTGGACGCCGGGCGGCGAGGTGCTCTACGCCACGACGCACCGGCCCGGGCTGCCCGGCACGGAGCTCGTCCGCATCGATCCGGCCACGGGACGGCGCACCCCGGTCCCCCTGGCGCAGGCCAGCGAGGGGGTCTACACGCCGGACGGCAAGACGCTCTTCTTCACCCGCTTCGCCTTCCAGGGGAGCCACACCAAGCGCTACAAGGGGGGCACCGCCCAGAGCCTCTGGCGCTACATGGAGGGTACCGCCGAGGCCGTGCCGCTCACCGCCGACTTCCCCGGCACCAGCAAGTCGCCGATGCTCTGGCAGGGGCGGGTCTACTTCGTCTCCGACCGCGACGGCACGATGAATCTCTGGTCGATGGACGAGAACGGCAAGGACCCGCGCCAGCACACCCATCATCAAGGCTGGGACGTGACCTCGCCCGACCTCTCGGACGGGCGGATCGTCTATCAGCTCGGGGCGGACCTGCGGATCTTCGACGTCGCGGCCGGCCAGGACGCGCCGGTCGCCATCCGCCTGATCTCGGATTTCGATCAGATGCGGGAGACCTGGGTGAAGAAGCCGATGGACTTCCTGACCGCGGCCCGGCTCTCGCCCGACGGCAACCGGATCGTGCTGACCGCCCGCGGGCAGGTGTTCGTGGCGCCGGTGAAGGCGGGCCGCACGGTCGAGGTGACCCGCAAGGAGGGCGTGCGCTACCGGGAGGGGCGCTTCCTGCCGGACGGCAAGAGCGTCATCGCGCTGTCGGACGAGACGGGCGAGGTCGAATTCTGGAAGTTTCCGGCGAACGGCGTCGGCAAGCCTGAGCAGCTCACCTCCGACGCCAAGGTGCTCCGCTGGGAGGGGGAGCCCTCGCCGGACGGGCGCTGGATCGCCCACCACGATAAGAATCAGCAGCTCTGGCTGCTCGATCTCAAGACCCGCAAGCAGAAGCGGATCGCCGTCTGGACCGCGGCCGGCGAGCTCCAGGACCTCGCCTGGTCGCCGGACAGCCGCTGGCTCGCCTGGGCGACCCCCGAATCCAACTCGTTCATCCGGATCTACCTGTATCAGGTGGAGACCGGCAAGACCGTGCCGCTGACCTCCAACCGTTTCAACAGCGCGAGCCCGGCCTGGAGCCGCGACGGCAAGTGGCTCTACTTCCTCTCCGATCGCAGCCTCAACACGCTCGTCCGCTCGGTGTGGGGGCCGCGCCAGCCCGACCCCTATCTCACCGCGACCACCGGCATCTTCGGGATCGCCCTGAAGAAGGACACCCGCTCGCCCTTCCAGCCGCCGGACGAGCTGCATCCGGCGAAGCCCAAGGACAAGGAGGGGGAGGACGACGACCCGCCGGCGGACGCCGCCAAGAAGGACGAGAAGGGGAAGGAGAAGAGCAAGGAGAAGGCCAAGGACGAGGAGAAGGATCAGGACAAGGAGAAGACGCCGCCCAAGGTGGAGATCGATCTCGACGGCCTCTCCTCCCGGTTGTATGAGGTCCCGGTGCCCCCCGGCAACTACGAGTCGCTGCGGGCGGGCGAGGACCATCTCTTCTGGGTCTCGTCCCAGCCCGGGCTCCAGGACGACATGCAGGAGCTCCAGGCCGTGCCGTTCGACTGGGAGAAGATCGAGCCCCAGACCGTCCTCGCCGACATCGAGGACTACGACCTCTCGGCCGACGGCAAGAAGCTGATGCTGCGCAAGACGGATGCGCTCTACGTCGTCGGCGCCGAGGAGGCCACGGCGGGGGGGGACGCCCTGTCGGACAAAGAGCTGGAGAAGGCCCGGGTGGATCTCTCGAAATGGACCTTCACCTTCGATCCCCGCGAGCAGTGGCAGCAGATGTTCCGCGAGGCCTGGCGGCTGGAGCGCGACTACTTCTACGATCCGAAGATGCACGGGGTCGACTGGCCGGGGATGCTGGAGAAGTACCGCCCCTTGAGCCTGCGGGTGACGAGTCGGGGCGAGCTCGACGATCTGCTGGGGCAGATGGTGAGCGAGCTGTCGGCCCTGCACACCTTCGTGCGCAGCGAGCCGCGCAAGGGGGACGAGGACGTCGAGATCGCCTCGCTCGGCGCCGAGCTCGCCCGCGACGAGGCCGCGGGGGGCTGGCGGGTCACCCACCTCTACCGCTCGGACCCCGACCTGCCGGCCGACGCCGGGCCGCTCCGCGCGCCGGGGGTGGACGTGGAGGACGGCGACGTGATCGAAGCGATCAACGGCGCCCCCACCCTGTCCACCCGCGATCTGGGCTCCCTGCTGCGCAACCAGGCGGACAAGCAGGTGCTCCTGCGGGTCAAGGACGCCAAGACCCACAAGAGCCGGGACGTGGTGGTGAAGCCGGTCTCGCCCAAGGACGCCGCCGACCTGCGCTACGGCGACTGGGAGTACTCGCGGCGGATGGCGGTGGAGGAGAAGGGGAAGGGGGAGATCGGCTACGTCCACCTGCGGGCGATGGGCGGCCAGGACTACACGAGCTGGGCGCGCGACTTCTACCCGGTGTTCGACCGCCCCGGGCTGATCCTCGACGTGCGCAACAACCGGGGGGGCAACATCGAGAGCTGGATCCTGGCCAAGCTCCTGCGCAAGGCGTGGTTCTGGTGGCAGCCGCGCACGGGGGAGCCCTACTCGAACATGCCCTACGCCTTCCGCGGCCATCTGGTGGTGCTGATCAACGAGGCGACCGCGTCGGACGGCGAGGTCTTCGCCGAGGGGATCCGGCGCCTGAAGCTCGGCCCGGTGATCGGCAACCGCTCCTGGGGGGGCGAGATCTGGCTCTCGTCGAGCAACGTCCTGGTGGACAAGGGGATCGCCACCGCGGCCGAGTACGGGGTCTACGGTCCCGAGGGGATCTGGCTGATCGAGGGGCACGGCGTCGATCCGGACATCGCGGTGGAGAACGCCCCCCACGCCACTTTCGAAGGGAAGGACGCCCAGCTCGACGCCGCCATCAAGTATCTCCAGGAGAAGATCAAGGCCGAGCCGGTGCCGGTGCCCAAGGCGCCGGCCTATCCGAACAAGGCCCTGATCTACCCGAAGAAGGGGGAGGGTCCGCAGGTGCCGTGACGGCGGGTCCTCACCCCTTGGCCCGCGCCGTGGCGGCGAAGTAGGGGAAGTCGAGGTCGAGCGACCGCGCGCGGCTCTTCTCGAACCAGGCGCGGGCGCGGGCGGCGTCGCCGTCCGCGGCGGCGCGGGCGCCGAGCAGGAAGTAGGCGTGGGGGAGGTACTCGAAGCCGGCGAGCCGGCTGGCGAGCAGGGCGCTCTCGGCCTTGCCCTCTCCCCGCAGGTACCGCGCCAGCGACCGGAGGGCCCCGTTGCCGGTCTCTTGCGGGTCCGGCCCCAGCTTCCGCTCCACGTCGTGCAGGCGGGCCTCGGCCCCCTTGCGGTCCCCCGCCATGAGCTGGGCCGCGGCGGCGTAGAGCTGGAGCATCAGATTCTCGGTCTTCGCCTCCTCCGCGATCCGCGCCGCCTCCGCGTAGTCGCCGGCCTCCAGGGCGCGCTCCATGCGCGCCCCGCACAGCGTATCCGCCGCGTCCGGCCAGCGCTTCCCGGCCAGGAGGGCCTTCGCGGTCTCCGCCTCGTCGCCGCGCAGGCGGGCGAGCTGCAGGCGATAGCCCCAGGTCTTCGCGTCCTCCTCCCCGGCGGCCCCGGCGGCGGTCCGCTGGCGCAGGCGTTTCTCCGCGTCGTCGTAGCGCCCGCCCGCCAGCGCCAGCAGCCAGCGGGCCCGCCAGAGCTGGTCTCCGTCCTCGCCGGTGGCCTTGGTGGTGGTCTTCAGCACCTCTTCCGCGCGGGCCGTGGCGCCGGCGCCGACGGCGGCCATGGCGTAGTCCACCACGTAGGATTGGTCATGGCCGGGGAGCCGCAGGCTGGCCTCCAGATGGTCCATCGCCTCGGCGTCCTGCTCGAGCTTCATCAGGTCGTAGGCGATCGCGCCGTGGGCCCAGGGGAGCTGAGGATCGCGGCGGACCGCCTCGCGATAGAGCGGCAGGGTCCGCGCCGGATCCTCGAGCAGGCGGCCGTACAGATAGTGGTTGGCCCCCACCTCCGGATGGGCGTCGAGCCGGGCCCGGTACTCGGCCACCACCTCGTCACGACGGCCGAGGCCGAGCAGGGTGCTCTGGTAGGCGCGATGGGGGACGACGCCGGCGTCCGGGCAATCCGCCACCCACTTCCGGGCCGCGGTCACCGCCGCGTCCTTCTGCCCGCCGTCGAGCAGCACGTGGAGGAGGTTGGCGCGCGCGGGGCCGGCGCAGCCGTCCGTCTCCACCGCCTTGCGCAGGGCCCGTTCCGCCTCCCGCTTCTTCCCCTCCTTGTACCAGGCGACGCCGAGCTGGTTGAGGTCGAGGGGGGTGCCGTTGAGGGCCACCTTGACTTCCACGTGTGAGCCGGAATCGATCGTGATCGAGCCCGGGGCCTTCTCGAAGACGTAGTCCACGCCGTCCTGCTCGAAGAAGCGCTGGAGACCGATCAGCGTCCGCTTGTACGTGCGGTCCGACTCCGCCTCCGCGTAGCCGATCTCCTCCCGCTGATAGACGCGCGCCGCGGCCACGTTGTAGACGAACAGGCGATCCTCGACCAGGGCGTCGAAGAAGCCCAGCGCCGGGATCTCGATGGTGGCCTGCTCGATCTCGCCTTGCGGGCCGGACACCCGCACCGTATGCCGGCCGGTGTCGAGCGCCTTCTTGACCGGCATGCCGGGCGGGAGGGAGAAGGTCTCGTTGCCGACCGTCACCTGTACCCGCTTGCGGAGACCGTTGTCGAAGTAGACGTCGGCCCGGCGCTGCTTCCACAGCGCGCCGCCGACGAAGAAGACGGCGAGCAACGCGATGACGAGCCCGAAGAGGAGCCCTATCCGCCACGGCTGCAGGAAGAGCGCGGGCCGGCGGGAGGCCGACGGCTTCGGAGAGCGCCGGAACGGCCACCAGCGCCTCCCCGCCTTCCGCTCCTGGTCGGTGAGCGGAAACCCGAGGGCCCGCTTGCACTCCGCCATCCGCCGCAGGAGGTCGCGGTCGGCGGCGAGCGCCGGATCGCGCGCCGCGGCGGCCTCGAAGGCGCCCAGGGCCTCGGCCCACCGTTGGTCCCGCGCCAGCGTCTGGCCCAGCAGATAGGAGACCTGGGCGTTGGAAGGATCGAGGCGCTGCGCCTCCCCGAGCTCCCGCGCCGCCTCGGCGGTCTCGCCGCGCGCCAGCAGGTGCTGGCCCAGGACCGTCCGGATCGCGGGATCGCCCGGGGTCGCGGCGGCGGCCTGGCGGTAGAACGGGATCGCTCCGGCCGAGTCCCCCTGCACGGCCGCGAGCTTCCCGGCCAGCAGGTTGAGCCGGGCGTGCCGCGGGTGGAGGGCCAGCCCGTCGCGGGCCGCCTGCGCGGCCTCGGCGAGCATCCGGAAGTCGGTCAGCCCCTCTACCAGCCGGACGTGGGTCTCCGGGTCCCCCGACGACTGCCGCGCCGCCTGGCGCAGCGGCTCGATCTGCGCCGACAGCTCCCGCTGGAACTGGTCGAGCGGAATCCGGCCGTGCCGCCGGCAGACCGGGCAGTCGTGCATGATGCGAAACTTCCGCAGCGGAATGAGCGGGATGTAGAGAAAACAGAAGCACTCGCGCGTGTCGTACGAGGACAGACGGACGAAGCGCCCGCAGGAGGGGCAGGTCCCCTGGGCGACCGACAGATTGCTCCGGCCGGCATAGCGCGTGCCGACCCCATTGAATGTAAAGGGCATCGAGCCCCCTCCGTTCCAGCGAGAGATTGAGTGCCCCAAGGATATCACGGCCGGGGAGGCCCCGGAGCCGAGGCGTTGTAAGCTCCCCCAAACGGAGGAGGACGATGCGACGCCGCCGAGGTCCGGGATGGGGGGCTCTGACCGCGCTCTGCGCCCTGGCGGCGGGAGGCGGCGGCGCGCGGGAGACGCCGGCGCCGGTCCCCCTCGCGGCCGGCGCGGCGCTGGAGCGCGCCTTCGCCGCCGGCGATGCCGGGGTCTTCGAGGCCACCCTTGCCGCGGGCGGACCGTACCTCCTCGCCGTCGAGCAGCGGGGGATCCACCTGACCGTCGACGTGCGCGGGCCGCGGGGCGAGAGCGTCGCCGCGGTCGACTCCCCCTTGGACCGCTGGGGCATCGAGCCCATCCTCCTCCGCCCCGCCGCCCCAGGAGCCTACCGGGTCGAGGTGCGCGCCGGGGTGAAGGGGGTGGGGCCCGGCCGTGGCGAGATCCGGCTGGAGGAGATCCCGGCCGACCGGGAACGGATCGCGGCCCTGGAGGCGATGACGCGGGCGGGCACGATCCTGCGTCGCGAGCCCACGGGCAGCCTCGAGAAGGTCCTGGCGGCCCTCCAGGAGGCGCGCGGCCATTTCCAGGCCGCCGGCGACCGGCCGGGCGAGGCCGAGGCGGTGGCCTCTCTCGCCGCCGTCACCCATCGTCTGGGCAAGCAGAGCCAGGCCGTCGAGCTCTACCGCGACGCGGTCTCCCGCTGGCGGGAGCTGAAGGACCCCGAGCGCGAGCTGGTGGCCTGGAACGACCTCGGGCTCACCCTCTGGGAGAGGAGCGAGCTGCCCGCCGCCGACGAGGCCCTCGCCCACGCTCTCGACCTCGCGCGCCGCCTGGGTCTGGCCTACTACGAAGCGGACGTGCGCAACAACCAGTGCCTGGTGCTCCACGCCCGGAGTGGCGTCCAGCCGGCGCTCGCCTGCTACCGGGAGGCCCTGGCGCTCTACCATCAGCTCGGCGAGACCAAGGACGAGGCCACGGCGCTCAACAATCTCGGCTTCGCCTCCTTCAGTCTGGGCGAGCCGCAGCCGGCCGAGGAGAGCTACCGGCGGGCGCTGGCGATCCGCCGGGCGATCGGCGACCGGGCCGGAGAGGCCCAGGCGCTCAACAACCTCGCCGTTCTGTATCGCAGCCTGGGGGAGATCGACGAGGCGCTCAAGGCCTACGGCGAGGCCCGGGAGATCCTGGCGACCTTGGACGACCGCCGGCAGGAGGCCTCCACCCTGAACAATCTGGGAGCGGCCTACAGCACCCTCGGCGAGACGGAGCGGGCCCGGCTCTATCTGACCCAGGCGTTGGAGCTCCGCCGGAAGGTCGAGGACCGGCGAGGCGAGATCGCGACCCTCAACAACCTGGGCTCGCTGGAGCGCAAGAGCGGCGCGGCGGACAGAGCGGTCCCCTTCCACAGACAGGCCCTCGCGGTGGCCCTCGCGATCCACGACGCGCGCAGCGAGGGGATCAGCCGCAGCCTCCTCGGCGAGGCTGAGGCCGCGGCGGGCCATGCCGCTGAGGCGCTCGCCGAGCTCGATCGAGCGCTGTCTCTCCAGCGTCAGACCGGAGACCGCGGCAGCGAGGCGCTCACCCTGCGGCGAAAGGGAGAGCTCCTGGCCGCCGGCGGGAAGCCCGCGGAGGCTTCACCTCTCTTCGAGCAAGGCCTCGCCGCCTCACGCGCCGTGGGCGACCGCGCCAGCGAGGCCTTGCTCCTCGCCGCGCGGGCTCGCGTCCTGGGCGACCAGGGGGAGCTCGACCGCGCCGCGAGCGATACCGAAGCCGCCATCGCGGTCCTCGAATCGCTCCGCGCCCGGCTGGGAAACCCCGAGCTCCGCGCCGCCTTCCTCGGCTCCCGCGGCGACGTCTATGAGCTGCGCGTCGACATCCTGATGCGCCTCGCCACGGCCCGTCCTGGCCAGGGCTTCGACCAAGCCGCCTTCGAGGCGAGCGAGCACGCCCGCGCCCGCTCGCTCCTCGACGTCGTGCGCGAGAGCGGCGTGTCGACGGGAAGCGGCGCCGACCCGGCGCTCGCGGCGCGGCAGCGCGATCTCGAGCGCCGCCTGGCCCTCAAGGAGGACCGTCTCCAGGCCCTCCTCGGCCGCGGCAAGGGGGGCTCGTCCGAGAGCAAGGCTCTGGAGATCGAGAGCGAGCGGATCCGGGCCGAGCTCGACAACCTCGACGCCGAGATCCGGCGGCAGAGCCCACGCTATGCCGATCTCATCCATCCTGGAGCCGCGAGCCTGCGGGAGATCCAATCCCTTCTCGATCCCGGCACGCTCCTCCTCGAATACTCCCTGGGCCACGAGCGGAGCTATCTCTGGGCGGTCGACGCGACTGGGCTGCGCTCTTTCATCCTCCCCGGGCGGGAGGAGATCGAGCGCGCCGCCCGCGCCTTCCACCAGGCCCTGAGCACACCTGGGAAAGACGGCGAGCGGTCGCGGCTCGGGAGGACGCTCAGCCGGAGCCTCCTCGGTCCGGTGGCCGCCGAGCTCGGAGAGCGCCGCCTGGCGGTCGTCCCCGACGGAGCCCTGGATTACATCCCCTTCGACGTCCTGCCCGAGCCGCGAAACCCGGACCGGCCCCTCCTCGCGCGGCACGAGGTGGTCGAGCTGCCGTCGGCGTCGGTCCTCGCGGCCGAGCGGCGGGAGCTCGCGCGAAGGCCGCCGGCCCGCGAGCTCGCCATCGTGCTCGCCGATCCGGTCTTCCAGCCGGACGATCCTCGCGTCACCGGGAGGAGAAAGAATGCTTCCGCCACGGCGGCAAGCCGGCAGGGCGGCACGGAGGCCCTCCCTCTCAGCCGTCTCCGTTTCTCCCGCCAGGAAGCCCTGGGGATCGCCTCCCTGGCGCCGGGCAAGGTCACCACCGAGCTCGATTTCGCGGCGGACCGCGATCTCGTCCTCTCCGGACGCCTGCGCGACTTCCGGTACATCCACCTCGCCACCCACGGCATCTTCGACGCCGGAAGGCCGGAGCTCTCGGGCCTGGCCCTCTCCCGCGTCGGTCCGGACGGCAAGCCGCGCGAAGGTTTCCTGGGCCTGCGCGACGTCTATAACCTCGACCTGGCGGCCGACCTCGTGGTGCTCTCCGGCTGCCAGACGGCGCTCGGCAAGGAGATCCGCGGCGAAGGGCTCCTCGGGCTCACCCGCGGCTTCCTCTACGCGGGAGCGCCGCGGGTGGTGGCGAGCCTCTGGTGGATCGACGACCGGGCGACCGCCGCTCTGATGGCCGCCTTCTACCGCGGCCTGTGGATCGAAGGCCTGCGCCCCGCCGCCGCGCTCCGCAAGGCCCGCCTCTCCCTGGCGCGCCAGCACCGCTTCCGCGATCCCGCCTACTGGGGAGCCTTCGTCCTCCAGGGGGATTGGCGATGAGAGGAGCCTCCGACAGGCCAAAAAATTCTGCAACGGATGCCGCTCCACTCTCACTCTATCGTCGACGATCCCATTCACGACAGGAGGAACGAATCATGAGCTACGACGACCTCAAGGGGCAACAAGCCGCAGTTACCGATGAAGCTGACCCTGGCGTTCCCGAACGACTCATCAGCTACGACGACTTCAAGGGGCGACCGTGGAAGATCATCGACTCCACCACGGATTGCCCGCAGGACGCCCGCATTTCCATCGACGGTCCCGAAACGAACGTGACGGTCACGTGCATGGAACCGAAACCGAAGATCGCTCTCATCTTCGGGAGCGGGCACTTCAAGGCTGGAAAGATCCTCGCGCAGAACGGCGAGTACACCATCTCCCTGATTACCAGGAAGCCCAAAAGGATCATCGTGGCCCAGTTCAATTCCACCACCGGTGGGACCGGTGGGTCCTGGACCGCCGAGGACACCTCGGGCAGCGGGTCCGACGGCGATTAAAATTTTTTTGGAACAAACCGCGCCGGCGCCTCACTACCGAGACGTACCGGCCGCAATGAGGCGGACCGGAGGCGAATCCAGAAGGAGCCGATCATGTCACAATCCGCTCAGACCACCGCTCAGGCAGCCGATGTCGCGGTCACTCCGTCGTTGATGCTCGGCAGGCAGGAGGCGCGGTTCACCTTCATCCCGTCCTCGAACAGCACGCAGACCCAGCGCTTTACGCTCTCCCCTCCGGATGGCACGCAGACCGCCGTCATCTGCCTGCAGGAATTCGACGTGCAGTACACGAACCGAAACCATTTCGACTTCGGACAGCTCCGGGTTTCCCTGAGCACCTCGCGAGATCTGGCGGACTGCACCGTGACCCTCCGTGACGACAAGATCAACGAGCGGCAGTGGGAAGGCACGGTGACAGGGCTCGTGATGTTCTTCGGCAAGTAGGTCGGGCCAGCAAGCTCGGCCGGACCCGGGGCGGGGCCGGAAGGCGGTCGGGCCTTCCGGCTCCGCCCCGTGAATTTTGGCGCTCGAAACCGCAGGAGATCCCATGAAAGTCATTGCCAAGCTCGCAATCCCGCTGCTCGCGGCCGCGCTTGCCCTTGCGGCGAATTTCCCCGCCCAGGCCGCCTCGCCCGCCTACAACAAATCGCAGCAGAAGGGCTCCCACAATACCGAGCAGCGCGACGAGACGCTGACCGAGGCCCTCCATTTCGACAGCAACAAGCCCTACGAGGGTGGCGTCCGCAACTTGGAATTCGACCTCGTCCTGTCCAACGAATTTCTAGGGCCGGACGACGACTGGGCGAGCACGCTCCAGCACGACGGCGCCTACGATTGGAAGAAAGCGACCCTCCGCGACGCCCTGTTGATCCTGCACAACTGGCACTTGGCGGACCCCGGCCACGACGTGGTCACCGTCAGCCTCGACCTCAAGAACGCGCCCGGCGACGACGCCACCTACACCCGCAAGGTCGAGCAGACCTTCATCGAGACGCTCGGGAGAGAGAACCTCTATGCTCCGGGCATGCTCCAGGGCAACGCCGACACGCTCCTCGACGGCGCCCGCGCTCAGGGGTGGCCCACGATCGACAAGCTGAAGGGCAAATTCATCCTGGTCTTCACCGGCGCGGATTCCGATAAAAATGATCCTGTGACACGGCGTCGGGAGTACCTGTCCAAGGACACGAAACAGCGTCTGGCGTTCGTCGACATCGACCAGCGGAAGGCGGGCAACGATCTCAACAATAAGCCTTATACGGACGGCAACCGGGTGTTCATCAACATTCAGTTCGGCTCGCGGGGGTGGTGCGAGTTGGCGCTCGCGGCGCCGGGCCGCGGCTTCGCCACCCGCGCCTACACGCTCAACAACGAGAACGATTGGAACGCGGCGCTGCGGGCCACCGTCAACATCCTGGCCACGAACAAGGTGCGAGGTCACTCCTGGGCCAAGGTGGGCAAAGCGCCCATCGTGCCGGCGCCGGTGCCGGGCAAGTGCGGGTCGTAGGCAATCCTCAGAAAGCCTTTTACTCAATCCGCAGCGGGAACCGCCCCACCGCAACCGGCGCGCCGCTGCCTGGCAATCCCTCGACCTCCAGCCGATAGGCTCCAGGGGACAGCGAGGTCGAGTGAACCGTGATCAGAAGGGCGCCGAGGTCGTTGAGCGCGAGGCGGGAGGCCTCGAAGACAACGGCGCCCTCGTTTTTCCGCAGCGTCGCCCGATAGGCCGGATAATCCGTATCCCCAGGCTCCACCCAGAGGGCGACCCATCCCGGCTTTTCCGGCAGCTTCAGGGTCCGCACCGGGCCTTCGCCGCCGCGGACCGGCGTCAACGGGATGACGGGTAGATTCGCCTGCGGCTGGCGGTCGGCCGCCATCTCGCTGTGCAGGGCTTCGAGATCGCGCCGGGTCTGTTGGAGCTCCCCGTTCAGGCGATCCACGGAGCCTTTCTCCGCCTTCGTCTGAGCGAGATCGGAGCGCAGTCGCTGGACCTCGCGCAGCTCCATCCAGGCAGGCACCAGGGCGACGGCGAGCAGGGCCGCCGCGGCCAGGGCCAGCCGCGGCGAGCGGCTCCAATGGGGAGAGACCGGCGCGCCGACCGCCGCCTGCTCGGCCAGCCGCCGCAGCCCGCGCTGGAGGCGCTCGGCGGCCTCCACCCGCGCGCAGCAGGATGGGCAGTCGAGATAGTGCTCCTCGAAGGCGGCGGCCTCCTCGGGCGCGAGCCGGCCCGTCACATAAAGCTCGGCGATGCTGCCGGCGTCGATGCTCTGATGGTCCATCATCAATCTCGTGCGGGCTCGCCGCCGATCCTGCCGACAATTCTTTGCGCGCCGGCGAAGAACCGCTGCCGCTTCTCGGCCCGCTCCCAGAGCTCTCGCAGCCGCTCGCGGGCGCGGAACAGGACCTGATGGAAACGCTCCGGCTCGATCTCCAGGTCCGCGCAGATCTGCTCCTTGCTGTCGTCGGAGACGTAGAAGCGGAGGAGGAGCTGGCGGTCGCGGTCGAAGCGGAGCTCGTCGAGGAGCCGCCGCACCTGCCGGGCCTCCTCGTCGGCCAGGACCCGGTCGAGGGGCACCGGGCCCCGATCGGTCAGGGCGGGCTCCGGGCGGCTTCCACCCTCCTCCTCTCTGTCTCCTTCGAGGGGGTGATAGCGCGCCTCCTTGCGGCGGTCGGCGATGAAGAGGTTGCGCGCCGTGCTGCGGAGGAAGCCGGCGAGCTTCTCGGGCTCGCGCACCTCCCCCCGGCGGATCTTCCCGAGGACCAGGGCGAAGGTCTCCTGGTGGAGGTCGTCCGCCAGGGCGGGATTCTGGACGAGGCGGCGGAGCATCAGCAGGAGGCCGCGGCTGAAGCGGGACACGAGCTCGCCCTCGGCGGCCGGATCGCCCGCCTGGATCCGTCGGACGAGGTCGGCGAGATTGCTCCCGGGAGTCTCCTCCGGCGCGGCGTCGCGCTCCATCCACCAGACCGCGAGGACGAATGGAGCCAGGACCAGGACGGCGGGGAGCCAGCGGAATGGGAGCATCTCCGGGATCGGCTTTCG
The DNA here is from genome assembly GCA_036497345.1 of Thermoanaerobaculia bacterium. Lineage (GTDB taxonomy): Bacteria > Acidobacteriota > Thermoanaerobaculia > Multivoradales > UBA5704 > DATARR01. Next base: position 15,840 of record DASXJP010000323.1, read on the forward strand.
CCGTGGGCTGAGAATACACGAAATCGTGGCCCCCGGGACGTTGTAAGCTTCCCCGGACAAGGGAGGGCTGCACATGTCCTACGAAGTCTTCACCAACGACTGGGCCGTGGCGTGCGGCGAGCAGATCAACGAGAACGAGGACTACCGCCAGGCGGCGAAGAAGTGGGAGTGGCCCCTGGTGCTCACCATGACGGCGGACACCGCGCTCAGCATCCCCGAGCGCTCCGTCTATCTCAACCTCTATCACGGCGACTGCAAGGAGGCGCGCGCCGCCACGGCGGGTGACCTGGAGGACGCGCCGTTCATCATCAAGGCCGATCCGCACACCTGGAAACGGGTGCTCGACCGCGATCTGGAGCCGATCTTCGGGCTGATCCGCGGCAAGCTCAAGCTGGCCAAGGGGAGCCTGGTCTCGCTCCTCCCCTACACCACCGCCGCCAAGGAGATGGTCCTCTCGGCGGCCTGTGTGGACACGCACTTTCCTCCAGGGTTGTAGGGAGAGACCCTCATGCCGCAAGCGGCACCCAAGAGGGGTGAAAATTCCGTAGGGGCGGCCCTATGTGGCCGCCCTGGGCGGGGGGCCTGC
>DASXJP010000324.1:0-23077 GCA_036497345.1 Thermoanaerobaculia bacterium
GGGCCGCCCCTACAATACCCACCCTTTTCATTCAGATCTCTTTTCGGAGTCGGTGAAGCGGAGCTCCGGATCATGTTGAGCGCGGTGAAGGAATCGCACCAATCTGCGCGCGAGCTCCACCGTGGCGGTTTCCCGCCGGGCGGCGTCGCAGAAGAGCCGAAGCGCTGCCAGCGCCTCTCTTTCGATCCTCTGAGTCCGGAAAATCTGCAACATCTCCTCGGCGAGGGCTCTCACGTCCGCGATACGGCCCTCTTCCAAGAAGAGCACTGACAGCTCCAGGCTCACGAGCCCATAATCGAAGGCCAGCTCGCGTCGCCTGAACACCCCTCGCACCTGCTCGAAAATCGATAGAGATTCTCCGATTCTCCCGAGCCCGACGGCGACTCTCCCTTCCACCCAGAGGACCCGCGTCAGATCTAACTCCTCTCCTAATCGCTCGGCCAGCACCCGAACCTCCGGCAGTTGCAACTCGGCTTCTCTAAATTGTTCTAATTGACAGAGATCAACCAAAAGGTTGAGTCGTACGCCGAAGGCGAGCCGCGACTCTCGCCGACTATCAATCAAGGGTATTGCTTGCGAGAGAGTTGCCGTCGAGGCCGCCGGGTTCCCTAGGGCATCCTGGATGTTGGCCTTGGTGATGAGGATCTCGCTTCTGAGCTCTCCTGCGTCGAGCATTAATGCCTCCTCAATCCGCTTCAAGGCCTCCGGGAACCGCCGCTGGCCTCGACGAAGAACCGCCTCGATCCAGGGTAACCACGCCCTATTCAGCAATCCCGGATCCCCCGGCTCCCCCGCCTCCCAGAGCTTCCGGGCACGGACCATCGCCTCTTCGGCGCCGGGCAGGTCGTTGCAGACCCGGCGGGCGTTGCTGACGTGGGCCCAGGCGTAGCCCTGAAGGCGCAGGCTCCAGGTTCTCTCCCCGGGGAGGCGCTCGGCGACGAGCAGGGCGAGCTCGGCCAGCTCCAGCGCCTCCCGGGGATGGTTCGGCGCCTTGCGGATGCTCTCGGCGGCGATCCGCTCGCAGAGCGCCCAGGTGCGGTATTTGCGCCCCTTCTGGACGAGGGACCGCCTCTCCGCGGGCGTGTGCCGCTTCAGACGGTCCCAGAGCAGGCCGGCACGCTCGCGGGCATGGAACGCCTCCCCCTCGACCGTGAGCTCCAAGAGCGTGGCGCGGGTAAAGCTCGTCATCGCGGCGCTGAACCGGAGGGCGAACGCCTCCACGCGACGGGCCGTCTGCGAGGGGGCGTCGGGTGAATCCCGAGGTGCCCGGGCCGCGGCGCGGTTGGCGGCAAGCGTGGCAAGGGTGGCGTCGATCGCCTCGGGCGGCAGGCCAAGGTAGGCGATGAGGTGCTCCAACCGCTCGCGGTGGAGCGTCTTCACGCCTCGCTCGTAGTCGCTGATCAGGTTCGGGGAGATCCCGGCGGCCTCCCCGAGAGCGGCCTGGCTCCACCCCTGGCCCTGGCGAAGGAACGTCAAAACGATACTCAGATCCGGAAGAACGGCATGGGGCATCGTGGGTCTCCTTCAGAGTCTCTCCCAAGAATATAAGTTTCCGCAAGGCCCCTTTTTGTGACAAGGATGAGGAAATTCGCTTTCCGCCGATGCGTGCCGCCGTTCTCTCCACACCGGACCGGCGCAGCCAGAGCTCTCGGTCCTGGAAAGCGCCCACCTCCGCTTGGGGCCCGGCGGCCCCTCCCATAGCGTCGGGGCGTGGCGACGCAGGGCGCAGAGCCATTCCCGGCCTCCGTTCATCCCGCGGAGAGCGACCTCGAGCGCTTCCTGCGCGGCGAGCTGACGCGGAGTGAGGCCCGCACCGTGGTCCGCCATCTGCTGGCCGGCTGCGAGAGCTGCCGCGCGGTGACCCGCCGGCTCTGGCGCTTCGGGGACGGTCCAGGGGAACGACGAACCGGGTCCGATCTTGAAGGAGGGAGCTCACTCATGACCGACGTCGAGGCTGCCAAGGCGGAGATCCGGGAGATCCTCCGTGAGCTGAAGCCGCTCAAATTCCGGCTGTTGGGAGTGGCGGCGAGCCTGCCGCCCGCCCCCGCCGAGATCTCTCTTCTTCCCGACGTGGAGCCGGCGGATCTGAGGACCGAGATCCGCTCGGTCGTGGAATGCGTGGTGAACGATTCGTTCAGCCCGGCGATCCGGGACCTGGATGAGGTGGCGGGCCTGGGGGGCGGGGAGCCCGAGTAGCACACCGTAAGCCTGGAAATGACGGAGGCTCCGGAATCCGGGGAGAGGGGTCTCCCCAAAAAGACGGAGCCCCGTCCAAAATGGACGGGGGGTCTCCCAAAAAAGACGGAGCCCCGTCCAAAATGGACGAGGGGTCTCCCAAAAAAGACGGAGCCCCGTCCAAAAAAGACGAGGGGTCTCCCAAAAAAGACGGAGCCTCGTCCAAAATGGACGAGGGGTCTCCCAAAAAAGACGGAGCCCCGTCCAAAATGGACGAGGGGTCTCCCAAAAAAGACGACCCCTCTCCCCAAAGACAGACGACGTTTCCGAGCCGCCGCTGTCCAGCGTGACCGGCAGCGTCCGCCCGTCTCCTACGAATCCCGCATACATCGTCTCTCTGGGCGCGGCCTTAGAGATTTTTTGGGATAGTGGTGTAGGCTATACGCATCAGAAGGAGGGATGTATGCCATCAGACCGCGAAATCCGGGACCGGCGCCGGCAGGCGATCCGGGAAATTCTTTTGAACGACGAGCCGGTGCTCCACCAGCACGACCTGGTGAGCCGGCTCCGGGAGCGCGGGTTCGCCGCGACGCAGTCGAACGTCAGCCGCGACCTGCGGGACATCGGGGCCGTGCGGCACAACGGCCAGTACATGATCCCGTCGTGGACGCAGAGCGAGGATTCGCCCTTCCGGAAGGTCGTCCCCTTCGTCCGGAAGATCAACCAGGCCGGGCCGCACAACCTCCTGATCGTCACCGATCCTGGAGCGGGGACGGCGGTGGCACAGGCCATCGAGGACGGCCAGTGGCCGGATCTGGTCGGCACGGTGAGCGGCCACAGCTCGGTCCTGCTGCTCACCGACAATCTCCTCTTCCAGAAGCTCGTCTACCAGCGTATCCGCCATTACCTGGGGATGGAGAACGTGATGCTGGACAACCAGGAGGAGGAAGAGGAGGACGGGGAGGCGGCGAGAGAGGAGTAGCCCGGGCATTGATCCCCGGGCGCCCGGGCGGCACGGGGATTGCCCTCAGGATCTTTAGGATAGACTCTGCCCTGGAGATCACCCATGCCCAAGAGCTCGAAGCCCGATGACCCGACGTCCCGCGCCGCGGACCCGCTCTCGGCCGCGATCGCGGAGGACCTGGAGAATTTCGACAGCGCCAAGGCGGAGCGCGACTCCGAGGAGGCGCTGGGGCACGGCACCGATCTGCCGAGCAGCGGTCTGCTCAGCTTCTACGACCGGTTACGCGAGAAGATCCTCCAAGTGGTCGAGAAGCGCTCCGGCCGCCGGGGCGCCAGGCTGACCGAGGACGCCGTGCGGGCGCTGCTGCTGGTGCCGGACGTCTTCATCCTCCTCGTGCGGCTGGCGCTCGACAAGGAGGTGCCGGGCTCGGCCCGCGCCATGATCGGCGGCGCCATCGCCTATTTCATCCTGCCGATCGACCTCCTGCCGGAGGCCTTCCTGGGCCCGGCCGGCTATCTGGACGACCTGGTGCTGGCGGTGGCGGTGCTGGCGCAGGCGTTCGGCGGCGATCTGGAGCCCTACGCCCGCAAGCACTGGAGCGGCTCGGAGGATCTGCGGGTGGTGATCCAGGACGTCACCTCGACCGCCCAATCGCTCCTCGGCCAGAAGCTCTACGACCGCCTGCGCAATCTGCTCTCGCGGCGGGGGATCGAGCTCAAGGAAGAGGAGTAGGGGCGCCCCTGTGTGGGCGCCCTGTTCCGGAGCCTGTGGGCGCCCTGTTCCGGAGCCTCCAGGGCGGCCACATAGGGCCGCCCCTACAGAGAAAGGCTGGCCCTCCTTCTTTCTCTCAGAGCCTCGAACAGCTCGCGGACGGCCGGGAAGCCGCCGTCCGGGAAGTTGTCCGGGTTGTCCCAGAACTCGGAGAGCGCGCCGGTCCCCCAGCGCTCGTAGACCGTCACCTTGACCATGAGCTGGAGCTTGTCGCAGGCCTTGACCAGCCGCGCCTCGGGGGTCGTCCCCTGCTGGTATTCCTCGTAGAGAGGGAGCGCTCTCTCGGCCACGGGGGCGAGGACGTCGGCCATGGCCGCGGCCTCGGCCTCCTTCTTGGCCCCGGCGGGAAAATAGTGCGACGAGGTGCGCGGCAGGTCGCCGATGCGCAGCTCGGCGAGGTCGTGCACGAGCGCGATCTCCATCGCCCGATGGACGTCGATCCCCTCGATCCGGGCCCCGAGCGCCCAGACGAGAAGGAGGACGTGCCAGGTGTGCTCGGTGACGCTCTCGGGGTCGGCGACGCCGCGCAGCACGTACCCGCTCCGCGGGATGCGGTCGAGCGCCTGGACTTCGAGCAGGAGGTCCAGGAGGGTCTGGTTCGCTTTCATGGGTGGGGTGCTGTCTACACCCGCACCCGGCTCGGACCCGCCGCCTTCACCGACTCGTCGACCTCGCTCTCGTACTTCTTGAAATTGTCGGCGAACATGTCGGCGAGCCGGCTCGCCTGGGCGTCGTAGTCGGCGGGGTTGCTCCAGGTGTCGCGGGGGTGGAGGAGCTTGTCCGGCACGCCCTCGATGCGCACCGGCACGGCGAGGCCGAAGATCGGGTCGGTCCAGGTCTCGACGTGGTCGAGCTCGCCGGTCAGCGCGGCGGTCACCATCCGGCGGGTGAAGCCGAGCTTCATCCGCTGCCCCACGCCGTAGGGGCCGCCCGTCCAGCCGGTGTTGAGCAGCCAGACCTTGGAGCCGTGCCGCTTCAGGTTCTCCCCCAGCATCTTGGCGTAGACGCCGGGGTGGAGCGGCAGGAACGGGGAGCCGAAACAGGTGCTGAAGGTCACCTTGGGCTCGGTGACCCCGCGCTCGGTGCCCGCCACCTTCGCCGTATAGCCGGAGAGGAAGTGGTACATCGCCTGCTCCTCGGTCAACCGGCTGATCGGCGGCAGCACTCCGAAGGCGTCGCAGGTGAGGAAGACCACGTTGCGCGGATGGCCGGCCATCCCCCCGAGGTCGACGTTGTGGAGCTGGGTGAGCGGATAGCTCGAGCGGGTGTTCTCGGTCAGCCGTTCGCTGTCGAGGTCGAGCTTGCGGGTCTCGGGGTCGCAGACCACGTTCTCCAGGATGGTGCCGAAGGTGCGGGTGGTGCGGTAGATCTCCGGCTCCCCCTCCGGGCTGAGGCGGATCACCTTGGCGTAGCATCCACCCTCGATGTTGAACACCCCGGCGTCGCTCCAGCCGTGCTCGTCGTCGCCGATCAGCGTCCGGTGGGGGTCGGACGAGAGGGTCGTCTTGCCGGTGCCCGAGAGGCCGAAGAAGAGGGCCACGTCATCCTTGGTCGCGCCGTAGTTGGCGCTGCAGTGCATCGACAGCACGCCCTGCTTGGGGAGGTAATAATTCATCACGCTGAAGATGCTCTTCTTGATCTCGCCGCCATAGCGGGTGCCGCCGATCAGCACCCTCCGCCGCGCCAGGTCGACCAGGATGAAGGTCGAGGTGCGGGTGCCGTCGCGCTGCGGATCGGCCTCGAAGTTGGCGACGTTGATCACCGTGAAATTGGGCTCGAAGCCGGACAGGACCGCGGGGTCCTCCTCGCGGATGAACATGTTGCGGGCGAAGAGATTGCGCCAGGCGTCGTCGGTGATCACCCGGACGTTGATGCGGTACTGGGGATCGGCTCCGGCGTAGCCGTCGAACACGAAGAGGTCCTTCCCCTTCATGTATTCGCGGGCCCGGGCGAGCAGCGCCTCAAATTTCTCCCGCTCGAAGGGCTTGTTGACGTTCCCCCACCAGATGTCGGCGTCGGTCTCCGGGTCCTTGACCACGAACTTGTCTTCCGGCGACCGGCCGGTGTGGGGTTTCGTTTCGCAGACCAGGGGCCCCTCGGCGGCGAGGTACGCCTCGCCGCGCCGCACCGCCAGCTCGGTCAGCCGTGCCGGCGGCAGGTTCCAATACACCGTGCCCGCGTCCGTGATCCCTTGTTTGTCTATGCCGAAGCTGCTCACAGCCGGCCCTTCATTTTTCATTCCGCACCTCGGAAACAGAATTCAGTGTGCTTTTTGAGAAGTCAGATAATCCACCAGGAGCCGCGACATGGTGCGGATGCCCACCGGCACCGCGCTGTCGTCCCCACGGAAGGTGGGCGTGTGCAGGCCTCCCGACTCCGTGCCCGGCTTGAGGACGCCGAGCCGGTAGTAGAAGCCGGGAACCTGCTCGGCGAAGTACCCGAAGTCCTCGCCTCCCATGGTGGGCTCCACGATCTTGACGTTGCCGGCCCCCACGATGCGCTCGACCAGCGGCCGGACCTCCTGGGTGAGCGCCGGGTTGTTGATGGTCGCGGGCGCGTTCTTCTGATACTCCATCTCATACGAGGCGCCGTTGGCGCGAGTGACGCCGTCCAGGATCTCCCGCATGCGGCGCTCGACGGTGGCGCGCGCCTCCTGACTGTACGTGCGTACCGTCCCCTCGAGAGCGACCTCGCCGGGGATGATATTGAAGCGCTCGCCGCCGCGGAAGATGCCCACCGTGAGCACGCTCGGCTCCAGCGGCGACAGGTTCCGGGAGCGGATCGTCTGCAGCGCCACCACCACCTCGGCGCCGGTCACGATGGGATCGATCCCCAGATTGGGCTGGGCGCCGTGCGCCTGCTTGCCCTTGATCTTGATCCGGAACTGGTCGACGGCGGCCATGGTGGGCCCGGGGTTGAAGCCGACCTGGCCGACAGTCAGGTCGGGGAAGGAGTGCAGGGCGAAGGCGGCCTTGGGGTGGTACTCCTTGAACAGCCCCTCCTCCAGCATCAGATCGGCGCCCCCCTTCTCGCCCGCCGGCGGCCCCTCCTCGGCGGGCTGGAAGATGAAGAGGATGCTGCCGGGGATGTCCGCCTTGAGCGAGGAGAGCACGGCGGCGACGCCGAGCTGCACCGTGGTGTGGATGTCGTGGCCGCAGGCGTGGGCGACGCCCACCTCCTGGCCCAGGAAAGTGTCCTTCTTGGTGGACTTGAACGGGAGATCGGTCTGCTCGACCACCGGCAGGGCGTCCATGTCGGCGCGGACGGCGATGAGCGGGCCGGGCTTGCCCCCCTTCAAGAGAGCAATGACGCCGGTCTTGGCCACGCCGGTGCGGGGCTCGAAGCCGAGGCTCCGCAGCTGCTCGGCCACCAGCGCGGCGGTCTGGGTCTCCCGGTTGGAGAGCTCCGGATTCTGGTGGATACGATGGCGCAGCTCGATCATCCGCGGCGCCACCTTTTCAGCCTCGCGGTCGATCCGGGCGTCGAGATCGCCGGCAGGGCTCGCCGGGGGCGCCGCGAGGGCCGCGGACGCCAAGGCGGTCACGACGGTGGCCAGACAGGCCGTTCTCCAGCGGGGCATGTCGTCCTCCACGACAAGGAAACAGGCCGCGACCCGGCCGTCGCCGGTGCGCGGCGCGCATGAAAACCTGCCGATCTTATACCTAGAGGGCGATTTTCTCATACCTGGGGCACAAGACCCCTCATCACCCCGGCCCTCTTCTCCCGGCCTCCCTTCCCCCAACCCTGACGGGAGACGAGGGAGAAAGACCGTTGGGGAGAGCGGTTTGAGCCCCTCTCTCCCGTCAGGGTTGGGGGGAGGAAGGCCGGGAATTCTTTCGTGGAGATCTGTGGCCCCGCTCTAGCCCACGCTCACTCTCTCGCCGTCGAGCTTCCGGAGACTCCACCCAGAGAACAATTCGGTCCCGGTGTAGCTCAGCTCTTCGAGGACCCGGATCGCCACTTCCTCGCCGAGCTTCAAGCCTTCGATCCCGTCGGACCGCCAGTGGACACCCGCGAAGTTACGGCCGAGCGCGGTATTCGCGGCGAGCTTGTCGAGCTCTCCCCCCACGGTAAGGTCCGCCCCTTTCCAGGGCTGGAGCGTGAGGCCGTCGGCGCTCGCCACGACCGGCTCAGGGAGTACGTAGGACTCATCGAGGCACGCCTTGAGGACCGTGGCGCAGGCGCCGGCGATGACCGCGTGTCCCGCCGGATAGGACGGGTGGGTGGGACACCCCTCCGGAAAGGCCTGGGGCAGGAGGGCCGTGCCGAAGCGGCGGCGGACTTCCTCCACCGCCCGGGAATCCAAGAGCCCAGGCGGGAGCGGGTATTGTGCCCGGCCGCTGGCCGCGATCTCCACCCGACCGCCATACTCCTCGGGCCTGTTCCGCCGATGCACGAGCCACTTCTGGTACCAGCACGCCTTGAGGGCGACCTGCGTCACTACCGCAAGGAGATAGAGGAGATACGGCTGGCCGAAGGTCGTAAAGGCGCTCTGGGTACGGGAGTGCTTGTACGGGTTGCCGCCGTCCGGCAGGGTGCCCGCCTTCAAGGCAATGAGGCAAGCTCCCTGGAAGGACTGATAGGTGAAGTCGCGGTGGACGTATTCGCCGAGGTCCCGGCCGTTCCGGATGTACCGCGGTTTTTCGTCGAAGCGGTTCACGCCCACGATGGCGCCGTTCTGGACCTGAAGCCAGCCCGAGAGGTCGGTGAGGTAATCGACGCCGGGCACGGCGGTGCGGATCTTCTGCTCGACCTTGAGCGGAAGCCAGGGAATCGGCTTCCAAAGGAACTGTGAGAGGTATGGGCCCGTAAGGTCTCCTTCGGTGCGACCCCGGAAGAGGGTCCGGGACGTGACCGCGCCTCTCTCTCGCGGACCCTGGAATACCGGAAGAGCGGATAGCTCTCCCGCGGCCTTTTGGATAAGGGGATGCTCCTCGTACTCCGCGAAAGGCACGTCGCGGGCAAGAGATTTCCAGTAGAGCTCGACGAGCTCCCCGCCCTGCTCGGGGCTCGAGAAAACCGGAGCGGCCTCACAGGCCGGCTGGGAGGCATCCGGACCGAGAAGATCGAAGGCGAGGGCCGCCTGGGGATTGGCGAGCTTCACGAAGCCGCCGAGCGGGATACGCTCGAAGTCCTCGGGCTTGCCGGACCGCAACGCGGCGAGGAGGATCTCGTAGGCTTTCGGATCGGCTTCGCCGAGCGAATTGTGCGGCAGGCCCTTCGAGTAACAGGCGACACCCGGCAGGCGCACTTCATCTCCGTTCGCATGCTGGACCCCGGCACCCAACCGGCGGGCATGCTCCGCCGCCTCCGTCCGCACGGCGAACGCTTTGCCCAATCGGTCGGAGGCAGGTTTCTTCTTCCCCGCGAGACCAGTCGCCCCGAGGTCGAGGGCGCCGCCGAGAAAGGAAATTCCCCCGAATCCCGCCGCCCCGGCGAGGAGGCCCCGGCGGGTCAAGACATCCCTCTGAAGAGAACGCGGCTTTGCCATTTTATAAGCCTCCCCGGATGAGCTTAGCCGCTCCCGGGAACGCCGCACACATCGGGCCATCCCGTCTCATCGCCGCCAAGCGAAGATCGATTCGCGGAGATATGAAGGGAGGGAGGAGGAGCCGGACTCCGCCACCGACCCGGACCACGATCGTGCCAAAGTCGGTCACTCCGCCCGGGAGCGGCGTGGCGGAGGCTTCTCCGTTCGCTGCAATGCCGTTCACCTGGGCCGACACCGAGGCGAAGAGATCCCCGTCGGTGGTCGGCACATTGGCGATGGCAAACGTGCCGTCACTCGCGGTGAGCGCTGGGAAGACGTCGAACGAGGTGAAGACGTGCACGCGAGCGCCGGGCACCGGTGCCTCCGCCGCATCATCGAGCACGGTGCCCACCACGATGGTGCCGGGGTCGTTCGTCTCCTCGACACGAGAGAGAACGATCGTTCCCGCGTCCGTATCCGGCTGCCCTCCGGGATCCACGCCCACGCTCCCTCGCAGTCGGACCTCTCCCACGGTGGCGAAGGCCGATACCGTCAGGAACCCGAAGCTCGGGGCGCCTACGAGCGTGAACGTGCCATCCGCCTTCGAGGCCGTCGTCGCGAGAAAGTCGTCATTGAAGACCTTGACCGTCGCGCCGCCCACTGGATTGCCACTCTCGTCCACCGTCACTCCGTGCACCGTCGTGCCAGGATCGTCCGGCGTGAGAAGAATGTCCCCGAGTTGCACCACGCCTCCCGGCAGCGGCGGCACCGGATCAGCAAATCCTCCGTGGAGAGTGAAACCGTTCACTTCGGCGGAGGCTCTGAGGAACAAGTCGCCAGCGTTCGTGGGAAGTCCCGTGAGCGAGAAAAGGCCGCCGCGGTCAGAGAGGACGAACAATCCCCCGGCCTCGACCCGGGCGCCGGCCACGGGAGACCCGGAGGCGTCCACCGTGCGGCCCTGGATCGTAGTCAATGGATCAGGGATGCTCGTGACCAGGATCTCCGGGGAAGCAGCGCGGTGGGACTGCGTGTCCTCCGCAACGGCTTGAATCCGTATCGTCGTACCGGCCGGAGGGGCAACGATGGACCACTGGAAAGGGCTGAGGAGGATCGCTTTCAGGACGCCATCAATGTAAATCGAGACATTTTTGATTCCGATGTCGTCCGTGGCTCCGGCTACGATCTGAATCGGCGCGTCCTCGACCACTTGATCGCCGTTTCGGGGGGCGAGGATCGTCGCGGTCGGCGGTGTATCAGAGGCCACGGGCACGACGACGGGCTCGGTCGGCGTCGACGGTCCGAAGTCGTCATAGGCCACGGCCGTCACCGTGAGCTCGCTGGCTCCGATCGGAATTTGGTAGGCGGAGCGATACGGGGGCGTCGTGACCGAGGCCACCCGGGCGCCGTTCACGAGGAAATCCACCTTCACCACGCCTTGGTCGTCATTCGCCTCCGCGGCCAGGGGAAGGAAGGTGCCCTCCGTCACCGTCTGCCCGGCGACCGGCGCGAGGAGCGCCACGTTGGGGGCCTGGCTGTTCGGCGTGACCGCCACCGTGACCTCCTCCGCCCGCCCCTGATTTCCCGCGAGATCGGTAGCCACGGCGCCGATCCTGATCTGGGGCGCGCTCCCGGTCGGCACCTGGAGGGTGTAGCTATAGGGAGCGCTGTAACCGGTGAAGACGGGCTGGCCGTTCACCAGGAACTGAACGGAATTCACGATACCGTCGTCGTGGGCGGTCGCGGTGAGCTTCAGGAAGGCGCGCTCGCTGACCGTCGTGCCCGGCTGAGGCGCCGTGAGCGAAACGGTGGGCGGCGTCGTGTCGTTCTCCTCGGATACCGCGTAGCGGCCGATGAGGAGCGCGCCGCCGCCGGTCGCGCCGTTGTCTCCCTGCTGGCCGCAGCACTTGCTCGCGACAAGGAAGACGACCCCGTCCCGGACGGTGAGATTCTCTCCCTCGTTGTCGTTGTACGAGGAGAAATCGACCAGGCTTCGCAGGGGGACCGTGCCGGGATCGCCGCCGAAGATCGGTACCGAATTCACGAAGTAGTAATCCGAGGCGAGGACGAGCCCGCGGTCGAACGCCACGGAGGTCAGCCCGTACGCCGGCCCGCTCGTGCCCACCACCACCGGGTTCGCGGGATCGCGGAAATCGACGATCCGCAGGCCCCCCAAGATCCGCTGCGCGCCGTCCGCGACATAGGCGAGGCGCTCATGGATCGTCACGTCCGCGGCGTTCGAGGTGCCGTCCGGACGGGTGGCGGTCTGGCCGACGACGGCCGGATTTGCGGGATCGCTCACGTCCACGATGAAGACGCCCGCATCGGACGCCGCGACGACGGCGAGGTTGCCAGTCACGTCAACCCCACGGGCACGGCCCGGCAGGGAGACCGCCCCCAGGAAACGCGGGTGAGCGGGATCGGACACCTCGACGATGCTCAACCCGGCCTCATCCGCCACGTACGCCTTGCCGTCCGCGACCACGAGATCGGTGGCTGCTCCCACCGTCCCCTCGCTGCCCACGACCCGCGGAGAACGCGGATCGCTCACATCGACCACCACGAGCCCCGTAATGCCGTCCGCTACATAGGCATAGTTGCCCACGACCCGCACGTCGTTCGCGTTGCCGGGCGTGTCTGCCGCGCCCACGAGGAACGGCGCCTGGAGATTGGTCACATCGACCACCTGAAGGCCCGTGGCGCCGGCCGCCACATAGGCGTAGTTGCCGGCGACCGCGACCCCGTTCGGGAAACCGGGGATGTTGATCGAAGAGAGCGCCCGCGGCGAGAACGCCTCGACCACCACGTTCGTCCGGCCGGAGAATCCCGCCACGGCAGCCGTCACGACCGCTTCGCCGTCCTGTCCCGCGTAGACCTTTCCGTCCTCCGGGCCGAAATTGACGACGGTGAGATTCGAGGAAGAGTAGACGGTCCCATACCGGCGGGAGGTGACGTCGAGGCTCGTGCCGTCGATCAGTTGTCCGGTGACCGTGAGCTGGCGGGAGGCCTCGCCGAAGACGATGTTGAAGACGATATTGACCTGCCCTGGGGTCACGCGAATGGATTGGAGCGCGGCGGCCAGGTTGAAGCTGTTGGGATCGAGCGGATCGCTCTCCGTCCGCACCTCCAGGCCGTCGCGCAACCCGTCGCCGTCGGTATCCGCTAGCAGTGGATTCGTCCCCAGCTCGATCTCGCGGCCGTCGGAGAGGCCGTCGCCGTCGCTATCGGGCTTGAAAGGATCGGTGCCGCCCCGGTACTCGGCCAGGGTGGTGAGGCCGTCCCCGTCCGGATCGTCCAGCGCGTCCACCGGATTGTTGGGATCGAGCCCGTGCGCCAGCTCCCAGTCGTCGGGCAGGCCGTCGCCGTCCGCATCGCCCGAGGTCACCACCTGGAGACGGAGGACTCCCAGGGCCCCCTCGTTGACGGCGCTCACCAGGGCCACGCCGCTGGCGTGGGCGGTTACCACACCATTGGCGTCCACGGAAGCGATAGCCGGATTGCTCGACCGATAATCGGTCCCCTTCTCCGCCGCCGTCACGTCCGCCGTCGAGCCGTCCGGAAAGGTGGCGAACGCTGAGAGCTGTGCCGTCTGGCCGATCGTGCTCAGGGTCGGCTGCGGGGCGAGCAGGGAGAGGCTCGACGGCACCGGCGGCGGCCCCTGGAACTGGATGTCCGTCACCTTGACGGTGCCGTTCGGAGGCACCGTGATCAGAGCCGAGGCGCCGAACCGCAGCACGCCGTTCTGCACGCACGTCGCCCGCACCCGCACCGGTCCCTGGCCGGAGGGGACGTTCGGCAGCACCCAGACGCCGTCCGCCTGCACCGGGGCCGTGCGGTTGAAGGCGCTGACCATGCAGGAGGAGTCGAGCTGGGCGAAGGCCGCCCGTGAGAAAAGGTCTGCAGCAGCGGCCAGGATCAATAAGACGAGGACTCTCTTCCGCGGCACCATGCCGTCTCCTGAACCGTTGCTTCTCAGTTGGGAGGTGAGCATGGAGCCTCGGAATCGGAAGCCTCGTAAAGCAGCGGCTGAGAGTCGTCCCAGATGAACAGAACCTCGTTGGACTCTATGCGTGCGCTATTCGCCGCCGACGCCTTGCGAAGGAAATAAACCACGCGGTGGGGCCCTGACGAGAGATGAATCAGCCAGCGCCATTGGCCAAGCGTTTTGCTGAAGCTCTTCCGCTTGCCGGGCAGGAAGCTGCCGGAGCTGACGTGATAATCGTAATGGCTACCAGGGTGGATGAGGGGGACGATTCCGATCCAAACATAACCCAGTTGGCTGATCTCCTGGCCGTCGAGGAGGATGCCTTCGCGTTCCTGAAGCACAGGCGCCTCGACAGTGGTCTTCGAGTGGCTCGTGAACCGGACCTGAAACTCGGGACTATCGGTGGTTCGCGACATTACCGGCGTGAGAACGAGAGCACCCTCAAGCTCAACTTCGGCCGGGGCGGGATTCTGCTCCGGGAGATCTTGTTCAATAGCATCTTGGCCAGCGAACAAGGTGGACGCGAACATCAAGCCGCCCAGGAAAAGCTTAGAAATAGCCATTGACTTTGCCCCTTACTGGATATTGACAATCAGCTCGCTGGACCGGTACAGATGCCCCTTGGCCTACCCGAGCTCGATCAATAACCAAGACCACAGCGTTCTCGCCCGCCCAGTGCAAAGTGTTAATGGGGATTCCAACCTGGGCGAGATAGAAGCTCACCTGAGGTAATTTCTGCGATACGGCAGTCCTACAAGGTAGCCTCTCAAAATCTAAAGAAGGCAAACCTGATCTCGCCTTTATAAATCTAAAGTACAAGCTATGATCTTCACCAAGCAGGTCGACGAAATGCTCGATCACTCGCCCCTTTGGTCGCAGAGTCACTTTATCGCTATAGACCGGCATTCTATTATCGCCGAAGAGTACTGGCGGTACTAGCCTGGAAAAGGCCGGCACCGCACGCCTGAGTAAGTCTACATAGAGTTCCGTCGCCTCTTGCCTGGCTTTGCGTTGAATATCCACATTTTCGACGATTGCCTGAAACTCGGGAGCCGCTGGATAGAGAATATTCCGCCCCGCGATATTCTCACTGCGGTATGCGGAGTTTTGGGCCACTATATTGGATAGTACTTCTTCTACGGTCGCACCTCGGAGGTTCAGACTCACGACACTCCGCTGCTCAGAATCTATGAAAGAAACATCTGCGCATTCACGGGTCCGCAGATACTCTACTACTGTAGACACTGGGGCTTTATCAACCTTTATGTCGATCCCGTATAGGGCTGGGGAGGAGATTGCTATCGCGCTCAGCGTAAGAGCCTGAAAAAGAGGGAGCTTGACGACAGAACTCTTGCACGGCATGATCTTCACCTCTCCTTTTGCTTTTCCTCTGTAACTTCAGCGCTGCAACCCGTAGAAGTACGCGTTATCGTAAAAACCCACTCGTGCGTTTCCACTTTACAGCCATCAACTTTAATTACCTGACGGACACTCTGTCGGCACGAGCCTAAAGGAAAAGCTTCGGCGTCACCGCATATATCGATGTGATCCGCGCAGTTTTGGGTCTCCGGATTCAAGACAGGATCTGTTGGCCTTATCCCGACTATTGGGCAAACAAGTCCGACTGTTGGCGCCGTCGACGTGCATTCCTGAAGTAGCGGCGTGACCTCCTCATGAAGTGAAGCACCAGTCAAGCTAACATTTTGACAATTAGGATCCACTAGTTCGTAGACCCGCCATATACCGGCACCACATTTTTTACATGTAAAGGAAGGCGACTGAGCGACTTTGGCCTTGAGTCGTGGGCATAGTTGGGGAAGTAACTGTTTTCCAGTGCGACAGTAGCCGCTTCCATCGCAAGCGCTGCCAGGCGCAGAACAGAAACCACAGAGGTCGTTAGGCACACACCAAGCACCTATGCACTTGGTGCACTCGGGGCAGTTGTGCGGAGCGCCGGTGCGTTGCGGGAAACCGCAGCAGTGCCACCCCGCCTTGATCACGCCGACTCCCAGATTGGAGGTGATCACCGAGCCGTCCTCGCTCACGGTGGCCGGGCCGATGCTCACGAAGTGGCCGAGGTCGTGGTCGAAGGAGTACATCTCGGTGACGGCGCCCGGGGTGAGGCCTTCCACGTTGGGCAGCGTGAGGCGGGCCGGCGGGTCGAAGCGGGCTCCGGCGGGCTGGATGGTGACGATGAGTCGGGGCTGCTGGCCGAAGTTGGGCACCATGGGCACCCGATCGTTGTGCACCACAGTGACGCTCACCAATCCGCTCCGAGAGCCGCCGGGGAACGTGACGGAGCCGGGCGCCACCTCCAGGGAGAAGCCGGGCACCTCGGGCAGCGTCAGCACGCCGCCGTGCGTCTCGTCCACGAGCAGGCCGTTGTGCTGGTCGAGCGGCAGGAGGTAGATCGGCATGTTGACCGTATTATCCCTCCCCGGGATGGTGGTCAGCGCGTATTCGAGGTCCGGCCAGGTGCCGGGGCGCTCGACGGTGCTGCCGTCCACGATCAGCTTGACGGTGCCGACCGGGGCGCTCGAGATCCGGAAGAGCCCGTTCGCGTCCGTCCGCGCCGTGAGGGCGGTGTCCAGAACGCGCAGAGTCACCCCCGCGAGCGGCTGGCTGGCGTTGTCGAGCACCACGCCGCTGATCGAGGTCGCGGCCGGATCGCCCGCCGCTCTTCCCGAGGCGGCGAAGCTCGCGACCGGGCTCGCATCCAGCCCGTCGATTCTCGCCTCCACGACGTTGTTGGCGATCCCCTCCTCGGGGTCGAGCGCGACGGGGAGGATCAGGCGGCCGTCGCTGTCCGAGAAGGTCAGCGCCTCCTGGAGTCCGTTCTCGAACTGGCCGCGGCCCTGGGTGACGCTGAATCTCACCGCGATCCCTTCCAGCCGGTTGTAGCCCCGGTCGGTCACCACGGCCACCAGGGGGCGGGGGAGGAGGCGGCCGGCGATGCCCACCTGCTGGTCCCCCGAGTCCACCACGAGATAGGTGGCCGGGCCGGGACGCGCCGTGGCCAGGAACACCGCCGGCCCCTGGAAGCCGGCGGCGGAGGCTTCCACGGCCTGGTTCGCCGCTCCCGCCCGCAGGCCGAGCGTGAAGTGGGCCGCAGCCTGCCCGGAGGCGTCCGTCACCAGGGCGATCTGCCGCCTGCCGCCGTCGAGGCTGCCGTCGTTGCCCCGCACCTTGAAGAGGACCGTCCTGCCTGGAGACGGCTGGCCCGCCGCGTCGAGGAGGGTGACCACGAGCGGCTGGGGAAGCGCGGTCCCGATCCCGTTCTCCTGGAGGTTGCCGGACAGGATGGAGATCCGGGGGCCGCTGGGCGCCTCGAAACGGACGGTGGTCCTCGCCTCGCCGGTGTTGCCGCTGGCGTCGGTGGCCACGACGGAAAGGACGTTGTCGCCCGGCGCCAGTGGCACCTCGGCCGCCACGAAGGAGCGGTTGGCGACCGTGGCCGGCCGGCCGTTCACCGTCACGGTGGCCTGGGCGGCGTTGACCGTGCCCGCCACGATGTCGTTGACCAGGCCGGTGACGGTCACCGTGGAATCGAGGACGGTGGAGCCGTCCGGGGGGTACTGGACCGCGAGGTGAGGAGGCGTGAGATCGCGGACGACGTTGATGCTGCCGGTCGCCACGTGCCCGTGGACGTCGGTCGCGGTGGCGGTGAGGATGTTGCCCCCTTCGATGAGCGGCACCCCCGGCGCTGTGAAGGTCGTTCCCGAGACGGTGGCGGAAATGCCGTTCACGGTGACCCGGGCCTGGGGATCGCTCACGGTGCCGCTCACGTCCACCGTCGTGGTCTTGAGGAAGCTCAGGTCCGCGGGCGAGGTGATGGTGACGTCCGGCAGATCGAAACGGTTGACCGGGACGTTGACGATGGTCTCATTCCCCGCCCGGTCCACCGCCCGCACGGAGATCAGGTTGTCGCCGGACGCCACCGGGACGGTGGCCGCGAAGAGATCCGCCGCGACCGGAACCGCGTTCCCCTGCACCGTCACCTCCGCGAGCTCGCGGTCGTCCGTGGCCTGGCCGGTCACCTGGATCTCCGAGGCGTTCACGATCTGTCCTGCCGAGGGCGTCTTCACCTGCAGCTCGGGGGGTGTGATGTCGAGAGTCACGAAGCGTGAGGCGATCCCCTGATTGCCCGCCGCGTCCTGAGCATTGATCAGGATCTCATTGACCCCGTCCACGAGCGTGACCGTGGACTGGAACATACCGTTTACGAGTGGGACCTGGGTTCCGTTGACCTGCACCGAGGTCACCGGACTGGCATCCGAAACGGTTCCCGCGACCAGGAGGGAGGCCGAATTGACGAAGCCCCCCTCGGTGGAAGGGGAGGTGAAGACGATGGCCGGCGGCACCGTGTCCGTGGTGAAGCTCACGGACGCCTGCGCCTGATTGCCGGCCCGGTCGCGGACGGTCACCTGGGCCGTGTGGCCGCCGTCGGCGAGCGGCGCCGAAGGGGTGAAGGTCAGGCTGGAGCCGGTCACCTGGGCCTCCGCCGTCCGGTCCGCCCCGTCGAGGAGCAGGCGGACGGACGCGGGATCTACCCCTGAGCCGGAATCCGAGTAGGTCGCGGCGATCGTGGGCTCCACCGCGGCGAGAAGACTCCCCGCCGCCGGCGCGGTGAAGGTGACCGTGGGAGCCTGGGTGTCGGAGGGCACGTTGGCCACCTTGGCGAGCCAGATCTGGGCGTCGAGCTGCGAGCCTTTCGGCCTTGTCCCCGTCCAGTGCATTGTAATCGTTCCGGCAAGGAGGAAGCCTTTGGAGAGCGATGCGCCCTGGATTCGCAAAACGTCCTGGGCATCGGTACCTGTATTGACTGCGGATGACACTCCGGTGATCGGCTGTCCGTTCAACAGAAGATTGCCGACCGCTATGCTGCTGCTCGAGCTCACCGCCCGGATTGGGATGAAAATCTCGTTGAAGTCATTGGTCACGCTGAAGGACGGCCCATTCACGACCGTGGCGAGGACCAGGGTCATCGTTATCCGGTTCCGGCCGTCGTAGGTCAGGAGGAACGGGATCGGAACGCCGCTCACCCAGGCATCGAAATTGGTCGTGGCTGAGGTGCCGTCGTTCAGGACGAGAGGATCGCGGCGGAGGCCAAGCTCCCAATCGTTCCCGCCGCCGACGCGCACCTCTGTCGTGACCCGGACTGCGCCACCGTTGGCGTTCGCAACAGAGAGTGCAACCGTTGAGTCGTGAAGATGGCTCGTCGTAATTGCGGCCTGTACCCGGTGAGACAAGATGACGAGCAAGAGAAAGACCATCGCAATGCTCAAATCCCTCACGCGTGCCCTCATCGCGCCATTCCCCTCTTCTTGCTGGCCTTCGTACAAAGGTCTTCACACACCTCTCCTTTACAGAGGCATCCGCCTCGAAAGAGATGGGTCTGTGTCATCCTTGCGACGCAACGATTCTATCCGTTGTGGCTCGCCGCATCAAGCCTCCATTTCTAATCTCACTTCAGAGGTCCGTTCATACGCAGGGCCGTTCCCTTATGTCTATGAAGATGGCGATCCACTGGTGCTTGCCTCGGACTGAGAGGCTGATTCCGAGATTGCTGGCCTCCTTCCCAGACTTGCTGGGTCTCCGGTCCGGTGGGGTTGTACTTCAGAGCCTGGATGACGTCCTTCGTGAGCTTGAGCTCCATCGTCTTCTCCTGGCGACGAGCGCCCGTTGCGGGCCTCTTGCCGGAGAGGGACAATTGGGACTGTGCGTCCGAGAAAGCGTCCCCTGGGCTCCGGAAATCTCCGCCGTACCCAATCCGTACCCGCCGCAGGACGGGCGTGAACGGGTTTGAGCGGGTTTCGGAGGGTATGAGGGAGGAGCCGGTAGCACGCGTAAACTGCTGGTGCTCCAGTGAAATCCAGCAGAATCAATGCTTTGGAGCTTCCCAGTATCAGATCCCCCTGGCCCCCTCTCCACGGAGTGGAGAGGGACCGAGGGTGAGGCTTCGGAAGGGCCGGCGGCCCCAGAGGGCAAGAGGTGTGTAACGGGCTTCCACCCCAGGCGGAAGGGTCCCCCTCTGCGCTAGAATCTCCCCCTGCCAGCGTCTCGCCACGTCCGGCATTCCATTCCCTCTTGTAAGGAGAGCTGCGTTGAATATTGAGAACCGGAAGGTCCTTGTGCTCGGAGGGTACGGCCTCGTTGGCATGGCCGTCTGCCGGGAGCTGCTGGCGCGCCGGCCGCGCGAGATCCAGATCCACAGTCTGCGCATCGAGGAGTCGCGGAAGGCCGCCGAGGAGCTCCAGGCCGAGGCCGGCTCGACCGCGCTCTCCACCTCGGCCGGCAACGTCTTCGGCCTGCTCCAGGGGGGCTCCAAGCGCGACCTGATCCGGGCCGAGCTCCGCCGCCTCGACGACGAAGACCTCGGCTCCTTCGTCCTCTACGACGTCCTGTCCAAGTCGAAGCCCGACATCGTCATCGACTGCGTCAACACCTCGACGGGCATCGCCTACGGCGACATCTTCCGCTCGGCCGAGGAGGTCCTGCGGCGGCTCGAAGCGGGGGAGGTCGGGGATGGGGCCACCGAGCGCCTGCTCGACGCCCTCTACATGCCGCGCCTGATCCGCCACATCCAGCTCCTCTACCGCGGCATGATCGACGTCCACACTCGCCTCTACATCAAGGTCGGCACCACCGGCACGGGGGGCATGGGCCTCAACATCCCCTACACCCACTCCGAGGAGCGGCCCAGCCGGGTGCTGCTTTCCAAGACGGCGATGGCCGGCGCCCAGTCGATGCTCCTCTTCCTGATGGCCCGCACCCCGGGCGCGCCGATCACCAAGGAGATCAAGCCGGCGGCGGTGATCGCCTGGAAGCGCATGGGCTTCGGCCCCATCGTCCGCGGCGGCAAGCCCCTGAGGAGGATGGAAGCCCAGCCGCGCCCTCTCGGGAGCATCTTCTCGACCGAGGACCCCGCGGCGGCGAGGGTGCGCGAGGAGCCCTACCAGAACGTCTTCATCGACACCGGCGAGAACGGCGTCTTCAGCCTGGAGGAATTCTCCACGGTGACGAGCTACGAGCAGATGGAGTTCGTCACCCCCGAGGAGATCGCCCGCTATCTGGTGTTCGAGATCGAGGGGCGTGGCACCGGCTACGACGTGGTCAACGCGCTGGACAGCGCGGTGCTCGGCCCCACCTACCGGGCGGGCATCCTGCGCCACTGGGCCCTGGAGCAGCTCAACGAGATGGAGCGGGAGCACGGCGTCCACAGCGTGGCCTTCGAGATGCTGGGCCCGCCGCGCAACTCGAAGCTCCTCTTCGAGGCTCACCTGCTGCGTCTCGCCTTTCCCAACATGGCGGCCGTCTGGACCTCGACCCCCGAGCAGGTCCGCGACGCCCTCGACCGCTTGGTGCGCCAGGACCCGGAGGTGGCGAACCAGGTGGTCTCAGTGGGCATCCCCATCCTTCTCGACTCGGGCGAGGTCATCCGCGGCGTCCACGTGATCGTCCCGCCCGACGCCGCGAACGAGACGGTCACGCCCGAGAAGCTGGAGGCCTGGGTGCGCGACGGCTGGGTGGACCTGCGCCTCGCCAACTGCGCCAGGTGGGTGGAGCGCTTCCAGAAGATCCGCGAGGAGATCGCATCCCTCCCCGCCGACGACACCTCCAGCCGCTTCTTCCGCAATCGCCGCTTCTGGCACAAGATCGACGTGATTCAGCCCGGGAAGGTAGTGGGGTGGATCCTGGGGACGGAGGAGGGGGGGGCGCGGATCAAGGGGTGAGGCTGAACGACGGAAAAAGCCACCAGGGACGACAGGGCCACCAGGGACGCCAGAGACAAAAAACTGGTATCGGTGCCCTTCTTTATGTCCCTGCTGTCCCTGGAGTCCCTGTCGTCCCTGTTCTGCTTTTATGCCACGCTGATTCCTCCATGCCCACCCCGCTGAAGAAGGTGATCTCCGGAGGTCAGACCGGGGTGGACCAAGCCGCTCTCCGGGCAGCACAGACGTGCGGCCTGGAGTGCGGCGGGTGGTGCCCTCCCGGGCGTGAATCCGAGTCCGGTGTTATCCCTGCACGCTTTCCCCTTCAGGAGACCCCGCAGGACCGGAGCCCCCACGCGCCCGACGTTCCGCGTTCGCAGCGAACGGAATGGAACGTCCGCGACTCCGACGCGACCTTGATCCTGCGGCCGCGCTCCACGGACAAGGATTTGGGAACCGATTGGACAGAACGGTGTGCACCCCGCTTCGGACGTCCCTTGCTCGTCCTCGATCCCGGAGATCCGGAAGCGGCTTCCGCGATCAGGGACTGGCTGAGCGCTCTGGAAATTCAGACTCTCAACATTGCCGGACCGAGCGAAGGCACTGCGCCCGGGATCGGCGATCAGGTCTATTCGTTGCTGGCGGAGGTCTTCGGGTGAGGCCCATCACTTCCCGCGCCGCCACCCGCTTCGGACATCCTGCCCGTTTGCGATTCCGGAAACCCAGAATCTGCCTCCGGCAACCAAGCGCTTGGTTGAGCTCGTTGACTTGACCTGAAGGGGGCTCTCATGGATACTTACGCCATGTTTACTCCGGGAAGGAGCCGGAGCGCCCATACCCCCCTTGGTCGCTCTCCCTTTATCCCATACTACCCCAAGTAATGAGCATCCAGCACCCAGGTGTGGATGACAGCCGGCCGCTGGACGAGCGTCTACGGGCCTACGGATGCACCGACCTTATCCCCCTGGATCAGCCGCTCACGAATCCGGCTCAGATCGAATATCTGGACCTGCTCCCCCGTCGGGGGGCTGCTTCAACAGCATCCGTGAATGCTGTCGCCGAGCATCAGGGGGCAGCACTACTCTACATCTTGGATGCCCGTGGAGACGCGAGAGCCGATGCGCCCAAAATCGCTCAGCTTCAACACCAGCTTGCCAATCGTAGCGACCCGGCATGGCTCGGAGTGGCTCGGCCTGGCTCACTAGAGATCTACCCCATAAGTTTTCACCAGACTCCGACCATGTTGCCGCTTGAGGTTATCCGGGAGCAGGACCCTGCTGCACCCTTCTTCTTCCAGAGCCTCGTCCACGGCACATTTGAGAAAGATGATGAGCTCCAAAGTGCAGACTATGTCTTCAAGAAGATCTATGGTTTGTTGACGCAGACCACAGACGCGTACGTCGGAACCAGCAAGGAACAGCCGCGAATCCAGCCTCTGGATGTCCTCTCCATGGCCGGCCGCGCTCTGTTCTTCCGATTCCTCGTTGACAGAAGGATTGTCCTTGATACCGAGCTGCGAGACATCTGCCCCGCCGCCGACGGATTGAAAGACACTTTCAACAACGCAGAGAGCGCTGCCCAAACCTCTGCATGGCTCGACGAGACTTTCAATGGCGATTTTCTCCGGCTCATTGATGAGTCCATTCCTGCCACCGACCGCGCCGCCCGCCAAGAGGCCTATCTCCGATTCTATAAGCACATCCAACGCCGTGCGGGAAAGGGGTTTTTCCTCCACCTCGAAGCGATCTTGAAGGGCTGGCATGCAGCCGGAGGCGGGATGCAGTTGGAGTTGGACTGGGATCGTTTCGACTTCGCACATATCCCCGTAGGAGTTCTCAGTCAGGTATATGAAAGCTTCAGCCACCGCGCCGATCCCAAGACCGCGCGGCAGACGAGCATTCACTACACGCCGCGCATCATTGCACGCCTGATGGTGGAGCAGGCTTTTGCAGCGGTTCAAGAGCCGAGCCAAGCGAAGGTGCTCGATCCTGCCTGTGGCGCGG
>DASXJP010000325.1:0-29292 GCA_036497345.1 Thermoanaerobaculia bacterium
TGGATCGAGCACCTGCGCCAGCACGAGCGCGTCACCCACGAGGACGAGGACGTCCAGGAGCGCGCCCGCGCCTTCCACGTGGACCCCGAGCCGCCGGAGGTGCAGCACCTGATCGCCGGACCGTCGCTGCCGGTGCGGTAAAATCCTTTCAAAACGCGCATCCAGAGATAGGGAAGGAAGAAGCACTGCCGGAAGGAGAGCCATGCGCTCAGCTTGGATCAAAGTATCCCTCGTCTGCCTCGCCCTCGCCGCCGCGCCCGCGCGGGCCGGCGAGGCGCCTTATCTGCTGGCGGACGTCAACCGGGAGCCGCCGGTGGAGGTCCCGTTCAGCGATGTCGTGGGCTTTTTCGAGCTGGGAGACCGGCTGCTCTTCTCGACGGCGAACCCCCTTGGCAACGGCATCCTCTGGAGCTCGGACGGCACCGCCGACGGCACCGCGCCGCTCTCCTCCTCCCTCTGTCCGGCCGACTGCGCCGGGATCATCCCTCTGGCGACCTGGAAGGGGCTGACCTTCCTGGAGACCAGGGCACAAGACAGCTCGTTGCCGCGCTATGACCGCCTGGCCCGGACGGACGGCACACCGGAGGGGACCTTCCAGCTTTCGCCGGGCGATCCTGATTTCGAGGTCCAAGACCTCCAGGCTTCTCCGGAATCCCCCTTCGTCTATTTCATCGGCTGCGGCCCCACGACGGGATGCCTTCTCTGGCGCAGCGACGGCACCGTGGAGGGCACGGAGATCCTGAAGGGGTCGGACGGCCGCGCCTTCGGTGAGCCCGAGCAACTGGTCTTCTGGCAGAGCCGGCTCTGGTTCGTGGCCTTCCGGAGTGAGGGCGGATATGGCCTGTGGAGCACCGACGGCACACCCGCGGGGACCGTCTTCCTCCACGACGTCACCGAGGACCAGAACGACGGCGCCCGGGTCGTGGCCACGCCCCACCACCTCTTCTTCTCCACGGGCGACAACGGCGAGGATCTCTGGGCCACGGACGGCACGCCGGCGGGGACAAAACGCTTGGCCGACTTCGAGCCGGTCTACTGCCGTCCGAGTTGCTCGCACCAGGACGTCAACGAGATGCTCTCCGTCGGCGACGCGGTCTACTTTCTGAAGCGGGGCCCGGCGCACACGGATCCCATCGAGATCTGGGCCAGCGACGGCACCGAGAGCGGCACGGGATCACGGATCACGATTCCGGCCGGCGCTTTCAGCTATGGCTTGGCGAGGGTCGACAGGTCCTGGATGTTCTGGGTGCGGGGCCCCGATCTGACGGAGATCCCCTGGACGGTGGACGACGGCTTCACCCAGGCGGCCCCCCTCTCCGGCTGCGAGGGCGGGAGCTGCCCCCGGCATTTCGGCCAATTCCTGGATCAGCTCCCCGGCGGCGGGCGGCTCCTCGTGGCCGGCGACACCGCGCACGGTGACGAGCTCTGGGTCACGGACGGCACAGGACCCGGCACCCGGCGCCTGACGGACGTCTGCCCCGGCACCTGCTCCGGGGTCTCCGAGCTCTATGGCGTCTATGGTGTCCAGACCTCCTTCCCGAGCCCCTCCAGCGAGGTCTACTTCCACGCCTTCCCGCAAGGAATCGACAACCTGACCGACGGCGAGCTCTGGCGGACGGACGGCACACCCGCCGGCACCTACCGGATCGCGGGGCCTTTCTCCGATCTGGGCTTCTTCCAGGGGCGCGCCTGGTTCGGGATCTCCCACCGGTTTCCCGGCGGCGTCGAGCTCTGGTCGATCGACGGGACCCCGCCCCGGCCCCGCAGAGTGAAGGTGCTGCACCGCTCCGCCGGCGGCTCCGAGCCGCAGATCCTGCCCTTCCGGAAGGGCGTCCTCCTGATGGCGAACGAGGGCCACGGCGTCGAGCAGATCTGGCGGAGCGACGGTACGCTGGCCGGGACCGCGCCGGTCTATCGATTTGCGGCGGGCGAGCGGACCTTCTCCCGGTTCCTGGCCACCGTGGGACCGCTCCAATTCCTGGAGGTGCTCCGCGAGCGGGACGGCAACGACCCGCTCTCCAGGACCGAGATCTGGCGGACCGACGGCGAGTCCCATACCCAGAAGGTCTTCGACCTCGGACGGCGGCTGTTCATCGACCTGTTGGCCTCCTGGGAGGGCAAGCTCCTCTTCAGCGTCCGCAACGGCACCGCGGGGTGCGCTTTCTGGGCCAGCGACGGCAGCGCCGAAGGCACGCGGGAGATCCTGTCGCGGATGCCCGGCGTGCGCTGCCCCACCGCCCTGGTGGCGCTCGGCTCCCGCTTCCTCTTCGTCGCCCGGGTGGGACGCGGCCGGAGCTTCGTGCCGCAGGTCTTCCTCTCGGACGGCACGCCGGCCGGGACCCGGCAGGTTTCGACGATCCGGGGGCCCCGGGAGGCGTTCGACGGGGACCAGCCCCTGCGAGTGGGAGGAACGGTGTTCTTCCGTCTCTTCAGCCCGGACCCGGAACGGCTCCCCGAGCTCTGGCGCACCGACGGCACGCCCGAGGGGACCTGGCGGGTCTCCCCCTTGCCCTTGCTGGAGGTGGACGACCTGTACGCCTTCCGGGGGGCCCTTTACTTCACCGCCGACCTCCCGGGCACGTACGGGGAGGACGGGCGCGGCCTCTTCCGTCTGGACCTCCCCGGCGGCAGCCCGGTCCAGCTGGCCACGGTGAGCACCGTCAGCTCCTTCGCCTTCTA
Source organism: Thermoanaerobaculia bacterium (assembly GCA_036497345.1). Lineage (GTDB taxonomy): Bacteria > Acidobacteriota > Thermoanaerobaculia > Multivoradales > UBA5704 > DATARR01. The sequence goes on from DASXJP010000325.1 coordinate 2,680, forward strand.
CCCTCCGGCGGCGCAATTCACCCCCGTGGGGGACCGGCTGCTCTTCGCCGCCCAGGACGAGGAGGGCGTCGAGCCCTGGATGACCGACGGCACGCCGGCCGGGACGCATCGGCTGGTCGACCTCCAGCCCGGCCCTGTCGGCTCGTATCCGGACGGGCTCGTCTCCACCGGCGACCGGGCCTTCTTCACCGCCGACGACGGCAGCCACGGCCGCGAGCTCTGGGAGACCGACGGCACGCCCGCGGGGACCCGCATGCTGACCGATCTCGATCCCGGCGGCTACTCCGCGCTCCCCTTCTACTACGCAGGGCTCACCGTCGCGAACGGCTATCTTTTCTTCGCCGCCGACGACGGCAATACCGGCCTCGAGCCTTGGGCCTTGCGGCTGGAGCCGTAAAAGGGACTCCAGGGACCACAGAGACTCCAGAGACGAAAAAAATGAAAAACCTTTCCAATATCGGATTTTTGTCCCTGCTGTCCCTGGCGTCCCTGCTGTCCCTTGTCTCCGCCCCCGCCCAAGCCGACGACGGGCCCTACCGGCTGGCGGACGTCAACCCGGGGCGCCAGGACCCGACCTTCCTCACCGATTTCGCGGCGCCTCCCGCCGATTTCTTCCGGATCGGAAACCGGCTCTTCTTCTCGGCGGCGAACCGGAATTCCGCCGACGAGGGGATGCTCTGGAGCACGGACGGCACGCCCGGCGGGACGGTGGTGGTCTCCTCGTCGCTCTGCCCCGTCCCCTGTCAGCGCGTGGCCGCCCTGGGCTCCTGGCACGGCTTCACCTTCCTGGAGGCCATCTCGGGAGTCGGGCCGCTCTCCAGCTCCCTCTGGCGCACGGACGGCTCCGCCGGGGGAACGATCTTCCTGAGCGGACCCTTCGAGCATCAGCTCGATTCTCCCTACGTCCTGGAGCTCCACGCCGACCCCGAGGCGGCCGCCGCGTTCTTCACCGGCTGCGATCCGCGCGGGTGCCGGCTCTGGCGCAGCGACGGCACCCCCGCGGGCACCGGCCTCGTGCGCCACCCCGACTCCCGCCCCTTCGACAACCCCTGGAACCTGACCTTCTGGCGGGGCCGGCTCTACTTCCTGGCCGATCACACGGACCCGCAGGGGAGCACGACCTCGGGCCTCTGGAGCACGGACGGCACGCCGGGCGGCACCTTCTTCGTCGCCGACGTGGGGGAGGGGGACTATCCGCCTCTCCTCGTTCCCACTCCCTCGCACCTCTTCTTCACCTCGGGGCCCGCCGGCGAGGACCTCTGGGTGAGCGGCGGCGGGCCCGGCGACGCCCGGCGCCTCTACGACTTCCCGCCGCCCCCCTGCTCGCCGCCGCCGGAGCCAGATTGCGATCCCCCCTTCGTCGAGACCCTGGCCGCCTTCGGCGACGCGGTCTACTTCGAGGCCAGGCGCGACGGCCACGGCGGGGAGATCTGGCGCAGCGACGGCACCGAGGCCGGCACCGGCCCCGTGCTGGAGGTGCCCGGCGACACGGTGCTCCAGGACCTCCATCCGCTCGGCGGGCGATGGATCTTCACCGTCGCCCCCTCCTCGGGAGGGCCGGCCGCGCTCTGGACGGCGGACGGCGGCTTTACTCAAGCCTCCCCCCTCGCCGGCTGCCCCGAGGGCTGCCCCAATTTCAACAGCTCCATCGACTTCCTGGCCAACGGGTCCTGGCTCTTCGCCGGCGCCGACGCCGCGCACGGCACCGAGCCCTGGGTCACCGACGGCACCGGCTCCGGCACCCGCCGGCTGGCGGACGCCTGCCCGGGGACCTGCGATGGAGTCCGCATGCAGTACAACTACAGCACCAGCCTGGGTGGGGCCGCGGGCCGGACCTGGTTCCACGCCTACTCCAGCGCGGACGAGCCAAGCATCGAAGGCGACGAGCTCTGGGTCACCGACGGCACCCCGGACGGCACCCGGCGGATCACCGGGCACGTCAACGGCATCGGCTTCCTCGGAGGGCTCGCCTTCTACGGGGTCGCCAACACCCGGCTCTCCACCTCCGACCTCTGGGCCGCCGACGCCTCGGGGGCCTCCCACCGGGTGGCCGTGCTGCGGCGGTTCGGCGCCGGCGCCGACAGCACTTTCCAGCCGTTCCGGAACGGCGCGCTTCTGCTGGCGCAGCGGGAAGACCTGGCCTCCGAGCTCTGGAAGAGCGACGGCACGCCGGCGGGGACCGCTCCGCTCTACCACTTCGAGCCGGGCCCCGGCGGGGTCTCCACCGCCTTCCTCGCCGCTCTGGGGCGGGTCCAGCTCCTCGAGGTCTTCCGCCGGAGCCCCGGGGACGATCCTCACCCTCTCGACGAGATCTGGCGCACCGACGGCGTCTCCCATACCCAGAAGGTGACCGATCTCCCTCCGGGCTCCTACGTCGGATTGTGGACATCCTGGCAGGGGAGGCTCCTCTACGAGGTGGCCGGCGGGACGGCATACTCCTTCTGGGCCACCGACGGCACCGCCGAAGGCACCCGGGAGATCCTCCCTCTCCCCGCCACCGTGAATCCGACCGCCCTGACGGCCTTCGGCTCCCGCTTCCTCTTCGTCGCCCAGGTCCAGGCCGGAAAGCAATCCTTCCCCCAGCTCTTCATCTCCGACGGCACGCCCGCCGGCACCCGGCAGATCTCGGCCATCAACCAGCCCCGCGAGCTCCTGTTCGACGACCGGCCCGTCCAGGTGGGCGGCACCGTCTTCTTCCGCCTCAACGGTCCCGGCTTCACCCCCAACGCCGAGCTCTGGCGCACGGACGGCACCCTGGCAGGGACCCGCCGCGCCGCCGCCCTCTCCGGCGTGGACGACGTCTACGTCTTCCGCGGCGCCCTCTACTTCACCGCCATCCTGCCGGACTTCAACGGCCGGGGCCTCTACAGGATGACACCCGGCGGCACGCCGGTCCAGCTCGCGCAAGTGGCCACTCCGTCGCAGATCCAGCCGGTGGCCTACCCGGCCGCCCGCTTCACCCCCGTGGGGGACCGCCTGCTCTTCGTGGGCACCGACCGCCTGGGCAGCGAGCCCTGGATCACCGACGGCACCCCCGCGGGAACCCACCCCCTGCTCGACATCCAGCCCGGCCTGGGCTCCTCGAATCCCGCCAGCCTGATCGCGGCCGGCGCCCGGGCCTTCTTCAGCGCCGACGACGGCACCCACGGCCGCGAGCTCTGGGAGACCGACGGCACGCCCGAGGGGACCCGCATGGTCAAGGATATCGCCCCCGGCGGGCTGTCCGCGCTCCCCTACTACTACTTCCCGGGAGGCATCGCCGTCTCGAACGGCTTCCTCTTCTTTACCGCCGACGACGGCACGACCGGCCCCGAGCCCTGGGCTTTGCTGCTGGAGCCGTAGGAAAGGGATTCCAGAGGCAGACATGAAAAACCTTTTCAATACCCGATTGATTTTGCCCCTGACGTCCCTGCTGTCCCTGTTGTCCCTTTTCACTGCCCCCGCCCTGGCCGGGGCGCCCTACCGCCTGGGGGATCTCAACACGGCGCCGGGGTCCCCCCTGTTCACGGTCCCCGTGCCGCCGACCGGCTTCATTTCGCTCGGAAACAAAGCGCTGTTCTCGACGGCGGATCCTGAGACCGGTGAGGAGGGGATCTTATGGAGCACCGATGGCACCGCCCCGGGGACGGTGGCCCTCTCCTCCTCGCTCTGCCCCTCTCCCTGCCAGGGCATCCGGCCGCTGGCGGTGTGGCACGGCCTCGTCCTCCTGCAGGTGTTCCCGGGCTTCGCCCCGTCGTACCTCCTGCGCTCGGACGGCACTCCCGCGGGAACCTTCCCCTTGACAGGAGGCCCCGTGGGCACCATCCAGGCTCCGCCGAGCGGCTCGTTCTTCTTCTTCGACCAATGCCCTGACAGCCTGCAATGCGGCCTCTGGCGCAGCGACGGCACCCCCGCGGGCACCGGGGTGCTGAAGGGAGCCGGAGGCCTCTCCTTCGTCGGCGCCCACAGCTTCGCGGTCCGCGGCGACCGGCTCTTCTTCCTGGCCGGGCCGGGAGTGAGCGACTTCGGCCTGTGGAGCACCGACGGCACCCCCGAGGGCACGGTCCTCCTCGGCGAGGCCTCGGGATACCCTGTGGTGGCCACCCCCTCCCACGTCTTTTTCGCCTCCGGCGAGACGGGCCAGGACCTCTGGGTGACCGAGGGGACACCAGGGAGCGCCCGCCTTCTGGCCCACTTCCCTCCGGGCTCCTGCTCGCCTTTTCCCGACTCCGTCTGCGACACTCCGGACATCGATTCGATGGCCGCCTTCGGCGACGCCGTCTATTTCTTTGCCCACCGTCCCGGGCACAACGCCGAGATCTGGCGCAGCGACGGCACCCGGCCCGGTACGCGGCCGCTGATCGAGCTGCCGGCGGCGGCCGACCCGGTGCTCAACCTCCAGCGGATCGGCGGGCACTGGCTCTTCCTCTCCGCTCCTCCCGGCCAGCCGGAGACCTTCTGGACGGTGGACGACGGCTTCACCCGGGCGGCCCCCCTGACCGGCTGCGACGGCGGCTGCCCGGAATTCGCGGGCTCCCTGACGGCTCCCGGCCCCGCCACCTGGCTGTTCATCGGCAAGGACCCCTTCCATGGCGAGGAGGCCTGGATCACCGACGGCACCGGCCCCGGCACCCGCCGCCTGGTCGACGCCTGCCCGGGAGAGTGCTCGGGAATCCGTCCTGTCGACGGCCTCAAAGACGTCTTCCCAGGCCCGTCCGGCAAGACCTACTTCCGGGTCTACCCGCGGGAGGACGCCTACTACGAGACGGCGGGGGACGAGCTCTGGGTGACCGACGGCACCCCCGCCGGAACGCGCCGCGTCGCGAGGCACTTCTCGGAGGTGGGCTTCGTCGGCTCCCTCGCCCTCTTCGGCCCCCTCCGTCTGGAAAATCCAGCCTATGAGCTCTGGAGCACGGACGGCACCCGGCCGCGGAGGATCGCCGTGCTGCGCAGGTTCGCGCAGGGCTCCTATCCGTCCTTCGTGCCGTTCCAGGATGGCGTGCTCCTGCTGGGCGACGCGGGGGTTGGAGATTACCGCCTCTGGCGGAGCGACGGCACGCCGGAAGGGACCCTCCCGGTCCGGAGCTTCGCGCAGGGCAGGACCCTGACCTACGCCTTCTTTCTTCCCTCCCCCGGACCGTCCTTCCAGCTCTTCGAGGTCGATCATCAGAAACGCAACGGAGGGCCTATCCAGACCGAGATCTGGCGGACGGACGGCACCCCGGACGGCACGCTGAGGCTGGCGGATCTCGGCGCCGACACCTTCCTCGACCTGTCGATCCTCTGGGACGGCAAGCTCCTCTTCGACCTCGAGGGCTCCGGCACGGGCTGCTCCTTCTGGACCAGCGACGGCACGGCGGCCGGCACGCGGCAGATCCTGCCCGCGAAGCCCGAGGTTCTGTGCCCGACCGCGCTCGCGGACCTCGGTACCCGCTTCCTCTTCGTCGCGCGGGTCGGGACCGGCGATCATCCGATCCCCCAGGTCTTCCGGTCGGACGGCACGCCGGCGGGGACGCGGCAGATCTCGGCGATCCAGGAGTCAAGGGAGCCGCTCTACGATGATCAGCCCGTCCGGATCGGCGGCACGGTCTTCTTCCGGCTCGTGGGCCCGCCGAATTCCTTCAGGGTCGAGCTCTGGCAGAGCGACGGCACCCCGGCGGGGACCCATCCCGCCTTCCCGCAGACCGAGGTGAACGACCTCACGGCCTTCCGCGGCGATCTCTACTTCACCGCCAGCTCGCCCCTGGAGACCGGCGGGCGCGGGCTCTTCCGGGTGATCCTGCCCGGCGGCTCCCCCGTTCTGCTGGCGCGGGTCAACGACTCCGGGGCGTACCTCGCCTCGCCGGCCCAGCTCACCCCCATTGGAGACCGCCTCCTCTTCGTGGGCGCAGACTCCGAGCATGGCGTCGAGCTCTGGGTGACCGACGGCACCGCCGCGGGCACCCAGCGGCTGCGCGACCTCCGGCCGGGCCCCGGCTCCTCGAATCCCGACGGGTTCACCGCCCTGGGAAGCCGGGTCTTCTTCACCGCCGACGGAGGCACGAACGGGCGCGAGCTCTGGGAGAGCGACGGCACCCCCCGGGGGACCCGGAGGCTGACCGACATCGCCCCGGGCGGGTTCTCCGCGTTCCCCTTCGACGGGTACGGCTTCTACTACCCCCCATCCTTCGCCGTAGCGAACGGGCTCCTCTTCTTCGGCGCCGACGACGGCGTCACCGGCATCGAGCCCTGGGCGCTGCGGCTGGAGCCCTGACTCTCCCAGGGGGGAGGCCTATTCCAGCCCCTGTCCTGAGACCGAGGGCGGGGCGGCCCAGAGGCCGGGGTCGTTCCGCTCGCTCCCCAGGGCGCTGTCGAGGTTGACCGCGGCGCTGATCACGGCGAGATGGGTGAAGGCCTGGGGGAAGTTCCCCAGCGCCTCTCCCCGCAGGCCGGTCTGCTCGGCGTAGAGCCCCAGATGGTTGGCGTAGCCCAACATACGCTCGAAGGTGAGACGGGCGTCGTCCAGCATCTCCGGCTTGGTCCAGCCGGCGCGGGTCAGGGCCTCCACCAGCCAGAAGGTGCACATGTTGAACGTCCCCTCGTCGCCGGGCAGGCCGTCGATCCCGTGCGAGGCGTTGTAGCGGTAGACCAGCCCGTCCGAGACCAGCCCTCCCTGATCCGGCGGCTTGCGGATCGCCTCCAGCGTCTTCAGCATCCGCGGATCGCTCGGCGCCACGAAGAAGACCAGCGGCATCAGCAGGCTGGAGGCGTCGAGCCACTCGCCGTCGAACACCTCGATGAACGACTGGCGCCGCGGGCTCCAGCCGTGCTCCATGATCGCCTCGAAGATCTGGTCCCGAGAGCTGCGCCAGTGCTCCCAATCCGTGGGGAACGACCGCTGCTCGGCCAGGCGCAGGCCGCGGTCCATGGCCACCCAGCACATCAGCTTCGAGAAGACGAACTGCTGCCGGCCCCCCCGCACCTCCCAGATCCCCTCGTCCTCCCGCTTCCAGTTGTCGCAGACGTAGTGGAGCAGCTCCCGCAGATGCAGCCAGGTGTCATACGAGATCGGCGAGCCGTGCTTGTTGAAGAGGTAGACCGAATCCATCAGCTCGCCGTAGATGTCGAGCTGGAGCTGGTGGACCGCGCCGTTGCCGATCCGCACCGGGCGGGAGCCGCGGTACCCCTCCAGATGATCGAGCGTGACCTCGGTCAGGTCGTGCCGGCCGTCGATCCCATAGACGATCTGCAGCCCCTCGTCCCGCGAGGCCTCGGCGCAGCGGGCGTCCAGCCAGCCCATGAAGGCCGAGGCCTCCTCGGTGAGGCCGATGCGCAGCAGCGAGTAGAGGGTGAACGCCGCGTCCCGGATCCAGGTATAGCGGTAGTCCCAGTTGCGCACCCCTCCGGGATTCTCGGGCAGGCTGCACGTCGGGGCCGCCACGATCGCGCCCGTGGGCTCGAAGGTCAGCAGCTTCAATAATAGGGCCGAGCGGTGGACCATCTCGCGCCAGCGGCCGTGATAGGTGCAGGCCGAGATCCACCGCCGCCAGAAGGCCACCGTGGCCTTGAACAGCTCCTCCGTCTTCTCCGCCGACGGTGGCGCCGGCGGCTCGCTCCCCTTCCCGATCGGGCGGATCACGAAGGTCGCGCACTCCCCTTCCTTCAGCGTGAATTCGGCGCAGACCCCGCGGTCGTCCTTGCGCAGGGGGATCTCCGTCGCCAGCCGCAGGCTCAGGTCCCTGGAATGGAAATTCGCACCGTTTCCTTCATCGATCACCGTCTCGTGCTTGGCCCGGGCGTAGTCGAAGGCGGGATGGCAGCGCATCCGGAACCGCAGGCGCCCGCGCACCACCCGCACCCGCCGGACCAGATGATCGCGCCACTCGCTGGTCTCCCCCGACCCGACCGGCATGAAGTCCTCGATCTCCCCCACCCCGTCGTCGGACAGGAAGCGGGTGACCAGCACGTTCGTCTCCGGCCAGTAGAGCTGCTTGGTGGCGGCGCCGTCCCCCACCGGAGCGATCTCGAACCGCCCCCCCTTCTCGTCGTCCAGGATGGCCGCGAACACGCTGGGCGAATCGAAATAGGGGAAGCAGTACCAGTCGATGGCCCCGTGCTTCCCCACCAGGGCGGCGGTCCGCATGTTGCCGATGACCCCGTAGCTCTCGATCGGTTCGTAGGCCACGGCTGGGGCCTTTGCAACATGCGGGCCGGGGGGGCCCTCACTCCCCAACCCCTCTCTCCCATCCCTCCACCCACCCTGCCGGGGAGAGAGGGGCTCAAAGCAAGACGAGCTAACTTTCTCCCTCTTCTCCCCGGAAGGGTGGGAGGAGGGCCGGGGTGATGAGGGGCCACGGGCCGAGATCCCATCGCCCCCTTGCTACAACGAATTTGTTGTGCTACTATTCAGTTGTGCAACAGAACAGGGAGGGAGCTATGGCTTGCTTCGACCGGGATAGAGAAGCCGAGAGACTCTGGTATCACTTCAGGAAGGGGCGCAACGTCCTCATGCTGGCGCCCCGGCGCATGGGCAAGACGGTCCTTCTGGAGCGACTGAAGGAAGAAAGCGAGGACAACGGCTTCCGGGCCATCGTCCTCGACGTCGAGGGCTATCGCCATGAGAAGGACTTCTTCCAGCAGATGTGCGCCTCGATCCAGGAAGAGCTCGGAGCTGGCCAGGCCCTCCTGGCCGCCCTCACCGAGAGGCTCAAGCGCGTCGTCCATGGCGCCGACAACCTCCAGGGAGACTGGCGCAACCTGCTGCTCAACATGGACTGGCGGCTCTTTGCCGACCATCTCGTCGCCCAGTTGGAGGAGTCCACCGACGGTAAGACCTGGGTGTTTCTGGTCGACGAGATCACCATCTTCACCAAAGCCCTGCTGGACGGCCAGGGAGTGAACGCGGCCAGCGACTTCCTCTACAAGCTGCGCCAGCTCTGCCGGGAGCATCGCAAGGTGCGGTGGCTCTTCACCGGCTCCATCGGGCTCGATACGATCGCGCGGCGGCATGGATTCGAGGGATCTCTGGTCGACCTGGAGATCTTCTCCCTCGAGCCCTTCAGCCCGGAAACGGCCAAGGGCTTCCTTCAAGAGATTGCAGAGAAGAACCATGTGGTCATGACCGAGGCCGCGGTCTCGACCATCTGCGAACGCCTCGGCTGGCTGTCGCCCTATTACCTGGAGAAGATCGCCGAGGCCGCATGTGAAAGAGTCTCTCGCGGCAAGGAGGTCGATCGCGAGGCGGCGAGCGTCGCGGCCGACTCCCTGCTCGACTTGGCCCATCGAACGTATTGGTCGACCTGGCGCGAGCATCTGGACAAGAACTACCCGGAGCCTGAACGGACTCGCCTCTTCACGATCCTTGCCGAGACCGCCCGCGATCCGGACGGAGCGAGCATCGACACGCTCCTCCTCACTATGAATCGATCCGGTGGTGAGCCGCTGGCGGAAAACAGCCTTCGCGGCTACCTTGACACTCTCGAGGCGGACGGCTATCTGAACGCGAATCCGGAGCGGTCACGCTTCCGATTCCGGATGAATCTTCTGCGCGAATGGTGGCTGCGCTACGTCGCGCCACCGCCCGCGGGGAGCTCGGCTCATGGGTAAGCCGCTCGATTTCACCCTCTACAATCCGGATCAGTTGAAGGATGAAGACTTTCTTGCTGGTTTCATTGCCAGGCAGGAGCTCGCCGACAAGATTCTCGCCCGCCTGGGAGAAATCAAGCCTCGCGGCCTGGCTCGACACCGTCTGATCGTCGGCCAGCGAGGCATGGGAAAGACCAGCCTTCTGCGCCGCATCGGATTGGGAGTATGTGACCAGCAAGAGCTCGCGGCGGTGCTTCTGCCCCTGAGCTTCCGCGAGGAGCAGTACAACGTTCACAACCTCCACGTCTTCTGGTGCAACTGCCTGGATGCTCTCGGAGACTGGTTCGAGGCGACCGGAAATAGAGACAAGGCCGAGCGCCTCGACCGTGACGTGGCCGCACTCAATGCCCAGGAAGACGATGAGGAAGGCAGCAAGGCCCTCGCTTTGTTCCGTTCCTGGATGAAGGGAGAACAGAGACGGCCACTTCTGTTACTCGACAACCTCGACATCATCTTCGCCGGCCTCAAGAGCAAGCAATGGAGCCTGCGGCGAGTGCTGCAGGAAGCGGGAGGGATCGTCGTGATCGGGGCCTCGGCAGCGGCGCTCGAAGCCGCCGCCAATCGCGAGGGAGCCTTCTACGACTTCTTCCAGGTGGACGTCCTCGCCAAGCTCGAGCGCCATGAGATCCTCCTTTGCCTGCGCCATATGGCCCAACAACGGGATGAGGCCGGAAAAAAAGTTTTGGAGATCCTTGACCGTGACCCGGCGCGCATCCACGTCCTCTATGACCTCACCGGAGGAAACCCGCGCACGCTGGTCATGCTCTATCTGGTTTTAGAAACGAGCGGGGACGAAGGTGTGATGCGCGACCTCGAACGCCTGCTCGATCAGGCGACGCCATTGTACAAGGCGCGCGTCGAAGAGTTGGCGCCCCAGACCCGGGTGGTATTCGACGCGCTGGCGCTGGCCTGGGATCCCGCGACCGCCGCCGACCTGGCAGGCGTGACAGGCCTCGAAGTCAGCGTCGTATCCGCGCAGCTCGACCGCCTGTTCAAGGAAGGGGTCGTCGAGAAGACCAGCCTCTCCTCGACCAATCGCACAGCCTTCCAGGTCGTGGAACGTTTCTTCAATATCTGGTACCTGATGCGCCACAGCTCGCGCCGCCAGCGGCTGCGCCTCAGGTGGCTTACGGAGATGCTCCGGCGCATCTATAGCCCCCGCGAGCTGCGCGAGCGCGCAACAGGCCTGCTTGGTAGGATGGGAGACGAACGGTCCAGCAGCGCTGCGTATTGCCTGGCCCTGAGTGACGCGGTTGATGATCGCGAGCTTAGCGTCGCCCTCCGGGGTTCGGTTCGTCGGCATTTGTTGTTCGCAACTGAAGGTGACGTTCAGTTCGAGGACGATCTCAGCTTGCCGATCGTCGCGTCTGATCCCTTACACAACAAAGCGGCGACCGTTGCAAGCGATGCCGCTGCCGAAACTTATCGGAAAGCGGTTGAGCGCAACCCTAATGACGCAGGTCTTTGGAATGGTCTTGGTAAACTGCTCCTGAATTTGCCGGAGTGTAGCGTCGAGGCCGAAGCCGCCCTTCGTAAGGCTATCGAACTCGACCCACGAGACGCGGAGCCATGGATCAATCTCGGCAATCTGCTGACCTTTCGGATGAAACGCCACGCTGAGGCTGAAATCGCCTATCGCAAGGCCATCGAGCTCGACCCAGATAACGCATGGCCGTGGAACGGCCTCGGAATCCTGCTGGCGTTTCAGCTAAAGCGCCATGCCGAGGCTGAGGACGCCTATCGCAAAGCTATCGAGCTAGATCCGAGTAACGCGGGACTACGGAGTAACCTTGGCGTTCTGCTGGCGTGCCAGCCGAAGCATCACTCCGAGGCCGAGGCTGCTTATAGCAAGGCCATTGAGCTTGATCCGAGAGACGCAAGATTATGGAATAACCTCGGCGCTCTGTTGGCGGGGTCGTTGGAGCATCACGCCGAGGCCGAGGCCGCTTATCGCAACGCCATCGAGCTCGACCCGAAGGACGCACAGCCGTGGTACAACCTCGGCGGCCTGCTGGCAGGTCCGCTGGAGCGCCACTCCGAGGCCGAAGACGCATATCGCAAGGCTATCGAACTCGACCCGAAGGACGCACAGCTATGGAACAATCTCGGCATCTTGCTGGACGGACCGTTGAAGCGCCACGCAGAAGCCGAAGACGCCTTTCGCAAGGCTATCGAGCTTGATCCGAAAGACCCGTGGCCAAGGAAGAAGCTCGGCATCCTGTTGGCTGGTCCGCTGGAACGTCACGCAGAAGCCGAAGAGGCCTTTCGTAAGGCCATCGAGCTCGACCCGAATTACGCCGAGGCTTGGGGCAGCCTCGGCAACCTATTAGCCGACCATCTCTTCCGTCCCGATGAAGCGGAGGAGGCGTATCGCACGGCGATGAAGATTGATCCCCAGGACTCCTTTGCCGCTGCCAATCTCTCCTACCTATTGCTCCACCAAGATGGGCGCAGTGTCGATGCGGAAACTTTCTATCGCGCAGCGATCGCGGCATTGCCGCCGCATGGTGCCGGACTGCTCCGAGCATTCCACGCGTTGGCCCACGACAATTTCGGTACCGCCACCGCAGAGCTACGGTCGGTGCTTGAGGAGGGTAATGCTGAGCTCTTCACGGTTTTTCGTGATGACCTCCTGAGAACCCTGCAGTTCGCCGCGGAGCGCGGAAACGGGGACAAGTTGCTGGCTTGGCTCAAGAGCAGCGAATTCAGTGACCGATACTGGCCGCTCCAGGTTGCTTTCGAGGCGTATCTCTACGGGGAGGAGCGTCTCATGGATGTCAACCCGGAAGTGCGCAGCGGCGCCCGTCTCTTGCTCGCCGAGATGACTCGTAGGCCAAAAGAGCTTCCTCAGCCTGTGCTTGGGAAGAAGCCGCAGAGGAAAAAGCGGGCACCGGCGAAAGGTTGAGCCTCTCGCGTCACCGAAACCGGCTCCGCCCGGGACGCCAACCTCCCGATCCGCCTACCCCACCGCCGGCACCAGCACCCCCTCCGGCCGCCACCGGGCGGCGCTCTCGCGGATCTCCTCCATCTCCTTCCAGTAGCCTTCGATCGCCCCGCGACCCTCACGGCTCAGGCGCACGAGGGTCTGGGTCTTCTTCTCCACGAAGCGCTTCTCGATCTCGACCAGCCCCACCTCCTCCAGCTTCGAGAGGTGCGACGAGAGATTCCCCTTGGTCAGACCCGTGATCCGCAACAGGAACAGGAAGTCGGCCCGCGCGCAGGCGGAGAGGGCGGTCAGGATGGCCAGCCGGGCCGGATCGTGCACCCGGCGGTCCAGGCTCGCGAGCTGCTCGAAGGGGGTGGCGCTCATGCCTCCTCCCTCATGGGCCTTAGAACCCGCGCGATTTGCCAGTGATCGAGCAGACCGGCCAGGAGCAGCGAGGCGCCGCAGAGGATCTGTGCCAACCAGAGATGAGCCAGCGGCGGCAGGAAGAACCTGGCGATCCCTATGATTTTCAGCTCCCAGAGCTTCGAAAGAATCGGTCCCAGGAAGACGCCGAGCACGGCGAGACCCAGCAACAGAGCTCCCATCACCAGGTAATAGATCTGAGGCAGGCGGCGCTTCCACAGGAACCACATCGTCAGAAAAAGCGTTCCGAAGATGGCGTACATGCTTTGGCCGAGAATGGGCTTGAGATCGGACAACGACCTCGGCATCTCAGGCCCATCCGTGATCACGACGACCGGCGGGTGAAGCTGGACCCAGGGGTCCACCCCGGATCCGTCCGTCGTCAGAATCGCGGAAGGTATGGCCGCTCTCAGGAGAAAGACCAGCGCGAAAGCCACGGCTGTCCAACCCAGTACCCGCACCGCGGGCTTCACGAGAGGGGTCCTCACGGAGAGCGCGGCACCGGCCGGGCTGTAGATGGACAAGGAAGAGCCTTCCATGCCGAGCTCCTCCCGCCTCTGCTCGACCTCGCCGAAGGTCCGCCGGTAGTACCGGCCTGAGCGAAGCATCCAAGTGAGAGATCCCAGGACGGTCACGGCATAAAGGACCAGCAAGGGCCAAGCCGGGTAGAAGCTCATCACCCCTTGGCTCAGGGTGATCAACCCCACCGGGACCAGAATCCGTAGCCCCTGAAGGTCGTTGAAGTGCTGGGTCACGAAGTGGATACGGTCAAGATTTTGGGCGTTCACGAAATCTCCCTCACGGGCTTCAAGACCCGGACGAGTTGGAAATGATCGAGCAGGCTGGCGAGGACCAACGCGATGCCGCAGAGCAGCATCGCCATCCAGTCATAATAGGCCAGCAGCAGGAGGACGCGGGAGGCCAGACGCTCAGAAAATACGCGCCAAAGACGGCGTACATCCCCTGACCGAAGAGCGACTCGACCTCAGACAGCCCGCTCGGCCACGCGGGCTTTTCCAGGACCTTCAGGACCGGCGCGTGGAATTGAGCCCAGGGTCCCACACCGGACCCGTCCGTCAGGATGGGCGTGGCGGGAAGGACCGCCCGCAGAAGGAAGACCAGCGCCACGCCAAGCAAGGCCAGGTGCATCAGCCACAGGGCATTCATCGGCCGCCGCTCGACCGCGAGCGGAGCGGGATCAGCCGAGCCGTAGATCGAGAGCGCGGCGAGCTCCGCGCCGAGAACGGCCGGCCGCGGCTTGACCTCGCCGAAGCTCCGATAGTACGAGCGCACCCAGAAGGTCATGACGAACGATCCTACGAAGAGCGCAAGCACGAGCGAAAGAATCCCTGCCGGCCAGCTCGGGAAGAAATTCATGAGCCCCAGGCTCACCGGAATCATCGCCAGAGGGACCATCCGCAGCCCCTGAAGCTCGGTGAAGTGCTGGGTCACGAAGCGGATGCGCTCAAGATCTCGGGTGGTCATCTCTCAGTCCTCTTGAGGTAACCAGTTTGTTGTACAGACTGATTGTGAATCCAAACCGGATGGATGTCAACCGGTCCGCCCGGCGATGGATCGCCGGGCGGCTTCGGGCTACCCGCTCACGCGCTTCATCACCACCTGCGGCATGCCGGGGTGGATCACCGTGAGAGAAGCGGCCTTGTCTCCGGTCACCTGGAAGGTCACGTGAAGTCCGGGGGCCAACCCCTTCCCCTCCCAGCGGAATTCGGTCAGTGAGGCCGGGATCAACAGCGCCGGGGGAAACTGAGGCCCTTCCTTGATGGTGAGGCGCAAGCGATCCCCCTGGAGGTCCAGCTTGAACGCAAAGCCCATCTCCTTGTTCTCATAGAAGCCGATGAGCCGCTCGAGGTCGGTTTTGGCAACCGTCAGCTCGGGACCGGCGGCCGGCGCCCCGGCATCCACAGAGCTCCGCACGGGCTCCGGCTGGCGGCCGTTGGCCCCCGCCATCGCCGGCAGCAGAGACGTGAGCACCAGGAATGAGCTGACGACGAAACGAACGCGATCGAGGTCTCGGGGATTCATAGCGCCTCCTTTTGATGAGAACCGGTTTGTAATACAAACCAATTGTGGACCGGATAGAGTTCGATGTCAACCGGTTGGCGAAACAAACTTCGCCCCCCGGCGATCCATCGTCGGGCATTGATGCCCGGGCGGACCTGATAAGCTCTCCCCACCCCATGATGCGTCGCTCCGTCCTCCTCTCCGCCCTTCTGGTGACAGCCCTCGCCTGCCGCAAGGAGCCCCCTCCGCCGCGGAAGGCCGCCGCCCCTCCCCCGCCCAGGCCGGAGGTCACGCGGGCGGCGCGGCCGGCCCGGCCCGTGATCTTCGTGGGGCTCGACGGCGCGGACTGGGATCTGCTCGACGACTACATGGCCTCGGGCGTGATGCCCAACCTCGCGGCCCTGGCCCGCTCCGGACGCACCGGCACGCTCAAGACGATCAATCCGCCCCTCTCGCCGCTCGTCTGGACCACCATGATGACCGGCGCCTCGCCGCTCGATCACGGCATCCTCGACTTCACCCGGCGCAACCCCAAGACGGGCGCGCTGGAGCCGATCCCCAGCAGCGAGCGGCGCCGGCCGGCGATCTGGAACATGGCCAATGACGGCGCCAAGAGCGTGGCCGTCTTCGGCCTCTGGGCCACCTGGCCGGCCGAGGCCGTGAAGGGGCTCCTGGTGGCCGACCGCTTCTCCTCCTTCACCGCGCGCGACCACGAGCCGCCGCCCGGCACCGTCTATCCGCCCGAGCAGGAGGCCTGGGCGCGCGAGACCCTCGGCAACACCGAGTCCGCCGTGGGCTTCGACGCCCTCCACGCCTATCTCCCCTGGCTGACCGACGAGGACTATCAGAAGGCCGCCGCCGATCCCGACCCTTACGCCCATCCGGTGAGCGCGCTGCGGCGCATCCTGATCGAGACCCGCGCCTACCACGCCCTCGCCACCTCCTGGCTGGGCCGGGAGAAGCCCGATCTCGCCGTCGTCTATTTTCAGGGGACAGATACCCTCGGCCACGTCTTCGCCCCCTACGCGCCACCGCGCCAGGCCGCCGTTTCCACCCAGGATTTCGAGCGCTTCTCCCGCGTCCCCGAGCTCTACTTCGCCGAGATCGACCGCATGCTGGGCGACTACCGCAAGCTGGCCGAGGCCCGCGGCGCCGTGCTGATGATCGCCTCCGATCACGGCTTCCGCTGGAAGGAGGGGCGGCCGGCCAAGCTCTCGAGCGCCGCCGCGGCCACCGCCGGCAAGTGGCACCGGGAGGACGGGATCTATCTCCTCTGGGGGCCGGACGTCCAGGCCACCGCCAACCGGGGGCACGGCGAGGTCTCCCAGGTCTGTGCCACCCTCCTCGCCCTGCTCGGCCTGCCGCCGGGCGACGGCGTCGCCGGTCCGCCTGTGGCCGGGGTCGAGGCCGTCCGCGCCCAACTCGCCGACTACCGGGGGCACTACCGTCCCGCTCCCGAGCCCCCGGAGACCGCAGCGGCCAGCTCCGAGGAGATCGAGAAGCTCCGCTCCCTGGGATACATCGGCGCCAAGGAGGGGGGCGGCGGCGGTCCCGCCGGCTCGACCCGCACCGCCGGCTCCTACAACAACGAGGGGCTCCTCCGCCGCGAGCGGGGCGAGACCAACGCCGCCATCACCGCCTACGAGAAGGCCCTCGCCCTCGATCCCCAGAGCGCCTCGGCGATGTGGAACCTCAGCGATCTCCTCCACTCCCAGCGCCAGGACCTCGATCGCTCCGACGACCTCCTGGTGAGGTCGCTGGCCGCCGGCCTGCCGGACGCGGTCGACTACGCCATGGGCCGCACGGTGGCCTATGCCCGCGGCGGCGAGGCCGAGCGGGGCCTCCGCCTGCTGGACCGCGCCCTCGCCACCCGTCCCCAGGACCCCCGCCTCCACCTCCTCCGCGGCCGCTACCGCCTGGAGCGACACCAGTGCGAGAAGGCCCTGGACGACTTCGAGACCGCGGCGAGAGCCGATCCGCGCAACGCCCTGGCCTTCGCCTCCGTGGGCCTCGCCCAGCTCTGCATCGGCGACGGCGAAGGCGCCGCCCGCAGCTTCCACCGCTCGCTCCAGATCGACCCCAACCAGCCGGAGATCCGGCGGGCGCTGGGGCAGATCGGGGGGTAGGAACAAAGACCAAAAAGGACCCCAAGGACTGCAAGGACTGCAAGGACAAAAAAGAAGACCGCCGTCCGTATCTTGTCCTTGCAGTCCTTGGGGTCCCTTGGCTTCTTTTTCAATTTGTTTACAACTCGAATGGTAGATTCTACGTCCCGCAAGCACCTTTCTTCTTAGAGACGGGCTCATACCCGCCCCTCCACATTTCCCTACCCGCCGCCGGCTGACCCCGTAGTCCGCCGCGCTGGCGACGGGCGACCGCAGGTGGGCTGTCACTCAGGAACCCGGGACGGGGGCCGTAGCGGCGGACCGGAACGGGCAAGGGAGGCAGAGATGAAGAGAGGGCTGTTTGTCTGTGTACTGCTGTTGGCCGTTGCGGCGCTGCCGGTGCTGGCGGCGAGCCCCATCGACCGGGTGCCCGCGGGTCTCGACTATTGGCAGACCCTGAGCAGTGGCGCCACGATGTACGACTTCTCCAACAATGCCATTCCGGCCGGCTTCTTCTGCAACGGCTCAACGCCGTTCAAGGGGCGCGTCAACTTCGAGGGCGTCCCCATCCACACCGATCCGGCCGGCATCCTGGGCACCACCGACACCGTCATCGAGCGTCTCGACGACGCCATCTTCGATGACAGCGGCACCGCCCAGACCCGCATCCGCGGCCGCGTCCTCAACCTCCAGGGCACCGATCTCCTGAAGAACGCCTGCGGCAAGTTCAAGGTGACGGCCAACCTCACCCCCAACCAGCCCACGAGCCCGATGGTCTTCCACGCCGTCAACCAGTACGGCGGCACCTTCGACGCCCAGCTCCGACTGCGGGTGCAGATCAACTTCACCAACGTCAAGACCCATCAGACCCTCTCGGTGATCCGCGACGTCTACCTGCCCACGGTGAACAACACCCCGTTCGCCATCGGCAAGACGGCCCAGATCGACTGCGCGGCCACGGCCAGCGTGGATGCCGCCAACGTGCGGCTCGCGGACGGCCATCCCCTGCTGTCCCAGGACCGTCCGTCCGGCGCCAACCAGAAGGCTGTCACCGTCGTTGGGAGCGGGGGCTCCGACGGCGGCTCGACCGGCTCCACGGGCTCCACGGGCGTCGTCACCGGCTGCCTCTGCAACGCTCAGGGCCAGTGCCTCCCCACCTACTCGTGGCACACCCCCTGCGCGCCGGGTGAGGACTACGACCGGTGCGAGAAGCATTTCACCAACACCCCCTGCCAGCTCGGCTACACCAGCCAGTGCACCAAGTCGGCCACCCAGCAGAACTACCTGGATCAGTTGAAGGTCCTCCACGAGCGCGGCTATCTCACCGAAAGCCCGGAGACCGTGCTCCGCAAGCAGATCCGCTCCGCCTCCGAGATCGAGAGAGATCAGGCGGCCCGCGACCGCGAGCAGGCCAACCAGCAATAGCCTCCTACCTCACGCCGTATCCGGCCCGGGCGGAATCGCCGCCCGGGCTTGGCGGCCCAACAGAAGGCCATGACCGAGCCAGCCAGCGGGGGCCCCGTCATCTGCTGGTTCTCGGACTGCAATCCTTGCGATACCGACCGGCAGTGTGGCACCGTCTAAAAAGAGCTCAGGGAGCGGTGTCCAGATCGGGCTCGCGTCCGTGGACCACGTCCACGTTCCCCACCGCTCCCCTGGTCCTCCCCTTCCTTGGGCGCGTCGCGCCCTCTGCTGGGCTGGAGCTCCCCTCTCGTTCCACGCTTGTGCCCACTGCTTCCGCGGCTTTGCCCAGCAGAGGGGCCGCATTGCCCACTGATGGGGCCGCATCGCCCTCCCTTTCTCCGGGCGTGCCCTCCAGAGGGACGCCTCTGCCCTCTCTTTCCCTTGTGCTGCCCAACAGTGGGCAGACCCGCGGAACCAGAGGGCAGACACCCCCCTCTCTTGGGGCCGAACGAAAAATCAGAGGGCGCACTCAGAAAACCAGTGGGCAAGACCGTAGAAGCGATGAGGCAAGACGGAAAGCAAGTGGGCGCACCGCCAGAATCCGAGTGAGCGTACGGGACAGCGCTGGGCTCGATGGGAGAGATGGTAGTCAAAGACCGCGATCCGCGGGGCCCATGTTTCAAAAAGGTGATCTTATCAACGAAATCCGAGCAAAGGGGTTCACGCAAGTGGACCTCGACAATAATTATGACTACCACGTACGTATAACGCTCTGAAACACGACCGACGCCGAAAAAACGCCGCCTACGTGGCTGATCTCCGAGCCCGCATCGCAGACGCCGCCCGGGATTTCAATCCCGGCCGGTGGGGCGACTAAAAAAACTGGCTAGAAGGCCGGCGGGGACGCCGGCGGTCCCAGGGGGTTTCCTGCCGAACTACTGACCTACCCCACTCCCCCCTGCCGCACCGCCCCCACCCCCGCCGCCCGCGCCGCCATCGCGGGGTCCAGCCCGCCCATCAGGCTGTCCACGGAAGGACGCAGGGTCTCCACGAAGCGCTCGGTCTCCACGATCTGCTCGACGAGGTGGCTCATGTAGGCGGAGACTTCGACGGCGTTGAATTGGGAGGCGCTCAGGCGGCCGTGGATGACCTCGAAGGCGTCTGAGAAGGCGCCGAGCTGGGCGACCACGCATTGGTCGCGCTGATGGCAGTCCAGCAGGAGCTCGCGCTGCTTCTCCAGGATGCCGATGTGGAACTGGCGCGTGCGCGCCGTCGCGGGCTCGCGGGTGGAGAGGTCGCGGATCAGACGGATCTTGTCGTCCACCTCCGTCAGGCGCTTGTCCAGGCTGGGCAGCGGCGGCACGAAGACGGGGGCGAGGCGCGCGGAGAGGCGGCGCCAGTCCTTGCGCCAGCCCGGGAGCGCGTTCGAGGGCGGCGGGGCCTGCTCCTGCGGCCGCAGGCTCGCCAGGATGTGCAGGTAGGAGATCCGCTCGCGCACGAACCCCAGGTAGGCGTTCAGCATGATGCCGAGCTGCTGGAGGATGTCCTCCTTGGTGAAGGCGTCGAGGTCGTGCCGCTCGGCCAGGACCTTGGAGACCCGGTTGCGGATCTCGGTCAGGCGGTTGAAGACCGCCATGTAGTCCGGCAGGGCGCCGGCGCGGACCCAGAGGTCGAAGGGGGGCTCGTCGAGCAGCCATTGAATTTTCTGCCGCAGGGCCGCCCGCTCCTTCTCCTCTTTGGCCTCCCGCTTGCGCCGCACCTCCTCCTCGATCCGCGGCCGGTAGCGCTGCTGCGCGGTGGCGAGCGCCACCCATCCGACCGCGCCCGTCCCCCAGACGATGGCCCAGGTGGGATCGTGCAGATACCAGGTCGCGCCGGCGGCCGCGGCCCCGGCCATGAGGTTGAGGGGGGCATAGAGCGCCTTGGTGACGCTCCGCCGGATCAGGGTGACTCTGCGGACGAAGGGCATGTTCCTATTCTACGGTCCCTACCGGGTTGAGGTTTCCAGCAAGAACGTGGCCAAGGGTCCATTGTAGCGCGAACCCTCACCCCTGGCCCCTCTCCCGTCCCCTCCCACCCTCCCTCACCGGGAGAGGGAACCGCCACCCAAAGATCACCTCGAGAGGGTCTTCTCCCTCTTCTCCCGTTGAGGGAGGGTGGGAGGGGACGGGAGAAGAGGGCTAGGGTGATGAGGGTCTGGGTGGGCGGCGGCGCCGGGCGGCCTTTGACGCCAAACTGTAACGCCCGATCCAGCTTGGAGAGGCTCGCTCTCCATAGAGAGTTGCACCTTAGGTAATGGGCGGATCTTAGGAACTGCGCAATTGGGCGCATCATCGATCGACCGTTCCGCCTTGGGGGTGTGACGATGGACAAGGCCAAGCAGTGGACAGCTCGCGGTACGTTGTTGGCGGGGCTCTTCCTGGTGGGGATTCCGGTCTCTGCTCAGGTCGTCCCCGGCGGGATCGACGTATGGACCACCCCGGACGACGGCAACACGAAGGTCACCCGCTTCGTCGGCAATCCGTTGCCGGCGGACTATTTCTGCAAGGGCTCGGCCTCGTTCTCGCAGGAGATCCCGCTCAAGGGGGTGACCATCGCGACGAGCGACAACGGGTTGGGGAGCACCGACACGATCGTCCAGCGGGCGGACGCGACCTTCGACGCCGACGGCAACGCGGCGACCAAGATCCAGATCAAGGCCATCTCGTTCCAGCAGCATCAGCCGCTGGCGATCAATTGCGCGGACGGCGTCCACAACTTCACGCTGCGGGTGATCCGCGACCAGCGCTCCGAGGCGCCGACGACCGACATGACGATCCACTCGGACGGCACGGGGACCGGCGGGACGTTCGACGCCACCGTGGTGGTTCCGGGACAGCTCGTGTTCACGGACACCACCACCGGGACGACGTTCGCGCCGCTCTATGACACGGTGAACCTTCAGGCCTCCGGGGCCTCTTGGGCGGACAACGTGGGGACGGGGGGCGTGGATCATCCGGACGCGGTGACGATCGATTCCGACGGCGACGGCAAGCCGGACCTCACGCTGCCCGGCACGTCGAAGGGGTTCCACACCGGCTGGTCCAACCGCTGCAATCCGCGTTGCCCGGTGGTGATCCAGCATCAGGGTCCCCACCCCACCTGGCCGGTGCCGCCACCGCCCCCCTGCACGCGGAAGGTCGCTCAGGTCGCCAGCCGCCAGGTGACGGCGAGCGATTCTCTGAATGCCACCCAGGTGGTGAGCCTCACCGCGGATCAGGTCGATAGCACGACGCCGATCGAGATCTGCAAGTTCACGACGGCGGACGGTACCCTGGCGATCGTCGGCAACGCGGTCGAGACGGCCGCCACCAAGTCCAAGAAGACCAAACACTGAGAGCCGCCCGCCCGGCGATGGGATCGCCGGGCGGCCCTACTTCTCCGCCGGCGAATACAGCAAGTCCAGCAGCTTCTTCTCCACCGCCCGGAACTCCGGGGCCGATTTGAGCGCCACGTCGTGGACCGGGAAGGCGGGGACGTCCACCTTGTGGAGGATGCGCGCGGGACGGGAGGAGAGGACGTAGACGGTGTCGCCCAGGTAGACCGCCTCGGAGACGTCGTGGGTGACGAAGAGGATGGTGTTGTCCTCGGTGCGCGAGACGTCCAGGAGGAGACTCTGCATACCCCAGCGGGTCTGCGGGTCGAGGGCGCCGAAGGGCTCGTCCATGAGCACGACCTTGGGACGGTTGATCAGCGTGCGGGCGATCGCCACCCGCTGCTTCATGCCGCCCGAGAGGTCCTTGGGATAATGGTCGGCGAAGTCTTCCAGCCCGACCGACTTGAGATATTTGTCCGACTGCTTCCGGCGCTCTTCCTTGGGCGCCCCCTGGAGGCGCAGGCCGTACTCCAGGTTCTCCCGCACGGTGAGCCAGCCGAAGGAGGTGTAGGCCTGGAAGACCATGCCGCGGTCGCGCCCCACGTCCACCACCGGCTGGCCGTCGAGCAGGATCTCCCCCGAGGTAGGCGCGAGCAGCCCCGCGATGGCCTTGAGGATGGTCGACTTGCCGCAGCCTGAGGGGCCGAGGAAGACGACGATCTCGCCGCAATCGGGCTTGTCGAGGATGTCGAGCGAGACGTCGCGCACCGCCTCGGTGGCCCGGCCGGCGCGGTCGAGGTAACTGATCGAGACGTGCGACAGCCGGAGCTTGGGCGTCTCCGCGGACGGCTCATGGCGGTAGGTGGCCGGCTGCCCCTTGGTGGGGACGGTGACGGCGATGGTCCCCGGCATGCCCGCGGCCGGCGACGGCTCAGGGGCCTGGGGATCGGGAATCCTGGAATCGCTCATACCGTCGTCTCCCTCCAGCGGAAGAGCAGGGCGCTGATCATGCGGATCACGAAGTCGGTGAGCAGGCCGATGCCGCCGATCACCAGCAGGCCGGCGAAAGACCAGGGGGCCTTCTGGTGCCGGTACGCGAGGTCCACCATGTAGCCCAGGCCGCCTCCCGGATTGATCGCCTCGGCGAGGATGACGTAGGTCCAGGAGATGGCGTTCATCACCCGGAAGGAGTCGAAGATCTCCGGCAGCGCCGACGGCAGCAGGACGGTGCGGATCACCTGCCATCGCGAGGCGCCCAGGGTGAGCGAGGTCTGCACCAGCTCGTCGGGCACGCCGCGGATGGCGGTGACCACCACCGGCAGGAGGTAGACGAAGACGCCGAGGAAGAGGAAGGCGATCTTCTCCTGCTCGTAGATCCCGAACCAGAGGATCAGCAGCGGGATGAACGCCGAGATCGGCATGTAGCGCAACGGCGCCACGATCGGCTCGAAGAAGACGTTGACCGGCTCGAACGCGCCCATCAGCACTCCCAGCGGCAGGGCCACCCCCGCGGCGAGCAGAAAGGCGGAGAAGATGCGCCTGGTCGAGATCAGGATCGATCCCCAGAGGTCGTACTGGATGAAGAGCTGCAAGGTGCCGCGCAGCACCTCGGTCGGGGACGGCAGGAAGTCAGCCTTCACGAAGCCGCCATAGGTGAGCGCGCACCAGACGACGGCCACGAGCAGGGGGGCCAGAAGGCCCACCACCGACGCGGTCGTCCGCGGCATGGGCTCGCGCAGGGCGAAGAGATGATGGGGTCGTTTGGTGGCCATGGGTCCCTGAGAAAAACGCACGTCTTTGATGTAGGGGCGGCCCTATGTGGCCGCCCTGCGACGTTGCGAAAACAGGGCGGCCACACAGGGCCGCCCCTACAAAACACGCCCTACTGCGTCGCCAACACCACCTTGATGTCCGTCCGCCGGTTGAGCTGGCGTCCCGCCTCGGTGGCGTTGTCGGCCACCGGATTGGCCGCGCCGTGGCCGATGGTCTGGAAGCGGGCCGGCTCGATGTTCGGGAAGCTCTTCAGGATGTAGTTCTTCACCGCCAGGGCGCGCCGCTCCGAGAGGGTCATGTTGTTGTTGGCCGTGCCGGTGGCGTCGGTGTTCCCCTCGACGCGGAGATAGGTGTTGCCGAAGGAGGTCATGGTCTCGCCCAGCGCGTCGAGCACGATATAGGAGCCGGCCATGATCTCGTCGGAGCCCGGGGTGAAGTGGATCTGGATCTGCTTGTTGATGATCGCCCGGTCGTGCTCGGACGGCGCCTTGGCCGCCAGCTTCGGCTCCTCCACCTTCTGGCCGGGATAGTAGGAGGCGAGCGCCTGGAGGAAGCGGGGGTCCATCCAGTCCTTGGCCTCCACCGAGCGGGTCACCAGCCCCTTCTTGCGCCAGATCACGAACGCGGTGTCGAACAGGGTCTCGAAGTGCGCCTTGCCGCCGGAGAGCCCATAGAACTGGGCGTTGTCGGCGTAGGGGGTGAGCTTGAGCCCCGAGAGCATGCCCGAGACGGTGTCGGAGTCGAGCTTCAGCGCCTTCCCCACCAGGGCGTAGGTCCCCTGGGGATCGTTCTTGATCATGTCGATGCCGTCCAGCCAGCCGTGGACGAAGTCGCGCACGGTGTCGGGATAGCGGTCGATCAGGTCCTGCCGGGCCACCAGGGTGTCGGCGATGATGTTGGTGGCGGCGGTGGTGGAGACCAAGACGTGGGCCTCGGCGCCGCGCGCCGTCACCGCGCCCGAGAGGTCGGGCTCCCAGGTCACGGCGGCGTCCACCTGCTTGGCCTTGAACATGGCGGCGGCGGCCGGCGCGTCCTGGGTGAAGATGATGCCCTGCTCGACGCCGGCGCGGTCCTCGGGGGAGAGACCGGACTGGGTGAGCAGGTAGAGCAGCAGGAAGTGCGAGGGGGTGAACTGGGTGCAGGCGATCTTGTGCCCCTTGAGCTGCTCGATCGAATTGATCGACGCCAGCGAGGCGATGCCGTCGCCGCCGCGGGACCAGTCCTGCATGATCACCGATTTGGCCTTCTCGTTCTGCTCGGCGAGGATCGACGCCTCGCGGGCCCAGTTGTCGACCGTGTCCCACATGATGTCCACGTCCCCCTTCTTGAAGGCCGCCAGCTTGGCCGCCGGGTCTTCCAGGAGGACGAACTTGACGTCGAGCCCGTACTTCTTCGTGTAGCTGGAGCCCGGGTTGGGGTCCATGCCGTTGTTGAACACGATGCCGGGCGAGTGGCCGGCCCAGGTGTTGATGGCCACCACCAGCGGGCGGCCGAGCTTGCCGCCGCTGCCCAGGTTGGCCACCGGGGTGACCCCCTCGGAGCCCTTGTTGCGCTCCGGGTCGGCCGGCGCGTTGCCCAGGGCGTTGAAATCATCCTTGCTCACGGTCTCGCTCTTGGCCGGAGTGCCGGAGCCGCCCTTCCCTCCGAGCGCCCAGATCTTGAGGTTCGGAGCGAACCGGCGGACGGCGAAGAACGCCGCGACCAGCAGAGCCAATACCACGATCACCTTCCCCAGGGGGGTGAGCTTCATGTTCTCTCTCCTTTATAAGCCTTACGCCGGGGCCACCCCGCCGACGAGCTGGTCCATGGCGGGGCGCAGGGACTCGACGAACCGCTCCGTCTCCATCACCTGCTCCACCACGCCGCCCATGTAGCTGGCGACCTCGTTGGCGCTGATCTGCGACGCGCTGACCCGGGCCAGGATGACCTCGAAGCAGTCCGCGAACGCTCCGAGCTGGGCCACCACGCACTGGTCGCGCTTCTGGCACTCCAGCAGCAGGTCGCGCTGCTTCTGGAGGATCGTGACGTGGAACTGGCGGGTGCGGGCCGTGGCCGGCTCGCTCTGCGCCAGATCCTGGAGCTGCTTGATCTTGTCGTCGATCTCGGCCAGCCGCTTCTCCACGCTGGGCAGCGGTGAGGCCGGCTGCTGCGCCAGGGGGCGTGCGGGCTGGGTCTGCACCTGGATGCCCCGCCGCTTGTCGATCACCTGAATGGGGGGGCTGGCGGGCGCCGCCGGCAGGCTCGAGCTGTCCGCCGCGCCGGGACGGATGGTGGCGAGGATCTGCAGATAGGCGACCCGTTCGCGCACGAAGTTGAGGTACGCCGTCAGCATGTAGCCGAGCTGCTGCAGGATGTTGGTCTTGGTCGTGTCGTCGAGGTCGGTGCGATCGGCCAGCACCCGGGCGACCCGGCCGCGGCTCTCGGCCAGGCGGCGGTAGGTGATGATGTAGTCGGGCAGCAGGCCGGAGCGCGCCCAGTTGTTGAGCGGGGGCTCGGCGAGGCTGGCCTCGACCTTCTGGCGCAGCAGATCGCGGTCGACCTCGGCCTTGCGCTCGGCGTCGCGCCGCTCCTCCTCCTCGATCTGCCGGATGTAGCGGTCGCCGGTGGCCCCGAGGGTGACCCAGCCGGTGGCCCCCAGACCCCAGAGGATCAGCGGCAGGGGGTTCCACAGTATCGCCGAGGCGGCCAGGCTCACCGCCCCCGCGACCACGTTGCCGGGCGACTGGATGGCTTTGGCGATGCTCTTCTTGAGGAGCGTCCTCTTGTCGATCGGCATTAAGGGGGGATTCTATACCGGCTGGGGCCGAACCCTCACCCCTGGCCCCTCTCCCGTCCCCTCCCGCCCTCCCTCACCGGGAGAGGGGAAAGAGACAATGCCCTATTTTAGGAAGCCGGCTTGAAAATGAGGCCATCCGACCGATCCGACGGATCCGTCGGATCCGACCGATAACGCCTCCTAGATACACCGCTGCCTCAACTGCGTTCCCCTCTCCCGGTGAGGG
>DASXJP010000326.1:0-5687 GCA_036497345.1 Thermoanaerobaculia bacterium
CCGGCTGGCGCGCGAAGAGGGTCTGGTAGGCCGCGAGCGGTGGGTAGGGGGGCTCCAGGTAGCCGTAGCGGATGGGCGCGCCCATCCGTTCCATGGCCCGCCGGAGATTGCTATCGACGCGGACAAACCAGAGCCGTGGCAGGCCCGGATGGGGCGCGACGAGGCGAGCCGGGAGGCCCGCGATCTCCAGGACGTCGCCCACCTCCAGCGGCAGCGGGCCGGGCTCGGCGGCGCTCTTGCGGAATTCGATCAGATGGAGCCCGCCGCCGTAGTCGGTCGAGACGTTGGCGACGAGCGGATCGAGGGCGAGGTGCCGGGCCGGCAGGCTCGCGGGGAGCGTCGCGCTCGCGTTCACCACCAGGAGCGTGCCGGGTGCCAGGAAGCGGGGGAGGTCGCGGAAACGGGCGTGCTCGTGCCCCTGGGGCGTCGAGACCAGCAGGCGCACCTCGTCGCGCTCCAGGCCGCGGCGCTCGGGAGGGCCGGCCGCCTGGAGCGCCCGCGGACGCTCGAATTCGAGCTCGGCGCGCTTCATACCGCGGCCTCCGCCAATGCCGCCTCCGCGGGGACGTTCACCTCCCAACGGTCGGACTGCGCCTGATAGCGGCGGCCGGTCACCGCCGCGCGGGGCTGGCCGAAGAGCCAGGCCCAGAAGGGGAGCGTCACCTCCGGCAGCGGACGGTCGGAGATGTCCTCGCCCGGGAAGGCCGCCTGGTGCATGCGCGTGCGCAGATCGCCCGGGTCCACGGCGACGGCTCCGACCCGACCGCTGAGCTCGTTGGCGAGCGTGAGGCTGGCGAGGTCGAGGGCGGCCTTGGTGAGGCCGTATCCGCCCCAGCCCGGATAGCCGCCGCGGGCGGCGTCGCTCGACACGTTGACGATCAGGCCGCCGCTCGCTTCCAGGAGCGGCAGGACCTCGCGGGCCAGCGCGAGGGGAGCGATCACGTTGACGCGGAACGCGGCTTCGAGCTCGTCCGCCGGATATTCGATCAGCGGGGGGAGGGGAGCCATGCCCAGGGTGGAGGCGTTGTTGAGGAGGAGGTCGAGCCGGCCGAGCTCGCGCCCGGCGCGGGCCAGGCGGTGGCGGTGCGCGGGATCGGCCACGTCGCCGGCGAGGGCGATCACCCGTCCGCCGTGGCGCCGGAGATCGCGGGCCGCCGCGGCGAGATCCTCCTCGGTGCGGGCGGTGACGATCAATCCATAACCCTGCGCGGCCAGGAAGTCGGCGACGGCGCGGCCCAGCCCCTGGCTGCCGCCCGTGATCAGTGCTGTGCGATTCATGAGAGATCCTTTCCTTTCGTCCATGACCTCAAGATAGAGGTCCGCGCCGCCGCGCGCATCCGGCGAAGGGAGGGTTTTTCACCTGGACGAAAGGACAGGTCAGGCAGGCTTCAGGAAGGGATCAAGCCGCGCTCGCGGGCCAGCCCGACCGCCTGGGTGCGGTTCCTGGCGCCGAGCTTGGAGAGGAGAGAGCTGACGTGGAACTTCACGGTGCGCTCGCTGATGGAAAGACGCGCGGCGATCTCCCGGTTGGCGAGCCCCGCCGCCACCAGCCCGAGCACCTCGCGCTCGCGCGCCGTGAGGGCGTCCGGGCTCTCGGCGGCGCGCACCCGCCGGAGCAGCTTCGAGGCCACCACCGGCGGGATGAGGGCCCCGCCGGCGCTCACGGCGCGAATGGCGGCGAAGATCTCCGCCCGCGGCGCGCCTTTCAACAGGTACCCCTGAGCGCCGGCCTGGAGGGCGCCGAGGATCCGCTCGTCGGTATCGAAGGCCGTCAGCACCACCACCTGGATGGCCGGATCGGCGGCGCGCAGGCGGCGGATCGCCTCGATGCCGTCGAGCGAGGGCATCTCCAGGTCCATGAGCACGACGTCCGGCCGCAGCCGGGCCGCCTCGGTCACGGCCTCGGCGCCGGTGCCGGCCTCACCGATCACCTGGAAATCCGGCTGCGTCCCCAGCATGGCCGCGAGCCCGTCGCGGACCACCGGATGGTCGTCGGCCAGGAGGATGCGGACGGTCTCAGGAGCCATGGGGTCTCAGGAGCGGGATATTGAGAGTGGGATATCGGCGGTGATCCGGGTGCCGGCGCCGGATGAGCTCTCGATCTGGAAGCCGCCGCCGAGCAGGCGCGCGCGCTCGCGCATCCCCACGAGCCCGAAATGGCCGGCGGCATTCTCTCCCGAGGCGTCGAAGCCTCGGCCGTCGTCCTGCACCGTGAGGCGGACCCGGCCGGGCGGGGCTTCCAGGCGGAGGACGACGCGAGAGGCGTCCGCGTGGCGCAACGCGTTCTGGAGCGCCTCCTGGGCGATGCGGTAGAGCCCGACCTCGACGGCGGGCGGCAGCGGCGGCGGTGCGGGGCTCATCTCGAAGAGGACGGCCGGACCGTTGCCCGTATCCGTTTCCTCTGCCAGGGTGGCGAGGGCCACGGGGAGGGTGCGCCCTTCGAGCGGCGCGGCGCGGAGGTCGAGGACGGAGCGCCGGGCCTCGTCCAGCCCCTTGCGGGCGAGGTCGAGCGCGGCCGTGACGCTCCGCTGGACGCGCGCCGGATCGGCCCGCTGGACCAGGAGCGCCTCGGCGGCTTCGAGCTGGAAGATGACCGCTGAGAGGTCCTGCGCGAGGGTGTCGTGGATCTCGCGGGCGAGGCGGTTGCGCTCCTCGGTCTGCGCCGACTCCAGCCGCCGCGCGTCGAGCCGCGCCCGCTCGACGGCCACGCCGAGCATGTCGCCGAGGGTGCGCAGGAGGCTCAAGGTGCCGCCGTCGAGCTCGCGCCACTCGGGGCCGGCCACGTTGAGCATGCCGAGCCGCTTGAGCCCGCCGTCGCCATCCATCACCTCCAGCGGGATGCTGGCGTGATAGCGGAGGCCGGCCGTCTTCCCCCGGGCCGGCGCGAGCTTGCGCAGCCGGCTGCAGGAGACCACGCCGACGTTGGCGGCGCCGCCGAATTCGCCGTCGCGGAACGCTTCGAGGCAGTAGCACCATCCGGCCATGCGCTCCGGCTCCTCGCGCAGGCCCGGCGGGAGATCCTGGGCGGCGGCGAGGAAGGGCTCGCCGGAGGCCTCGTCGAAGAGGAGCACCCAGCCGGTGCTCAGGCCCAGCAGCTCGGCCACCTTCTCCAGGGCCACCGCGAGCAGGGCGGGGAGATCCACCGACGCGTTCAGCGCCCGCGCCACGTCGTTCAGGATCGACAGCTCATAGCTGCGTCGCTGGAGCGCCTGGCTCTGGATCTCAAGATCGCTCATCCGCGAGCGAGTCTACACGCGGGTGCTCGCACCGAGGATAGTTGCTAGACTCTGCCCGTCCGCGGCCCCGGCCTCTCCTGGGGAGAAGCGAGGGCGCACGCGACGGAGGCCACCATGGACGACCAGAGCATCCTCCACCGGATCCAGCACCTCGTGGACGAGGAGCACCGGCTGGACAATCAGACGGCCCACTCCCCCGAGGACCGCGAGCGCCACCATACGATCCGGGTCGAGCTCGACCAGTGCTGGGACCTCCTGCGCCAGCGCCGGGCCCGCCGGGAATTCGGGGACGATCCCGGCGGGGCGAAGGTGCGCGACGAGAGGACGGTGGAGGGGTACGAGCAGTAGGGTAGGGGCCGCCTCAGCCAGGATCTACTGACACGAATCGATGCCGCTGTCGAGCTCGCATTGCGAGTAGGTATCCCAGCAGCCGTCGACCATAAAGCCGCCGCACGCCTGGTACTGCGACCAGCACAGCTGTGCGGCGGCGCGGGCGCAATCGCAGAAGAAGGCCGGATCTCCCGCACAATTCGCGGCGCCCGCCTTCCGGGTGGATGTCGCGGTCAGGGTCAGTACGAGAACGGCTACGAGCTTCAGGCTTCTTTTCAGGGCGATCTTCGACATGACGGTTCTCCTCGTATTCGGTGAGCGCTCAAAGAGCAGGGGAGTGCCGATACCCACCTTGGCGCTCGATTCCGGGCGGGCGTGGCTCCTACTCTTTAGAGGTGTGGGAGGCTGCCGCTTGTGAGCCTTCGCGGGAATGCGAAGAGAGCTCCTGGGAGGGCCGCATCCACCTCGTTGTGTCGAAAGGTGACTCAGAGCTATGCAGCAGGAACATTATGCAGGAGGTGCATAATGTCGTGAAACTCGGCCCTACGCTCCCATTCATGGCCACCTGCCGCGAAATCGCCGAGAATTTCGGGCCGGCGCGGTTGACCGAGTCGGCGAGGTGTAATACTGTATGACAATGAGCCGAGAAGAGAAGACTCCCGCCGTGCTCACCATCCGTATCGACGCCGACCTCACCCGCGCGCTCGAGCGCGAGGCCCGGCGGCGGCGTAAGACCAAGAGCGAGGTGGCTCGCGAGCTCCTCGCCACTGGCTTGGGGCTGAAGGAGGAGAATCTCATCACCCAAGAAGCTCGGCGCCAGTCGCTTCTGGTCAGCGACCGCCGCTCGGAGAGGGAGACTCTCGAATTCATCGAGCAGACCGCTGACACTCGGGGCTGGAAGTGAAGCGGGGCGCCATCGTCGTGGTTACGGCGAAAGGCGCTTACACCGGCAAGCCCCGTCCGGCGCTCGTCATACAGTCGGATCTATTCAACCCTACGCACCAGAGCGTCACGATCTGTCCAATTACCTCAGACTGCGTCGACGCGCCACTTTTCCGCATTCCTCTTCCGCCCGGCGAGCGCACGGGGCTGCGGGTCGCCTCCCAGATCATGGTCGACAAGATCGTCAGCGTTCCCTGTTCCGCCATCGCCGACGAGATCGGCAAGTGCGATGCGGCCGAGCTTGAAGCTGCCGAAGATGGTTTGCGGCGTTGGCTGGGACTCGATTGAGCTTTGGGATTGACGATGCGGCCTTATGGAGCCGTGGTCGCCTGGCGTGGCCATTGCCTCAGCGCAGCCCGGCGAGCACCTGCTGCGGGGGCACCACCTGACGGCTCAACGGCCCCTGGACTGGCGCCTTGAGCCATAGCGCCAGGAAGACCTCTCGCCCTTCGACAAACGGAAGTCTTGCCACCTTCCGTTCGAGTTCCTGAAGCAGGCGGGCCGGATCGTCCGGTGACGCCCACTTGACCTCACCGACGAGGAGGGCGTCCCGCGACTGGCTCTCGGCCACGAGGTCGATCTCCAGCGGCTGACGGTCCAGGCCGGGCCCCCACCAGCGGCCGGCCGGGCCCCACGTCTTGCCGAAACAGCCGAGCACCGGCACGCTCTCCCGTGCCAGCTCTTCCCACACCTCGCCGGCGTGATGGGGGAAGCGGGCCGCGATATCTCTTTCCACCGCGGCAGTCTGCCGGGCCTCCAACCGGGAGCGATCGGGTTGAACGAAGCGAAACCAGAAGCGCAGGAAGGGGTCCGCGATCCGGTAGAGGGTCCGCTTGCTGCTGCGGACTGAGGTGCCGAAAGGCGTTTCCCTCACCACGAGATCCATTTCGATCAGACGCTCCAACGGCCGCGCCAGGGAGGTGACCGGCTTGCCCATGCGCGCCGCGATCTCGGAGATGCGATGGCAACCCTGGCCGATCAGAGCGAGGATCGACGTGGCCTGGGCCGTATCGCGCAAGTCGTCGAGGAGCAGGCGAGAGGGCTCTTCGTAGAGGACCCCGAGCGGGCTGAGGACCAGGGACCGGACGGCCGTCGCAAGGTCCGGATGATCGCCGGCGAGCTCCCAATAGCGCGGGATGCCACCCCAGACCGCGTAGGCCTCGACTGCCTGGACGGGAT
>DASXJP010000327.1:0-3287 GCA_036497345.1 Thermoanaerobaculia bacterium
GTCTTTTTTGGGAGACCCCTCGTCTTTTTCGGACGGGGGTCCGTCTTTTTGGGGAGACCCCTCGTCCATTTTGGACGGGGCCTCGTCTTTTTTGGGAGACCCCTCGTCTTTTTCGGACGGGGGTCCGTCTTTTTTGGGAGACCCCTCGTCCCGACCTGGCGTCTACCCCCGCACCGCCAGCCCCAGGATTCCCGGCAGCTTGGCCATCGACGGCGCCGCCTCGAACTGGTAGAGCTTCGGGGTGAGGCGGTGTGCCGTCTTGTGGGTGGAGAACCAGACCGGCTTGGGCCAGACATAGAAGGGGGCCTGGACCACCGTCTTCTGCGGCCGGTCGAACATCAGCGTGTTGTGCACGAAGCCGACGCCCGACTGGATGTCCCGCGCCGTGTGGCCCGGGAACGCCCCCCAGGGGGTGACCACGAGGCCGTAGCCCACCGCCGCCCAGTGGTTCACGGAGACCGTGCCGTAGCGGAGGTCGGCCACCGCCCGCTCGACGGCCCGCTTCACCTCCGGGTCCTTGAGCGATCCGGGGTGGACGATCAGGGTGACGTTGAGCGTGCCCCAGAGCCGCTCGTTGCAGAAGGCCACGGCGCGGTCGAGGTACTCGGGGACGCTGGCCGCCGCGAGGCCGGTCTCGCCGAAGACGCCGCAGAAGGCCTCGGTGGTGAAGCAGATCTCGTCGCGCTTCTCGGGATCGAGGTTGGGGATCATCATCCAGGGGAGCTTGTCGCCGGCGCGGGCGCCGAAGATCTCGGCGGTGTCCTTGTGGGCGGCGAGGAAGGTCTCGAAGCGGTCGGCGGCGCCGGGATAGTAGGCGCGGCGGTTGGGGATCTGCGAGAGGACCCGGCCGGTGCGGGCGAGGAGGTCCCCGCGCTGGTCCCACGAGGCGTGCTGCACGATCACCCGGCCGGCGTTGCAGTTGAAGCCGGCGTTGTTGGTGAGCATGG
The DNA here is from genome assembly GCA_036497345.1 of Thermoanaerobaculia bacterium. Taxonomy (GTDB): domain Bacteria; phylum Acidobacteriota; class Thermoanaerobaculia; order Multivoradales; family UBA5704; genus DATARR01. Next base: position 948 of record DASXJP010000327.1, read on the forward strand.
TCGCCAGGTTCTCGGCCTGGTATTCGAGGTCCCCCTCGTCCCAGGGGCCGGGGACCACGATCACCGGGCTGACGTTGCCGAGCTCGGCGGTGAAGCGCTTGCTGATCACCGGCTCGTCCGCCTCCTTGCGCCGCCGCCCCTCCTCGCCGGGGCCGAAGACGATCGCCTCGTAGGTGCGGTCGGAGCCGGTGATGTGGATCTCGTCCACCCCCGGATGGCGGCAGAGGTAGGCCCCCTCCTCGGCGCCGCCGTAGACCACGCGGAAGAAGCCGCGCGCGATCAGCGGCTGGAAGGCCGATTCCATCAGCGGTCCCAGGTAGACGTTGACGGGGTGGGTCTTGAAGATCACCACCTGGTCCTCCACGAACAGCTTGTACAGAGCGTCCATGGGGCCGATGGAGGAGACGTTGCCGGCGCCGAGGACCAATGCGACGCGCCCCTGGCGGACGGGAGCGTGATAGGCCACGGCCTGGGTCTGGGGGAGATCCTTCTCCGGGATCCCCGGCTCCATCCAGACGTCGGCGGTGACGCCCGCGTAGAAGACGCGATCGTAGAGGTCGATGGGGAAGACCCGCGCCACCACCTGCTCGCCTTGCGGGGACTGGCGGGTGCGCACGCCGCCGGGGATGCGGGGGCGGCCGTGGGTCTCGATGTCGAGCAGCGACTCGCGCAGCAGCCGCAGGTTGCGCAGGATGAAGTAGGGCCCCACCAGGGCCTCCTCGCCGGAGCCGGGGTGCTCGCGGTCGAGCCCCTCGGCCTCGATGCCGAGGCTGGACCACTGGTCGGCCACGGCGAGGAACCGGCGGCTGAGCTCGCCGAGGATCTCCCGCCGCTCGCGCACGGAGATGGCGGTCCAGGCGCCCTTGCTCTCCTGGAGCGTCGCGACCGCGGCATCCATTTCCGCCCGTGAGGAGGCGCGGGCCGAGCCGCTGACGATCTGGGGGCTGAGGGCGGTGGCGGTGGTCATAGGGGTCCCTCCCATCTCTGCCGCATTGCGGCACGAAGAGACGATAGCACGATCCGCCGGTTTTCGTCGCGTCTGGATGTCCGGGCTTTCAGCCATGGCCAGATGCGAATGATACTTTTGTTCTTGAGATTCCGCGTAATGAAGTGGAGCACAGGAGCTTCTTGAAGCTCGCGGTGTCTTGAGTCTTGGGGGAGATCTGGGCGGGAGAAGCTCAAAGGTATGTAACGAAAGGGAGGAAAACTCGTATGCGCCTGTTTGTCCGTCGAGATCTCTCGGCTGCGATCTTAGTGACCGGCATGAGCATCCTGGCACTCATGGCAAAACCATCAGATGCTCTCCAGGCAAGTGGAGCCACCCGGGTCATCTCCATGGGATCTTTCCCCAATCCCCAAGGATGGGTGCTTACGGACCAGCGTCTTCTTTGGAGTGATGACGATGGGGCCAACTGGCGTGATGATTCCTTCGTCGCGCCTTCGGGATACCAGCTTTTGGCAGCGCAGTTCCTCGATCCTTCGAGAGGATGGCTCGTCGTCACAGGCGTCGACGGCACTGAGGTTGTACGCACGGTCGACGCCGGGCTCAAGTGGGACCATTCCTCTGTTCTTCGAGTGCCTGGAGCCGAGGGACCGTCAGGGGCCTCTCTGAGCTTTGTCAATGAGAAGACCGGTTACCTTATGCTGAGGCTGCCCTCGAGCAGCAATCTCAGTCGAGGAGCGCTGTTTCGTACGGCCGACGGTGGGCGGACATGGCAGCCGCTGCCGGTCCCGCCGATTGGCGACCATATCCGGTTTGCCTCGGAACAGAACGGTTGGCTGGCGGGTGGGCCCGCCGGCAGTGATCTTTTCGTTACCCGGGATGCCGGACGCTCCTGGACGGCGGTGAGCGTCGCTCCCCCGACTCGCGTCCCGCAGGCGCGGCTGGTATATCTGCTGCCAGCTTTCGACAACGACCGAGAGGGATTGTTGCCCGTCCGCGTCGAGCTTCCCGATGCATCCTCCATCGCTTTATATCAGACGCACGACGGAGGGGACTCCTGGACCGTCGTGGAAAGCGCTGCATACAGCGTTCCGGGAGTCCGGCCACTGGATTTTTTTGACCATACCTTGATTACGGCAGACCGAGACGGAGCCGTCTTGACCCTCAGTCGCGAGGACGGTGTTGGAAAAGTGAGGCGAGAGAATCCCAAGGGATTGCCCGCGGGCTTTGACCTCAGCCTGTTGTCATTCGCCGATTCCCGTCGTGGCTGGGCCGCCGTGGAGGCCGGACAGTGCACTGGATTCAAGTCTGGTTGCTGGCACGAGACGAGGATTCTGCGGACTCGGGACGGTGGCGCGAGCTTCGAGGAAGTGACGCCGGACCTTCTTGTCAAGGCG
>DASXJP010000328.1:0-1633 GCA_036497345.1 Thermoanaerobaculia bacterium
TGCCCTCCTGGCCGGATCGTCCGGCAGGCGATAGCCTGCCCCTCATGTCCGATCCGCGCACGTACCTCCCGCCCTATCCCGGCCTCCGGGTGGAGGAAGACCGCATTGTCTGGAAGGGCCGTTTCCCCCTCCAGGTGGTCCGTTTCCACCATCGCCGCTTTGACGGGGAGGAATCCGGCCAGCTCACCTGGGAGCTCTGGCGCCGCGGCCGTGCCGCCGCCTTGCTCCCCTATGATCCGGTCGCCGACAAGGTGGTCCTCATCGAACAATTCCGCCTCCCGGTCCTCGCCGCCGGTCTGGACCCCATCGTGACCGAAATCCCCGCCGGCCTGTGCAACGCGGACGAGACCGAGGACACCACCATTCGCCGCGAGCTCCGTGAGGAGATCGGCCTCGACGCCGATGTGGTGGTAAAAATCGGCCAGTTCGTCCTCACCCCCGGCGGCTGTGACGAGCGCATCACCATCTTCGCCGGCCGCGTCACCGCCCCAACAACCGGCCCGGACGGCATTGTCGGCCTCACCGGCCTCGCCTCGGAGCACGAGGACATCCGTGTCCGTGTCCAAGACGCCACAGAGGTCATCGAGGCAGCCGCCGCCGGAGCCTACCCCAATTCAGTCTGCACCATTGGCCTGCTCTGGCTGGGCCTGAAGCGTGAGGAGCTGCGACGCACATGGCGCTGATTACCCCCTTGGTCACCCCATCCTGGCTGGCGGACCACCTGCACGACCCCGATCTGCTGGTGTTCGACGCCAGCTACTACCTGCCCACCGAAGGCAAGGACGCCGAGGCCGAATTCGCAAAGGCCCACATCCCGGGCGCCGCCCGTTTCGACGTGGACGCCATCAAGGACGCCGTGGACCCCTTGCCGCACATGGTCCCCACCCCGGCGCGTTTCGCCGCTCTGGTCGGCGCGCTGGGCATCCACAACGGCGCCCGGATCGTCGTCTACGACCAGAAGGGCATCTTCTCCGCCCCCCGCGCCTGGTGGCTGATGCGCCTCTTCGGCCACGACCAGGCCTTTGTGCTCGATGGCGGCCTGCCCCTCTGGCTCGCCGAGGGCCGCCCCACCGAATCCGGCCCCGCGAAGCCACGACCCAAGGCTGAATTCCACCCCTCCTACCGCCCCCGCCTGCTGCGCGGCCTGGGCGACATGGCGGACAACCTGGCCTCAAAAGCCGAGCTGGTGCTGGATGCCCGCAGCGCCGCCCGTTTCCACGCCGAAGCCCCGGAACCCCGTGCCGGCCTGCGCGCCGGCCACATCCCCGGCGCCCGAAGCCTCCCCGCGCGCGAGAACATCGACGCGGCGGGCCGCTTCCTCCCGGTCGACGAGCTCCGGAGCAAGCTCGCGGCGGTGGGCGTCGACGGGACCGCTCGGGTGGTGTCGTCCTGCGGCTCGGGCGTGACGGCGTGCCACACCCTGCTCGTCATGGAGCACGCGGGCGTCGGGCACGGCCGCCTCTACCCGGGTTCGTGGTCGCAATGGAGCAGCGACCCGGAGCGGCCCATCGAGACGGGCGAGGACGTTGCTTCGCACCGAGTAGGCTGAGAAAATCGACCGGGATTGACCCAATTCGACAACAGGGAGTGACGAGGCATGGCATTGACGATCGGCGACACCGCGCCCGACTTC
>DASXJP010000329.1:0-4072 GCA_036497345.1 Thermoanaerobaculia bacterium
CATCGAGCGCGGCGCCGACGCCGTCAAGGTGGGCATCGGGCCGGGGAGCATCTGCACCACCCGGATCGTCACCGGCGCCGGCGTCCCCCAGGTGACCGCCATCGCCGACTGTTCCCGCGCCGCGGCCGAGCACGGGGTGCCGATCATCGCGGACGGCGGCATCAAGTTCTCGGGCGATCTCACCAAGGCGATCGCCGCCGGGTCCCATTCGGTGATGATCGGCTCGCTCTTCGCCGGCACCGAGGAGAGCCCGGGCGAGACCATCCTCTATCAGGGGCGGACCTTCAAGGCCTACCGCGGCATGGGCTCGCTCTCGGCCATGGCGCGCGGCAGCGCCGACCGCTACTTCCAGGAGGGGAGCGGCGCGCTGTCGAAGCTGGTGCCGGAGGGGATCGAGGGCATGGTCCCCTACAAGGGGAGCGTCCACCAGATGCTGCCGCAGCTCACCGGCGGCCTGCGCTCCGGCATGGGCCTGGCCGGCTGCGGCTCGATCGAAGAGCTGCGCACCAAGGCCAAATTCGTCCGCATCTCCCCCGCCGGCCTCAAGGAAGGCCACGCGCACGACGTGGTGATCACCAAAGAGGCGCCGAATTACTGGGTGGAGCGGTAGGCGGGAGATACCCCGACAGGGTTTCCGCCCTGGAAGGGCGGGTATTCAGGAGCCTGGGGTTTCAACCCCAGGCGGGGGAGGCAGGCGGCATCGCGGGGAAAGGCCGCTCCCTTCACCGCCGCCTGGGGTTGAAACCCCAGGCTCCTGAATACCCGCCCCTATGGGGCGGGTTTCTCAGGCAGCCTCTGAGATATTTCGAGAGATTTACGAACCATTGCTTCGGTCTCTTCAAGGCTAGAAGAATGCCTGACAATACCGTGGCAATACAAGCTCTCCTTAAAATCTTCGATCGATAATCCTGCGCATTCGGCAGCTCGACCAATCGAGAAGACTCCCTTTTCATACAATCCGCAGGCAATCTGCTCTTTGGTCATACGCTGATTCTACTCGTTTCGGCCGGTTCCCCGGCTAGTCAAGGCATACTTCCCTCCGTGAAACCCCTCTTCCACCCCCGGCTGGTCAACGATCCGTTCGGGGACCCGGGGCTGTACATCGACTTCCTCTTCGAGCGCCGGGCGCTGCTGTTCGATCTCGGGGACCTCTCTCCCCTCTCGGCCCGGCAGCTCCTGCGGGTGACCCACGCCTTCGTCTCGCACACCCACATGGACCACTTCGCCGGGTTTGACATCCTGCTGCGGCTTCTCCTGGGACGGGACAAGACCCTCCACCTCTTCGGGCCGCCCGGGTTCGTCGATCAGGTCGAGCACAAGCTCGCCGCCTACACCTGGAACCTGGTGGCCAACTACGAGAGCGACTTCGTGGTGCGGGCCACGGAGATCCATCCGGATGGCAGAGCCGCATCGGCCGAGCTCCGCAGCCGCACGGGATTCCGGCGGGAGCCTCTGGAATCCGCCGATCCCCCTGCGGGCCTGCTCCTGGACGAGGACACCTTCCAGGTCCGCGCCGCGTTCCTCGATCACCAGATCCCCTGCCTGGCGTTCGCGCTGGAGGAGAAGTTCCACGTCAATGTCTGGAAGAGCGGTCTGGAGGAGCTGGGGCTCCCGACCGGCCCCTGGCTGCGGAGCCTCAAGTCAGCCGTGGCGCGGGGAGCGCCGGACGGCATGACGGTCGCCGTCGGCGAGCGGACCGTCTCGCTGGGCGAGCTCAAGGAGAAGGTCCTGCGGATCGTCCCCGGGCAGAAGGTCGCCTATGTGACCGACGCCGGCTACACGCCCGCGAACGCCGAAACGATCGTGGACCTCGCGCGGAGCTCCGATACGCTGTTCATCGAGACCGCCTTCACTCATGAGGAGGAACGGCGGGCGGCCGAAAAGTATCACCTCACCGCGCGCCAGGCCGGCTGGCTGGCCCGGAGAGCGGGAGCGAAGCGGCTGGTGCCGTTCCACTTCTCCCCCAAGCACACCGAGGAGGGGGACCGGCTGGTCAGCGAGGCGATCCGGGCTTTCGAGGGGTTGGACTGATCACCAACTGCTCGACGATCCACCGCCGCCGAAGCTGCCGCCGCCGCCCGAGAATCCGCCTCCACCTCCAAAGCCGCCACCGCCTCGCCAGCCTCCTCCCCCACCCCAACCCGGGCCGATCCACCAGCCTCCGGGCCCCCGGAAGCGGCCCGAGGAGGGGGTTCGCGGCAGGATCATCCGCAGGATCGGGAAAAGAATCAGCCAGACGCCGGCCGCGATCAGCCCCACGATCGGGCTGGCGAGCAGGCCCAGGAAGAAGAGGACCGGGAGCATCACGATGTAGACGATCCAGCTCCCGCTGCGGATGGCGTTCAGGATGAAGGGCCCGAGGGCGAACAGCGCGAAGAGGAGATATCCCAGCCAGGACAGAGACCCGCCGCGGTTGCCCGAGGGCTGGGCCTCCGGCGCCGGCTCCACGGGCTTCCCCTGGATCGTGCTCAGGATGGCGTTGACCCCGGCCTCGATGCCGCCGCCGAAATCCCCCTTCTTGAAATAGGGGATGATCACCTGGTCCTGGATGATCTTCGTCTTCAGGTCGGTCAGCACCGGCTCCAGGCCGTAGCCGACCTCGATCCGCATCTTGCGGTCGCCCTTGGAGACCAGCAGGAGCACGCCGTTGTCCTTCCCCTTCTGCCCCAGGGTCCAGGTGCTCGCCACCTTGTTCGCGTAGTCCTCGATCGCCTCGCCGTCCAGACTGTCCACCGTGAGCACGACGACCTGATCGCCCGTCTGCTTTTCGAATTGGGCGAGTTGCGCCTCGATGCGCTGCCGCTGATCCTGCGGGATGAGATTGGCGGTGTCGTTGACGCGCCCCGTCAGAGGGGGGACGTCCTTGGCGGCCGCCCAGGCGAACGGCAGCAGGAGGAGCAGGACGAAGCCCAGGACCCGGCGGCTCATCTCACTCCCTCTCCCGGCGCAGCTCGTCGGAGAGCTCGTCCGTGTCGTCGGCCCGGCGCTCCACGCCGTGCCGCTCCAGCAGCTCGCCGCAGGCGCGGATCGCCTCCACCAGGGCAGGCCCCGGCCGGCCGCTCCGGATGCCTTTAGCCAGCTTACGGGTGATTGTCTCCCAGTCCCCCTCCTCCACTTTCTGATGGATGCCGGAGTCGGCGAGCAGCACGACCCGGCGCTCGAACAGGGAGACGAACAGGAGGATGCCGGTCCGGTCGCGGGTGCGGAAGACCTCCTGCTCGAGGAAGGCGACCGCGGCGCGCCGGCGGGCCCGGGCGTCGAGGGTGTGCTCGCCCGCCATCCAGCGGCGGACGGGAGCGATCAGCGCGAGCAGGTAGCCGATCGCTCCTCCCAGCGGCGCCGGCAGGGCGATCCAGAGCCCGAGAGGCCACCCCCAGACGTCGGTCCAGAGGTAAATCGCGAGCGCCGCCATCGGCCCGAGGAGAGCACCTAGCGCCGCCCCCTTCCAGATGGCATTCTGGTAAGGGTCGCTCCGCTCGACCACGTAGGGGACGATCTCTCCCGACGTCCGCGCCTCGGCCTCCCGCACGGCGGCCTGGACGGCGTCGAGGTCGGCCTGGCTGAAGAAGCGGTCGGGCTCCATGGCGCCGTCATCCTACAACCGTTCGACTCAATCCGGCGGCATCCGCGCCGACCGCTCCCGCTTGCGCTGGCTCTGGCGCCGCTTCTCTTCCAGGCGCCGGGCCTTGGCCGCCCGGGACGGCCGCGTCTTCTTGCGCGGCGGCTCCTCGCGCAGGCTCTCCCGCAGCAGCTCGGCGAAGCGCTCGACGGCCGCGTCCCGGTTCGCCCCCTGGCTCCGGTGCCGCTGCGAGGTGACCTGGAGGACGCCGTCCCGGGTGATCCGCGTCGCCAGCCGCTCCCGCAACCGGGCCTTCTGCTCCTCGGAAAGGGCGGTCGATCCCGCGAGATCGAAGCGCAGCGTCACCCGCGTCTCCAGCTTGTTGACGTTCTGCCCCCCGGGCCCGCCGCTACGCGACGTCGTGAAGGAGATCTCCTCGTCGGGGATGGCGAGGTCTGGGGTGATCTGGATCATGGCGGGGCCTACAATAGCGCGAACCGGGATGTCGTTGCC
>DASXJP010000330.1:0-17674 GCA_036497345.1 Thermoanaerobaculia bacterium
ACGAAGAAGCCGATCAGCCCCTCGGTGTGCAGCCGGTCGCGCCCGGCGGAGGTGAGCCCCACCGCGAGGTCGTCCTGGCCGCTCAGGCGGGCGAGCAGCGCGGTGAAGCCGGCCAGCAGGGCGGTGAAGGAGGTGATCCCCTCGCCGGCGCCGAGCCGCCGCAGGCGGCCGGCCAGGCCGGCGGGGAAGCTCACCGGCCGGCTTCGCCCCCGGAAGCCGGTCGCCGCCGAGCGCGGGCGGTCGGCGGGCAGCTCCAGCACGGGGACGCCGGCGAGCTCCTGCCGCCACCAGGCGAGCTGCGGATCGAGCGCCCCCGCCTCCAGCGCCCGGCGCTGCCAGGCCGCCCAGTCGGCGTAGCGCACCGGCAGCGCCGGCAGGGAGGCCGGCCGGCCGGCGAGGAGGTCGGCGTAGAGCACCGCCAGCTCGTGGAAGAAGACCGCCATCGACCAGCCGTCGACGGCGATGTGGTGGAAGGTGGCCAGCAGGACCCGGCGCTCCTCCCCCAGCTCCAGCAGGAGGAAGCGCGCCACCGGGCCGCGCGCGAGGTCGAACGGCCGGGCGGATTCGTCGCGCAGCGCCGCGCGCAGGGCCCCCGCCCGCGGCGCCGCGGGCAGGCCCGCGAGGTCGGCCCGCGCCAGGGAGAGGTCTCCCGGGACCGGCGGCGGGAGCACCACCTGGAACGGCTCGCCGCCGGCCTGGGCGTAGACCGTGCGCAGCGGCTCGTGGCGGCGGACGATCTCCGCCAGCGCGCGGGCCAGCGCCGCGGTCTCCAGCGCCCCCTCCAGCCGCACCGCGATCGGCACGTTGTATCTGGGCGTCCCCGGCTCGATCAGCTCGAGCAGCCAGAGGCGCCGCTGGGCGAAGGACAGCGGGAGGCCGCCCTCGGCCGGCCGGCCGGGCGCCTCCGCGTGCCGCGCCTCGACGCCGCCCGCCAGCGCCGCCTCGACCTCGCGCGCCAGGCCGGCCACCGTGCGCGCCGCGAAGAGGGTCTGGAGATGGAGGTCGACCCCGGTCTCCTCGGCGATCCGCATCGCCACCCGGTAGGCCAGCAGGGAGTGCCCGCCGAGATCGAAGAAGTCGTCGTGCACCCCGACGGCCGCGACGCCGAGCACCTCGCTCCAGATCGCCGCCAGGCTCCGCTCCAGCGGCGTGCGGGGGAGCTCCGACGGCGGGAGCGCGGGCCGGGTCGCGGCGGCGCGCGGGCCCGGCGGCAGGGGAGGCGCGGGCGGCGCCTCCGTCTCGCCCGCCTCCAGCCGCGCGGCCAGCCCGGCCACGGTGGGGGCGGCGAAGAAATCCCGCATGGGCACGGCGATGCCCAGCGCCTCCTGGACGCGCGACAGCACGCGGACGGCGAGCAGGGAGTGGCCGCCCAAGGCCAGGAAGTCGTCGTGGACGCCGATCCGCTCGACGCCCAGCACCTCGCGCCAGATCGCCGCCAGCCGCTCCTCCAGGGGCGTGCGGGGGGGCGTGAGCCCCTCGCCGGCGGTCTCCTCCGGGAGCGGCTCCCGCGCCAGCGCCCGGCGGTCCAGCTTGCCGTTGGCGGTGAGCGGCAGCGCGGCGAGGGGGATCAGCCGCGCCGGGAGCATGGGCTCCGGCAGCACGGCCCGCAGATGCTCGCGCAGGTCCGCCGGGAGATCCTCCCCCTCCCGCGGCACCACGTAGGCGATCAGCGCCTTGCCGTCCGCCGCCTCGCGGGCCACCACGGCCGCCTCCGCCACTTGGCGGTGGCCGCGCAGGGCCGCCTCGACCTCCCCCGGCTCGACGCGGTGGCCGCGGATCTTCACCTGCTGGTCGCCGCGGCCCAGGAAGTCGAGGGCGCCGTCCGGCCGCCAGCGGGCGAGGTCCCCCGTGCGGTAGAGCCGGGCGCCGGGCGCGGCCGCGAACGGGTCGGGCACGAAGCGCTCCGCGGTCAGGTCCGGCCGGCCGCGGTAGCCGCGGGCGAGGCCGTCGCCGCCCGCGTACAGCTCGCCCGGCACGCCCGCGGGGACCGGCCGCAGGCCGCCGTCCAGCAGGTGGACCGTGGTGTTGGCGATCGGCCTTCCGATGGGCACCGTCTCCCCCACCGCGTCCGCATCGGTCAGCGCGTGGCAGGCGGTGAACGTGGTGCTCTCGGTGGGGCCGTAGCCGTTGATCAGGGTGACGCCGGGGAGCGCCGCCAGCGCCCCGCGGACGTGCTCGGCCGAGAGCACGTCGCCCCCCGCGAGGAGCTGCGAGACCCCCCGTAGCGCCTCCGGCCGGCTCGCCACCACGAAGTGGAAGAGGCCGGCGGTGAGCCAGAGCGTGGTCACCCCCTCACCCTCGACCGCCGCCGCCAGCTCGCCCAGCGACAGGGCGCCGCTGCCCGGCGGGAGGACCAGGCGCCCGCCGTTGAGCAGCGCCCCCCAGATCTCGAAGGTGGCGGCGTCGAACGCGGCGGGCGCGAGCTGCAGGAAGACCTCGTCCGGGCCGAAGCGGGCGTAGCCCGTGCCGCGGACCAGCCGCACCACCCCGCGGTGGGTCGCCTCGATCCCCTTGGGCCGGCCGGTCGAGCCGGAGGTGTACATCACGTAGGCCAGGCTGCCGCCGTCTCCTGCAGCCTCCGGGAGCGGCCCCTCCGTGAATCCACCGGCCGGCACGCCCTCGGCGCTGACGATCACCCGGGGGACGTCGGACGGCAGGGCCGGCAGATCGGCGAGCCCCTCCTCGACCACCAGCAGGAGGACGCCGGAGTCGGCCGCCATCCAGGCCAGGCGCTCCACCGGATAGGCCGGATCGAGCGGCACGTAGGCGCCCCCGGCCTTGAGGATGGCCAGCATGCCGGCCACCAGCGCGGGCGAGCGCCGGGCGCAGAGCCCCACCGGCGTCTCCGGCCCCACGCCCAGCCGGCGCAGATGCGCGGCCAGGCGGTCCGACCGGGCGTCGAGATCGGCATAGGAGACCGCCCCCTCCGGGGTGGTGAGGGCCACCGCCGCCGGCCGCTGCCGGGCCGCCGTCGAGAACAGGCCGTGGATCGTCGCCTGCCGGGGATAGGGGGCCGCGGCGCCGCTCCAGTCGCGGATCTGCGCCGCCTCCGCCGGAGCCAGCAGCGGCAGCTCGGAGAGGCGGACATCGGGATCGGCGAGCCCCGCCACCAGCGTCCGCCAATGCCCCAGCAGGCGGTCCGCCGTGGCCGGATCGAAGAGGTCGGCGTCGTATTCCAGGGTGGCGGCGAGCCCCTCGGGGGCCCGCACCACGCTCAGCAGCAGATCGAATTTGGCCGTGCCGGTCGCCAGCGGCTCCAGGGCCATGTCCACCTCGCCCAGCCGCTGGACGGCGAGCGGCTCCTCCAGTTGGAAGACCGTCTGGAAGAACGGATGGCTCCCCAGCCGCCGCTCCGGCCGCAGCTCCTCCACCAGGCGCTCGAAGGGGACGTCCTGGTGGGCGTAGGCCCCCAGGCAGACCTCGCGCACCCGCGCCAGCAGCTCCGGAAGCTCCGGATCGCCCTCCACCGGCGTGCGCAGCGCCAGCATGTTGACGAAGAGGCCGATCACCCCCTCGACCTCGGCCCGGCTGCGGTTGGCCACCGGCGAGCCGACCACCACCGCGGGCGCGCCGGTGTAGCGCGCGAGCTGGGCCTGGAAGGCGGCGAGCAGGAGCATGAACGGCGTCACCCCCGCGCGCCGGGCCAGCCCCTCCAGCTCCAGGGCGAGCGCCGCCGGCAAGGAGGCCGCGCGCGTGCCGCCCCGCCCTGAGCGCGTCACGGCCCGCGACCGGTCGGCCGGCAGCTCCAGGTCCGGCGCGCCGGCCAGCCGCTCGCGCCACCACGCGACCTGGGTCGCCAGCAGCCCGCCGCGCAGGCGCTCGCGCTGCCAGACGGCCCAGTCGGCGTACTGCACGGGCGGCTCGGCGAGGGGCGAGGGGCGGCCGGCGGCGAGCGCCTCGTAGAGGGCGGCCAGCTCGGCCAGGAAGATGCCCAGCGACCAGCCGTCGGCCACGATGTGGTGGAGGACCAGCACCAGCGCGTGCTCGTCCGGCGCCAGCCGCAGGGCCAGGGCGCGCCAGAGGGGGCCGCGCGCGAGGTCGAACGGCGCCAGGGCCGCCGCGCGGGCCAGCCGCTCCGCCTCCTCTGTCGCGCGCCCGGCCGCCAGGGCCGAGAGGTCGATCCGCGCCAGGGCCGCGCCGGCGGGGAGCACGACCTGCGCGGGCTCGCCGCCGTCGTGCCGGAACACGGTGCGCAGCGACTCGTGCCGGCGCGCGATCTCGGTGAGGACCGCCGCCAGGACGTCCGTCTCCAGCGCTCCGGAGAGGCGCGCCCGCCCCGCCAGGTGGTAGGCGGGGCTCCCCGGCTCCATCCGGTCGAGGAACCAGAGGCGGCGCTGGGCCGAGGAGAGCGGCAGCCCCGCGTCCGTGCGCGGCACGGGGAGGACCGGCGGCGCCGGGGCCGTGCCGGACGCGGCGATCCGCGCCGCCAGGGCCGCCACCGTGGGGTGCTGGAAGACGGCGCTGACCGGCAGGTCGACCCCGAGCAGACGCGACACCCGCGCCAGCAGCCGGGTGGCGAGCAGCGAGTGCCCGCCCAGCGCGAAGAAGTCGTCGTCCGGACCCACTTGTCTCGCGCCCAGCACCTCGGCGACCAGGCCGGCCAGCAGCTCCTCGATCGGATCGCGGAAGGCCGGCGCCACGGGCGCCGCGGCCGGCGCGACCGGATCGGGGAGGGCCTTGCGGTCCACCTTGCCGCTGGCGGAGAGCGGCAGGGCGTCCAGGCCCACGAAGGCCGTGGGGATCATGAAGTCCGGCAGGCTCTCGCGCAGGAAGCTCCGCAGCTCGGCGGCGGCCAGCCCCCGCGGCGTCACATAAGCCACCAGGCGCTTGCCGGCGTCGCGATCGTCCCGCGCTGTCACCACCGCCTCGCGCACCTGCGGGTGGCGGGCGAGCGCCGCCTCGATCTCCCCCAGCTCCACGCGGAAGCCGCGCACCTTCACCTGGTGGTCGAGCCGCCCGAGGTACTCCAGCACGCCGTCCGGCCGCCGGCGGACCAGATCGCCCGTGCGGTAGAGGCGCTCGCCGGGCCGCGCGGAGAACGGATGGGGGAGGAACCGCTCGGCCGTCAGCTCCGGCCGGCCCAGATAACCGCGCGCCAGCCCCTCGCCGGCCAGCAGCATCTCCCCCGGCACGCCGGCCGGCGCCGGCTCCCCCCGCGGGTCCACCACGTAGACCCGGCCGCCGGCGAGGGGCAGGCCGATGGTCACCGGGCGGCCCGCCTCCTGGAGGGCGGACGTCGAGTAGACCGTATCCTCCGTGGGGCCGTAGACGTTGAGGATCCGCGCCGCCGGCGCCGCCGCGCGCAGCTCCCCGACCAGGGCCGGCGGCAGCGCCTCGCCCGCGAGGTTGAGCGCGCGCACCCCCGCCGGGAGCCGGCCCGAGCGCACCATCTCGGCCATCCCGGACGGCGCGCCGCAGACCAGCGTAATTTCTCCCGTCGGCTCCGCCGGTCCATCCGGCAGGCCGGGGAGGGCCAGCAGATTCTCCACCACGACGAGCCGCCCACCCCAGGAGAGGGGGGCGAAGATCTCGAACACGGAGACGTCGAAGCCGATCGAGGTCGCGCCGAGCACGCCGGCCAGGTCGGCGGGCGGGTAGGCCTCGCGCGCCCAGCCCATCAGCGCCACCGGGCCGCGGTGCTCCACCGCCACCGCCTTGGGACGGCCCGTGGAGCCCGAGGTGTAGATCAGATAGGCGAGATTGGACGGCGTCCCCACCGGCGCGGGATTCTCCGCGCTCTCCCCGGCCAGATCCGCGTCCACGGGTAGCCAGCGGCCGCCGCTCTCCGCCGCCAGGAAGGGGGCCGTCCCCGCCTCGCCGATCACCACCCGAGGCGCCGCGTCGTCGAGCATCATGCGCAGCCGCTCGCGCGGATAGGCGGGATCGAACGGCACGTAGGCCCCGCCGGCCTTGAGGATGGCGAGCAGGCTGACGATCATCCGCTCGGAGCGGCGCAGGCAGATCCCCACCCGGTCCTCGGGGCCCACCCCCAGCCGCCGCAGGCGGTGGGCCAGCCGGTTGGTCCGGGCATTCAGCTCCCCGTAGGTAAGGTGGTTTTCCCCGGAGACCACCGCCTCGGCGTCCGGCGCGCGTTCCACCTGGGCCTCGAAGAGCTGGTGCAGGAGGAGGCCGCGCAACGGCTCGCTCTGCGGGCCGTCCCAGGCTTCCAGGAACTGGCCGCGCTCGGCCTCCGTGAGCAGCGGCAGGTGCCAGACGGGGACCTCCGGCGCCGCGGCGGCCCCTTCCAGCAGGGTCCGCAGATGACCGAGCATGCGCTCCGCCGTGCCGCCGTCGAAGAGGTCGGAATTGAATTCCAGCGACAGCATCAACCCGCCGCGGCCATCCTCGGCCGCGAACAGGGAGAGGTCGAGCTGCGCGCGCCGCTCCGGCAGGCGCACCGATTCCAGGGCCAGCCCGCCGAGGTCCAGGCGTGCCCCCTCCTCGCCCAGCGAGAAGGCGGCCAGCCCCTCCGGATCTCCCGGCCGCGCCCGCTGGAAGACGAGCATGGTCTGGAAGAGCGGCGGCCGGGCGGGATCGCGCACGGGCCGCAGCCGCTCGGCGATGCGGGAGAAGGGGTAGTCCCCGTGCTCCATCCCCTCCAGCGCCGCGCGCCGCGCCCGATCGAGCAGCTCGCCGAAGCTCGGGCTCCCGGAGAGATCGGCCCGCAGGGGGAGGAGGTTGACGAAGTAGCCCACCAGCCCGGTCAGCTCGGGGAGGGGCCGGCCCGCCAGGGTGGCGCCCACCGCGAAGCCCTCCTGGCCCCCATGGCCCTGATCAGAATAGCGGCCGAGCTGCGCCTGGAAGGCGGCCAGCAGGACCATGAACAGGGTGGCGCCCCGGCCGACGGCGAGCGGCTCCAGGGCGGTCACCAGCTCCGGCGGGAGGGTGACCGCCCGCGCGTCCCCCCGCCAGGTCTGCACCGGCGGCCGGGGGTGGTCGGTGGGTAGATCGAGATCGCGCACCCCCGCCAGCCGGTCCCGCCAGTAGGACCACAGCCGCTCCCCGCGCGGGCCGGCCAGCAGCTCGCCCTGCCACTGGACGTAGTCGGCGTAGCGGAGCGCGGGCGGCTCCAGGGTCTCCCCGCGGTAGAGCGCCGCGAGGTCCCGGCCCATCACCGCCAGCGAGGTGAAGTCGGCCACGATGTGGTGCACCACCAGCAGGAGAATGGTCTCCTCCAGGCGGGTGAAAATTCGCGCCCGCAGCAGGGGGCCCGTCTCCAGGTCGAACGGCCGCCAGGCCTCTTCGGAAAGCTCGCCCTTGTCCACCTGAACGTCCGGCGGGAGATCCGCCAGCACCCGCTGCACCGGCTCATCCCCCACCAGGGGGAAGACCGTCCGCAGCGCCTCATGCCGCTGGACCAGCTCGCCCAGAGCGCGCGCCAGCGCCGCCGGGTCCAGCCCGCGGACACGCGCCGCCACGGCGATGTTGAAGGCACTCCCCTCGGGCGCCAGGCGATGGATGAACCAGAGCCCCCGCTGGCCTTCCGAGAGCGGCATATCGCCTTCGAATCTGTGGGCCCGGAGCGGCGGCAGCTCCACCGCGGGCTCGACGCCGAGCCCCGCCAGCAGGAGGTCCGCCAGCGCCGCGACGCTGGCCCCCTGAAGCAGGTCGGGCAGCGGCACAGCGATCCCGAGCGCCCCCTCGACGCTCCCCTTGAGCTCGACCGCCGACAGCGAGTCGAGCCCCAGACCGGTGAGCGGCTGATCGAGGCCGACCGGCGCGCCCAGCACCGCCGACGCCCGCTCGCGCAGATAGGCGGCGAGCATCCCTCGCCGCTCCCCGGGAGCCAGGGCCGCCAGCGCCTCCCGCGTCAGCGCCGCCGCCAGCTCCGGCGCCGGATCGGCCGCCGCCAGCGCGCTCCGCCCCACCACCGGTAGCTCGTCCCGGAGGTAGAGCTCCCGGCAGAGCCGCCGCCGCACCTTGCCGCTCGACGTCTTCGGCAGCCCGGCCTGGCGGATCAGCACCACCTCGTGGACCTGCGCCTCGTGCTCCGCGGCCACCGCCCGCCGCACCGCCTCGGCGATCTCCTCGACGCCGTCCTTGCGGTGCCGCACGGCCTCTTGGACCACCACCAGCCGCTCCTCCCCGCCGATCTCCACGGAGAAGGCCGCGCCCCCTCCCGGCTGGAGGTCCGGATGGCCGCGCTCCGCCGTCAGCTCGACGTCCTGCGGATAGAGGTTGCGCCCGCGCAGGATGATCAGGTCCTTGAGCCGCCCGCTGACGTAGAGCTCGCCGCCGGAAAGGAAGCCGAGATCGCCGGTGCGCAGGAACGGCCCCTCGCCCGTGGGCAGGAAGGCGTTGAAGCCCATCGCCGTGGATTCAGGGTTCTCCCAGTAGCCGCGCGCCACGCTGGGGCCGGAGATCCAGATCTCCCCTTCCGCCCCCGCCGGCCGCTCCTCCCCAGTCTCCGGATCGACGGCCACGATCCGCTGCCCCATCCAGGCCCGGCCGCAGCTCACCCGCTCCCGCTCCACCCGCGCGCCGTGGCCGCCGGTGACGAAGAGCGTGGCCTCGGCCAGCCCGTAGCAGGGGTAGAGCGCCTCGCGGCGGAGCCCGCACGGCGCGAAGGCCGCGGCGAAGCGCTCCAGTGTCGAGGCCCGCACCGGCTCGGCGCCGTTGAAGGCCACCCGCCAGCTCGCCAGGTCCAGGCCCGCCAGCGCCTCGGGGGTCGCCTTGCGCAGGCACAGCTCGTAGGCGAAGTTGGGGCCGCCGCTCACCGTCCCCCGGTAGCGGCTGATCGCCTCCAGCCAGCGCAGCGGCCGCTGCAGGAACGCCACCGGCGACATCAGCACGCACTGCCCCCCCGCGTGCAGCGGCTGCAGGACGTTCCCGATCAGCCCCATGTCGTGGTAGAGCGGCAGCCAGCCCACCACCACCGCGCTCTCGTCCATGTCGAACGCGGCGCCGATCATCCGCTCGTTGTGCAGCAGGTTGGCGTGGGTGACCATCACCCCCTTCGGCGCCGCCGTCGATCCCGACGTGTACTGGAGGAAGGCGAGCGACTCCGGATCGGGCTCGCAGGCGGGAGCGGCTTCTCCATCGCTCAAGGCATCCGTGGCGATCCATCGCAGACCGCCGAGCTCGGGCGCCACGGCGAGCAGCCCGCGCGGCTCCACGGCCCCGGCCAGGATCGCCGCCGTGGTCAGCGCCGCCCGCGGCGTCGCGTCGCGCGCGATGGCCCGCAGGCGCGACTGCGACCGGTCGTTCTGACGGGGGGGATAGGCGGGGACAGCCACCACCCCGGCGTACAGGCAGCCGAAGAAGGCCACGATGAAGTCCAGGCCCGGCGGGTAGAGCAGCAGCGCCCGCTCCCCCGGCGGCACCGACGCCGCCAGCGCCGCCGCCACGCCGGCCGCCCGGCGGTCGAGCTCGCCGTAGGTGAGGCTCCCCCCCTCGGATTCGCCGTCCGCCAAGAAGGTGAACGCCACCTGCGCCGGCCGCTCCGCCGCGCGGGCACGCAGCAGCCCCGCGAGGGTGACCGCGCCGGCCGCCGATCCCACCGTGGGCTCGGTCACCGCCACCGCTCCCCGCCGGAGGAAAAAATCATGAGTGAGAGCCTTCCGAAGCTGAACAATCCTTACTTCCCCTTTAATAAGCTTTCAAACAAGGAGGGGTGAAGCCGGGACGGGCCGCGTTACTACCGCGGCGCACATACAGAACCGCAAATATGGTGTCGATTCTTCCATCTCCCGAGACACTGGCCGACACCGGCGCGACCTGTCACGAAGCCGAGCATGCGATACACTCATGGATATAGGCGGAAGGCCCGCCGCGCGCGGCGGGCTTCCCATCTCTGCGAAGAAAAGACTGAATCTCAGGAGTCCCTCAACGCCAAATATCGAAGGTCGTCGAGCTTACGAGGTAAGAAAGGAGAAGTTAATGCTCGGAACTGGAATCACCGAAAGGCTGGAAGAGAACCCCCTGCGCAAGGCGCTCATCCACCATCCTTTCTTCAAGGAAGTCCGCTCCTCCGAAGCCCTGGATCGGGAAAAAGTTGGCGTCTTTCTGGGCCAGTGGTGGCATCCGCTCCACTATTTTCCGCATTTCCTCTCGCGCACCATCGATCAGGTGCCGATGCTGGAGATGAAGACGGCGATCTCGAAGATCCTCTACCAGGAGCTCGGCGAGGGCGATCCCGCCCGTGCCCACGAGCGGATCTACGTCACCACCATGCGGGACGCGGGCTTCGACGAGGCCACCGTCGCCGAGGCGCCGCCGTTCGCGGAGACCGCCCGGCTGGTGCGGCGCTACCAGGAGGCCTCGGGCGAGCGGCTGAGCGCCCTCGGCTTCGTCTACGGCACCGAGGTCGCCGACCTCGCCATGGTCGCCGGCATCGGCAACGCCGTCCGCCGGGTCAGCGGCCTCAAGGACCTCCCCTGGGTGGACATCCACATCCTGCAGGAGCCCGACCACGTCGCCCAGGTCAACGAGGCGATCGAGCCCGACTTCTCCCCCGCGGAGGTGGACGCGATCGTCACCAACGCCGAGGAGATGTGGAGCCTCTGGATCAACTTCTTCAACCGCCTGCGCAAGGTGATGTTCGGCACCGAGGAGCTGCCCGCCGAGCCCGTCGAGGCGATGGCGACCGCGTAATCAACCCAGGCTCGAAGGATGTAGGGGCGCCCCTGTGTGGGCGCCCGTGTTTTCCGCGGCGGCTCCAGGGCGGCCACACAGGGGCGCCCCTACATCTACCGGTCTTTCAGCGCCTTCTCGTCCAGCCACTGCAGGACGACCCGCAGGGCCTCCGGCCGGATCTCGTGCCCCATCTCGAATTCGCGGTAGGTCATCGCGACTCCGTAGGGACGCAGGCTCTCCCGCGACTGGCGCGCCATCTCCACCTCGATCCGGTCGTCCCGCGTGCCGTGGAGGACGAGCACCGGGAACCCCTCGTGCTCGGGGCTCTTGGGCAGCAGCTCGACCAGCGGCGGCGGGAACCAGGAGGAGAGGGCCGCGAGGCCCGCGAAGCGCGCCGGCTCGCGCAACGCCAGCTCGTAGCCCATCATCCCCCCCTGGCTGAAGCCGGCGATGACGACCTTCCCAGGATCGATCGGATAGCGCGCCAGCGCCGTGTCGAGGAAGGCCCGCAGGGCCTCCGCCGCGTGCTCGAACGCCTCGATGTCCGGCGGCTGCCCGGCCCGCGGCGGGAACCATCCATAGCCATACTGGCCGCCGCCGAACGGCACCACCACCTGCCCCTGCGGGCAGAGCATGATCGCCTTGCCGTCGAACAGGACCGGCGCGAGCCCCAGCAGGTCGTGCGCGCTGGCCCCCCATCCATGGAGGGCGAGGATCGCCGGGAACGGGCCGTCGCCGGCGGGGATGTGGGAGGTGTAGAGGAGATTCATGGGATCAATAACTAATTATCATCTGGAAACAGGAAATCTTCGAGAGCTTGCCAACGGAGGACCTCGATACCCTCGATCTTCAAACGGTCGTCATTGGTCAGAAACGAGGAGCAACCCTTCTGCAGAGCCGTCGCGGCGTGAATGGCGTCAGGCAGCTTGATTCGCGACAGGCCTCGCAGCCGGGCCGCCTCAATGAGGATCTCACGAGTGACCGGACCGACGGTGAGAAAGCGGTGATCCTGCAACAATTCCAGATAGGATTCGGCGATGTCGGAGCGCGTAGATGAAGAAATTGGCGTCGAGATATACCTTCGGGCCGAGCCTTTCCCTCAGCGCTCCCAACTCTCACGCTCCGCCCGTAGAAAGGCATCCACCTCGGCTGCATCCTTGAAACACCCCTTGCCCTGCCCCAGGAAGCTGACGAGGGGCCGTTCCTCGACCGGCGGTTGCTCGACATGGATGATGACCTCGGCCTTGGTTCCGACAGAAAGGGCAGGATTGTGGATCTCGATGACCCCTTCCTGCTCGACTGTGATGTGCTCCCGGATGGTCTGGGTCATGACACTGCCTCCATTCCTCGCCTCCATTCCTCGTCTACACCCACTCATCTTATCGGAAATTTCTCTCCTCGTCGCTGACGGACATGATAGGCACCACCGGTCCCAGCGGCGCATCCCCTTCATAAAGAACCTTTTCCAGAAACAGGCCAGAAGGGGGGGCGGTCCATTCCGCCGGCAACCCCTTGCCCGACTTCGGCACCCGCGCCGCCAGTAAGGCCTCGAATCCCCTCCGGTCCAGCTCCCCCGCCCCCACCTGCACCAGCGTCCCGACCACCCGGCGCACCATCTTCCAGAGAAAGTGCGAGGCGGCGAGGCGGACCAGGATCAGGGCGCCGTCGGTGGCCACCTCGGCGCTCTCCACCACCACCAGCGTGCTCGGCTGCTCGGCCGGACGCTCGCAGAAGAGGCGGAAATCGTGCTTGCCGGCGAGGAGCGCGGCCGCCTCGGCCATCTTCCTCTCGTCGAGCGGGCGCTTCACCCACCAGACGAAGCGCTTGGCGAGCGCCGTGCGCCGGCGGGAGATCTGGTAGAGGTAGGAGCGCGAGACCGCGTCGTGGCGGGAGTGGAAGCGGTCCGGCGCCGGGGCCAGCGCGAGCACGTGGACGTCCGCCGGCAGCCGGTCGTTCACCGCCCGGCGGAACAGCTCGGGATCGACCTCCCGCGCCAACCGCAGGTGCGCCACCTGGGCGAGGGCGTGGACCCCGGCATCGGTGCGGCCCGAGCCCCCGAGCTCCCGCACCGGCGCTCCCGCCTCCTCGATGGCCCGCCGCAGCTCCCCCGCCACCGAGCGCGCGTTCTTCTGCTCCTGCCAGCCGTGATAGCGGGTCCCTTCGTATTCGACGGTCAGACGGTAGGTCGGCATTTCTGTTCCTCAAAAGCTCGTGCTAAGATGCATCCCTCTTTGAGTGCCATGGATTCGGGCTGCCCACAAACCCCATTTCGGTAACGGAGGATAACCGTCATGAAGAAGCTGATCGTGCTGTTCGCCCTGCTCACTCTCACCGTGGCCGCTCTGGCCGGCGCCGCGGGCACCAAGGGAACCTGGACCGGCTGGGTCACCGACGAGCACTGCGGCGCCAAGGGCGCCAACGCCGACCACAAGGCCTGCGCCGAGAAGTGCGTCGCCAAAGGCAGCAAGCTGGTCTTCTACAACAACGCCGACAAGAAGGTCTATGGTCTCGACAAGCAGGACGAGGCCAAGGCGAACCTCGGCCACGAGGTGAAGGTCTCCGGCGAGCTCGACGGCAAGAACATCAAGGTCGACTCGATCGCCGCGGCCGGCGGCAAGTAAGAGCCCTACAGGTGCCGAGCGTAAGGGCGGGGCCTTGTCCCCGCCCTTTCCTTATCTGCCTAGATCCGCACCTTCCGGCTCACCAACGTCCCATCCCCGTCCTGCAGCGCCGCCGACCACGCCGGCCGCGCCGCCTTCACGCCTTGCGCGGACGGCGGCAGGTCGTAGGTGCGATCGTAGACGTACCAGTCGTTCGGCTCGGTGGTGTCGAGCACGACATCCAGGATGGCGCCCTGGGCGGGCACGGTGTAGTAGGTGATGGGCTGCCACCCCCGGGCGGGACGGCCCGGTGCTCCCGGCTTCTTCCCGCCACCAACCAGCGGTACCGTCTCGCCGTCCACCTGCACCGAGGACAGCTTCGCCTGCGCCGGGATCAGGACGGTCGCCACCCGGGCGCCGCGCCCCGAGGTCAAGCGCAGGCGCAGATGGCGCTGGCCGCCGGTGGTCGAATCCGCCAGCACCGCGAGGTCCGGCCCCGGCGCGCCCAGCGCGGGAGCCGGCGCCACGAAGAGCCGGAACGTCGGCGGCGACCAGGGTAAGGGAGGCACAGGCTCTTTGCCGAACGCCGCCGCCTGGCGCATGGAGACCGGGATCGGCGGCCCGCCGCGCAACACCAGCCGGGTCTCGCCGGACGCGGCGTCCTCATGGGCCAGGATGACCACGTCGTGGGGGGACTTCGGCGAGAACGGCGGCATCATCCGGGCCCAGATCAGGCAGACCACCGCCAGCAGCAGCGCGGCCAGCGGCAGCCAGCGCCGCGCCCACGGGCCCGCCCCCGCCATCAGGGGGGTCAGGGTGCTCAGGACCACCGCCAGCAGGACGGCGGTGGCCAGCAGCCCGGTGAGCCCGAGCCCCGCGTAGAGCAGGCCCAGGATCTCGAGCCAGAGGAGCGCCGCCACGAAGGCCGGCAGCACCGCGGCGAGGGTGCGGCCGCCCGGCGAGCCGCCCAGGGCCAGACCACAGACGCCCGCCACCAGCGCCGGCACCAGGATGAGATAGCTGATCCCCGGCAGCACGACCCCGAGGAGCAGCCCGAGCAGCGACCAGAAGACCCAGACGCCGGCCCAGAGCCCCGGCAGACCGACCCGGCGTCCCATCAGGCCCGCGAGCCCCAGCCCTCCGCCCAGGGCGAGCAGCCAGAAGGTGGCGATGGCCGGCCCCGGATTCGCGGTCCAGGGGGCCAGGAAGGCGGGAGCGACCAGGATCTGGAAGACGATGCCGAGCACCAGCAGGAGGAGCAGCGCCGACAGCGGGGCCCCGAAGCCGAGCATGAAGCCGGCGCCCCAGACCGGGAGGCCGCGCCGGCGGAAGAGGAACGCCGCGCCGAGGACCAGCGCCAGCGCCAGCAGCCCCAGCACCGGCGAGAGGCCCGCCGGCCAGCGCACCACCGTGGAGTGGAAGAGATCGAAGTACACCGCCCTCCCCTGCGACGGCCTCTCCAGATCCCCCTCGGCCAGCCCGCGCACCGCCGCGAGCGCGTTCTCGCCGTGGTGCTGGAGGCTCGCGGCCGAGAGGTCCGCCAGGTTGTCCAACGGCGAGTGGTATTGCAGCGGCCGCTGGATGAAGGCGAAGTTCAGCCCGGGGATGCCCCGCCCCTTGAACACCGTGAGGTCGGTGTCGTTCGGCAGGTATTGGTAGACGGTGGGGAACACCGAGTTGGTGAAGGGGTGGTCGGCCCGGGCGGCGAAATCGCGCACCGTCCCGGCGTCCGGCCCGCTGGTCTCGAAGAGCAGGCTCGGCCCCGCGGTGCCGCGCGCCTCCAGGTTGACCACCGCGCCCACCTCCGCCATGGCCGGGCTGTGCTCCGCGAACGCCCGCGCGCCCAGCAGCGGCGCCTCCTCCCCTTCGTCGAGCAGGAAGAGCACGCCGTGGCGCAGGGGGGGCGCGGCCTTGAGGACGCGCGCCGTTTCCAGGACGGCCGCCACACCCGCCAGATCGTCGCTGACGCCGGGACCGGCGGGCACCGAGTCATAGTGGGCCAGCAGCAGCACCGACCTGCCCGGCTCCCGGCCGGGCAGGCGCGCCAGCACGTTGCTCACCCGGGCGCAGGTGCCGTCCGGGGAGCAGCCGAGGCCCTCCTGGACCTCCGGCGTTAGCCCCAACGAGCGGAGCTGGGCGAGGATGCGCTCGCGCACCCGCGCCGCGGCCGGCGAGCCCACCGGATGGGGCGCGCCGTCGCCCACCAGGTCGCGCAGCACCGCCTGCGCCCGGCCGGCGGAGAATTCCGCCGGCGGGGCCGACGCCGGCTTCGCCGGAGGAGGACCGCCCTGGAGCGCCAGCAGCAGCGCGAGAGCGAACAGCGCCAGCGCCGCGGCGAGCCCCCAGCCCGCCGGCTGCGCTGCCGGTTCGACGACACCTCTGGACCCACCCTGGACCACCATCGTGACCTCCCTTCGGCTGACCGCGCGCGGATTCTAGACCAGATCCATGGTGCAGGGCGGGGGACAGGGCGGGACGTTGACGCCCACCCGCCCCCTCATCTACGCTCTCTTCATCTCATGGCGCAAGTAGCGGAAGACCTTCTGTTCGGGCGGATCGCCCTGCACTACAAGCTCCTCACGCGCGAGCAGGTGCTGGAGGCTACCCAGGTCCAGACAAGCGAGGGAAGCCGGCGCCACCTGGGCGAGATCCTGGTCGAAAAGGGGATCCTTAACCCCCGCCAGGTCGAGCAGATCCTCGCCGTCCAGCGCGATTACGTGGCCAAGCAGCAGGCCCAGCAGGCCCCGGCGCCGCCGGCCGCGGAGCCGCTGCGGGCCCAGGCCATGCCCGCGCTCTCCGTCCAGGCGATGCCCTCCCTGACGATGGCCGAGCCGCCGGCGGCCGTCGCTCCCGCGGCCGTGCCCCGGGCTCCGGCACCGCCGCCGGCCGCCGCGCTGGCGCCCGCGGCCGGCCGGGTCGACTTCGATCTCGAGGTCCCCCGGGCGCTCGACCGCCTGCTCAAGTACGCGCTGAGCGTCGGCGCCAGCGACCTCCATCTCCATAGTGGCGCGCCGCTGAAGATCCGCGTCAACGGCCGCATGACCGACCTGAACGCCACGCCGACCCCGGCGCGCACGGCCGAGAAGCTGGTCGAGGAGATCCTCACCCCGGAGCAGAAGGAGGCCCTGCGCGAGCGCGGGCAGGTGGACTTCGCCTACACCCTGACCGGCCAAGGGCGCTTCCGCAGCAACGTCTACCGCCAGCAGCGGGGGATCGACGCCGTCTTCCGGGTGATCCCGCCCAAGCCGCCGACCCTGGAGCAGCTCGGCCTCCCCGCCTCGCTCGCCCGGCTGGCCAACTACCATCAGGGGATGGTGCTGCTCACCGGCCCGGCCGGCTGCGGCAAGTCCTCGACGCTGGCCGCCCTCCTCAACATCATCAACGAGGACCGGCCCGATCACATCATCACCATCGAGGATCCGATCGAATACCTCCACCCCTCGAAGAAGTGCGTGGTCAACCAGCGCCAGGTGGGGCCCCATACCGGCTCCTTCGCCCGCGCCCTGCGCGGCGCCCTGCGCGAGGACCCCGACATCATCGCCATCGGCGAGCTGCGCGACCTGGAGACGATCTCGCTCGCCCTGACCGCCGCCGAGACCGGCCACCTGGTGCTCGCCACCCTGCACACCAACAACGCCATCCGCACGGTCAACCGCATCCTCGGCGTCTTCCCGCCCAACCAGCAGGACCAGATCCGCACCATGGTCTCCGAGTCGCTGCGCGCCGTGGTCTCCCAGCGCCTGGTGGCGCGGGCCGACGGCAACGGCCGGGTGCCGGCGCTGGAGATCCTGATGGCCAACAAGGCGGTGGGCAACCTGATCCGCGAGAACAAGACCTTCCAGATCAAGTCGGTGCTGCAGACCGGCGCCACCCACGGCATGTGCATGCTCGACGCCTCGCTCGCCGAGCTGGTGAAAAACAAGGTGATCACCCGCGAGGAGGCGGCGCGCAACGCCGAGGACCCGCAGAGGTTCGGCGCTCCCGCCGCCTCCTGAGACGAGCCGCTCCGCCATGGCCCGCATCGACCAGCTGTTCCACTACCTGAAAGAGCACAAGGGGTCCGACCTCCACCTGGCGGCCGGGCTGGAGCCGCGCATCCGCGTCCACGGCTCGCTGGCGTCGGTCTCGGGATGGCCCGTGCTCTCCCACTTCGACCTCCTCGACCTGCTGCGCGAGATCGTCTCCGACGAGCAATGGGCGGAGTACAGCGGCTGCGGCGACCTCGACTTCGCCTACGGCCTCGAAGGGGTGGCCCGCTTCCGCGCCAACTACCTGCGCCAGGAGAACGGCTGCGGCGCCGTCTTCCGCATCATCCCGGAGCAGATCGTGCCGCTGGAGGAGCTCAACCTCCCCAAGGCGATCGATACCCTCGCCCATCTCCAGCAGGGGCTCGTGCTGGTGACCGGCCCCACCGGCTCCGGCAAGTCGACGACCCTCGCCGCGATCATCGACCGCATCAACACCACCTACCAGAAGCACGTGGTGACCATCGAGGATCC
>DASXJP010000331.1:0-2810 GCA_036497345.1 Thermoanaerobaculia bacterium
GCGAGCGGCGACAGCTCGGTGATCTTCGTCCCCTTGACGTAGTCCATCGTCAGCACGCGCGAGGTCGTGTAGTCGTCCACCGGCTGGGGAACCATCAGCCGCCGGTGCTCGCGCAGATTGTGCGCCAGGGTGACGAGATTCACGGCCTCGCGCCGGTAGTCGAGCTCGCGCAGCAGGGTCTTGCGGAACTCCTCCAGCATGTCCTGGAAGGCGAAGCGCCGGCCGATCTCGGTGTGCTTGTCGACCAGGGCGGCGATCTGGGCGAAGGCCTCGAGGTCCTCCAGGATCACCTGCCGGATGCCCGGGCGCTGCACCTTGACGGCCACCATCCGGCCGCCGCGGAGCTGGGCCCGGTGGACCTGGCCGAGCGACGCCGCCGCCACCGGGACCGGATCGAATTCCAGGAAGGCCTTGGAGATCCGCACGCCGATCTCGGTCGACACGATCTCCTCCACCTCCTGGAAGGGGAACGGCTCGACCCTGTCCTGGAGGCGCGACAGGGCATCCAGATAGGGAGCGGGCAGCAGGTCGGAGCGGGTGGAGAGGAGCTGTCCCAGCTTGATGAACGTCGGCCCCAGGGCCTCCAGATCCTGGGCGAGCTTCTCCGGGTCTCCGGTGACCGCCCCCTCCACCACCTGGTCGTCCGGCAGGTCGACGTCCATCGTCTTGACGAGGTCCGACCGGCCGTGCTGGATCAGCAGGCGGGCGATGTCCGTATATCGTTTCAGATGCTCCGGCTTGAGCGAGAGCGCCATATCGTCATCCCCAGTCGCAAGAACGCCATCAGTACGGCGCAATGGCGGTTATGCATGGGGAGTGCCAGGACGCCCTGAGCGCCTCGGCCCCTACCCCCTCTCCACGAAGTGGAGAGGGGCCGAGGGTGAGGCTTCGGAGGGCAGGACGCCCAGAGGGCACAGGCCCCCGAGACGCCCTAGTCCTCCCCCACCAACAACCCCAGAAGATCCGACGTCGTGATCACCCCCACCGCCCGGTCCTCGCGGGTGACCAGCAGCCGGTGGATGTGCCCCTTGAGCATCAGTGAGGCGATCTCGGAGACCGTGGCGTCCTCGCGGACGGAGTAGATCTGGGGGTTCATGATGTCGGCGACGCGCAGGCTGTCGTGGCTGGGGGGGAGATCCTCGACATCCTCCTCGTCCAGGCCGTCCCCCCACTCGTCGTCGATGAAGAAGGAGGAGCCGTTGCGGGCCAGGCGCTCCCCCTCCCCCGAGGCGGCGGCGGCGATGTCCACCAGCGAGACCACCCCCACCAGGCGCCCCTGGGCGTCCGACACCGGGGCGCCGCTGATCTCGTTCTCGATCAGGAACGCGGCCAGCTCCCGCACGGTCATGTCGTCGCGGACCGTGAGGACCTCCGGGTTCATGAGATCGCTGGCGGTGATGGGTCGCATCCGTCGCTCTCCAATCGTTGCGTTCTTCCTACGATATCCGAAAACCCCTCAACCCTGCACGAACGACTCGAACGTCTCCGGATGGCTCACCCGCATCCGGGCCTCCTCGACGTCGATCACCGCCTGCTGGACGAGGCGGGCCAGCGACTCCTCCATCGCGATCATCCCCTGCGCCTTGCCCAGGGTGATCTCGTTGTACAGCTTCTGCAGATGGTTGCTACGAATATGGTGCCGCACGGGGTAGCTGGCGAGCAGCAGCTCGATGGCGGGGACGCGCCCGCGGCCGTTGGCGCGGGGGACGAGCGTCTGCACCACGATGGCGTGGAGCGCCAGGGCGAGCTGGTGGCGGATCTGCGACTGCTGGGCCGGCGGGAAGACGTCGACCATCCGGTGCACCGCCTGCTGGGCGTCGTTGGTGTGCAGGGTCGAGAGCACGAGGTGGCCGGTCTCGGCGGCGGTGAGCGCGGTGGCCACCGTCTCCAGGTCGCGCATCTCGCCGACCAGGATGATGTCGGGGTCCTGGCGCATGGCGGACCGCAGCGCCTCGTGGAACGAGCGGGTGTCGCGCCCCACCTCGATGTGCTCGATGGCGGAGCGCAGCGAGCGGTGCTCGAACTCGATCGGATCCTCGATGGTGATGATGTGGCTGGTGCGGTTGGCGTTGATCTCCCCCACCAGGGCCGCGAGGGTGGACGACTTGCCCGATCCCGTGGGGCCGCAGACCAGGATCAGGCCGCGGCTCGGCTTGACCAGCTCGGCGAGCACCGGCGGCAGGTTGAGGCCGGCCAGGGTGGGGATCTCTGACGGCAGAGCCCGCACGGCCGCCGCCGCCTCTCCGCGCTGGCGGTGGACGTTGACCCGGAACCGCCAGGCCGAGCCCATCCCCTCGGCCACGGCGCGCCCGCGGGAGATGCTGAGGCTGAAGTCGGTCGAGCCCTCCTCGGAGAGCTCCTTCTTCTCCTTGCCGCCGAGATGGGCCGCGAACAGCCGCTGCACCTCATCCCCTTCGAGGGGCCCCCGCTCCTCCATCCGCAACAGCCGGCCGTTGACGCGGAAGATGGGAGGCAGCCCCGGGATCAGCAGCAGGTCGCTCGCCTTCTGCTGGATCATCTCGGCGAGCAGCCGGTCGAGAGGCTCCCCCTCCGCCACCAGGACCTGGGAAGCGGCGCGGAGCGCGAGCGCCGGGAGGAAAGACGGGCCTTCATAGGATTCGAGTAGGAGGTCCGCTTCACCGCCACTCAGAGGGTCGGAGGCGTTCTTCCGGTTCAGCTCACGGACGAGCTCGTCGAGCTCCGGATCGCGCAGTGGGTCGCTCATGGCGCTAAGCATACGGATGAAGGCCCGATTCCGTTAGAGGATCTCGAAGCCCAGCTACCGCAGCGTCCATGCCCCTTCTCATTCC
>DASXJP010000332.1:0-13559 GCA_036497345.1 Thermoanaerobaculia bacterium
GTGGACGGTATTGGGGTTCGGCGGGCAGGATACCTGTTCCGATTGGGCCGCCTTGCGCGGTCAAGCCCTTGATTCCGAGGAGCAGGCAACCGATACTTCTAGGGGAGGCTCGGCCCAGGGGCTGCTTTCGGGTGGCTCCGAAGGCGTTGCCTCCTTTTTATTTTCCACCTTATTTGGCTTCGTACGCGCCAGACCGTAAACCCCATCTGCACCGCAATCCCCACCACAACCAAGATTAACAATAGAAACGTCGCCACGCGGTTGGGCTCTTTACCCAAGAACCTCCGGATCAAAGCCATATTGAATACACATTGCCCTGATCCTCTCAAAATCGTCTTTCCCAACCGCTTCTTTAACTCGCAATGGGTCAACGGCGATTATAGGTGCGACCTCCGCTAGAAGCGCCTCCAAGGTGAAGACCTCTCCGTTGATAGCCAGCGGAAACTTATCCGACCTGAAGTGCAGCAAAGCCTCCCACAAGTTGAATACTGCCCCATTAGACGCCAAGATTAGCTCGCCAAGCCCCTGAGTGAAGCGATAGCTGGCAGACTCCCAGCCTGGGATGAGCGCCTGAGTTGAAACCGCTGGCGACAGAAACTTGGAAATACGGTTAACGATGGCCTGGAATCCCAAATTTGACCGAAGAGCATAGATTCCTGCGAGCCCTGGCGACCTCGCCTCAACCTCCTTTTTTTCGAGGTTGTGCCAAATAGGGAATAGTCTTTTCCCGTGCTCGATGTGTTGGCGAACAAGGATGTCCATCTCGTATTGAGGCCAACCTTTCCGTAGGTAGTCGGGACTGATCAAGAGAATTCCATAGGCAGAGTCCGCCAGGCCTCGCTCAATGGATTCAAGCAACTTGTCTCCCGGCTCAAGAACACTGTCTGCATGCCAAATCTTGAAACCGCGAGCCTTAAGAGCGCCCGCAAGTTGATCGACGAACGACCTATCCTCGCCAGCATAGGAGAGGAATGCGTGAAACCCTTTTCCCATCGCAAGCTCCGAGCATCCGCGCCAGATATCCTAACTCTGCCCAACCATTGATTCAATATTCCTCACCGCTGTCAACTTAGCTCTGCCCGCTCCCCATACTAGCCCCTCGGAACAAGTAGCCGTCCCTCTATCGCACTCTCTCTGCTCCACTTAGACATCGTAAGCCAATCCAGAACCTACGTCAACATACCTACCCCCTTATACATAAGCCGCGCTTCCTGAATCGGGCTCCGTAGGAGCCCCGGCATGTAGCCTGGGGCGTGAGCCCCAGGGAAGGGAGACCCCCGAATTCCCGAGAGCCCCGTAGGGGCGACAGCAGATCACCGTGCCGAGGAAACCGCCGTCGCCCCTACGGGGCTTTGGGATTTGTTCTGTCTCTCTTCCTGGGGCTGACGCCCCAGGCTACATGCCTTTGCCCCTAACGGGGCAAGACGGCTCGATGCTTATCCGCCAGAAGCAGCCACATCCGCGGCGCCAACCTCCTGCGGCTTGGCGCCCCGGATCAACAACCACAGCGTGAGCGCGATCTCCCCGAAGAAGACAGGCTGGAAGATCTCAAATAGCTGGTGCTGATATTGCGGCCATAGCACGCCGGTGGCGCTCAGGGCAACCCAGGCGAAGCCGCCGAGCGCGAGCCACACGCCCAGAAACCGCGGCAGGAAGCGCGACCTGAATACCAGCACGGCCAACGGGAAGAGCCAGACTCCCCAAAGGGTCTCGGCGGCGATGTTCTCCTGGCCTCGCAGCTTCAGAAACAGCACCGCCAGCGCGTCTTGCTGAGGCTTGTCGAAGACGGACAAGAAACTGGCTCCCCGCACGACCAGCAGCGCGGCAAGGTCGCACACCACGCCGACAAAGAAGAGGAGCGCCGGCATGACGCCCCCGAGGATCACGACCAGCGCGGCGAGGTGCCGGTCCACTCCCGCGAACAGCCGATAAAAGGCCAGGGTGAGGAGGACCAGGATGACCGCGCCGGCCAGGTCAGTGACGACGCCCAGACGAAAGAGGAGCTCATGCGCCGCGATGTTGCTGACCGTCGCGGCCGCGTTCCCCTCCACGAAGAGCTTGTTGGGGATGTAGATGAGGCGCAAGGGGCCGAGGACGATCAGGAGCAGATACCAGAGCCCGGCCACTCTTCCTGGGTTGTGGGGTGCTCGCATGGTTATCCATACGCGTCCCGCAGGCGGAAGGTTTTGGCTGATCGAATAGGGGCTGCCACCCGCCCCCGCGTACGGATGGCAGCCCAGGTGGGAAGCCAGGAGGACGGGCCCGTATCCATCCCCCCTGGCTGAGCTTCAATTGTCAAAGAGCAGCTTCAGCCTCTTCGGGTGGATCTCGGAGCAAGCGTCTCGAGGCCTCCTGGTATACGGATGGACCGGTCGAAGCGTTGGGGCAGGGCGCGCGGAGCAGGCAGCCATGGGAAAAGCACGGGAGGCCAGGAGCGCAGTTTCCCGCTCGCGGCACCTAGTCTCTTGAGAGGCGCCACCAGCGCCCTCGTATCAGAAAGGAGACGGTTGTGTTTCGTAAGCTCCTGATGCTTCTCGTCCTGACTGGGCTGTCCGCCCTGGCTCTCTCTCCCCGGGCGAACGCGAGTCGCTGGCCTCCGCCATTCGACTGCGAGTGCGCCCCTCTGGGGGGCGAATTCTGCGGCTCGGACGGCATCACCTACGACAGCCCCTGCATGGCGGGCTGCGCCGGCGCCACCATCGTACACTCCGGTCCCTGTTGAACGTTGAAAGGAGAACACCTCATGAAGAGACTGTCCCTCAAATTCGCGATGGCCGCCGCGCTCACGGTGGCGGCCTTGTCGATCCCCGGCCCGACCCAGGCGTCGCCGTTCGGCTCCGGCTCCGGCTGCCCGCACCCCGGCGCCTGCCCCGAGAACTACGCACCGGTAATCTGCTCGGACGGCGTGGTCTACTCCAACAGTTGCTTCGCCTCCCTGGCCTGCGCCACCGGCTGCGTGCCGTACGGCGACGCGATCTAGCCTTGTGCTCTTCCCCTCTCTCCCTCGGGGAGAGAGGGGCCCGGTGAGTGAGGCCCCACCCCGCCGGGTAGCCCCCGCCCTCCCTCCTCCGCGCGCCCTTCCCACCTCCGCGAGTGTGGAGCCTCCTTGCCGGGCCGCAGTACAACAGAGGACAGTCCAGGAGGAGGAATCCCCCCATGCAATTGACGATGCTTCCAGAGAGTCCGCGGTCTCATTCCGGAATGAGCCGCCGGGACTTCGTTCGCGTCTGTACCCTCGCGGCGGCGGCCGTGGGCCTCCCCGGCACGGCGGCGAAAGCGTTCGCCGCGGCCGTGGCCAAGGGCAAGCGCCCCTCCGTCATCTGGCTCTCCTTCCAGGAGTGCACCGGCTGCACGGAATCCCTGCTGCGCACGAGCCATCCGGCTCTCGACGAATTGATCGTCGATCTCATCTCGCTCGATTATCACGAAGCGCTCCTCGCCCCCTCCGGCCATCTGGCTGAAGAGGCCCGCAAGAAGGCCATGCGGGAGAACGACGGCAAATACATCCTCGTGGTCGAAGGGGCCATTCCGACCAAGGACAACGGGATCTATTGCAAGATCGGCGGGCGCACCGCCCTCGAGCTGGTGAAGGAGGCGGCGGACCACGCCGGCGCCATCATCGCCATTGGATCCTGCGCCTCGTTCGGCGGCATCGCGGCGGCCGATCCCAACCCGACCGGCGCCAAGGGGGCCCCCCAGGTGCTGGAAGGCAAGACGGTGGTCACCCTGCCGGGCTGCCCGGCCAACCCGTACATTTTCCTCGGCACGGCCCTGCAGTACGCGACCTACGGCAAATTGCCGGCCCTCGACGAGCTCGGGCGGCCCAAGTTCGCCTATGGCCGCACGGTGCACGAGCACTGCCCGCGGCGGGCCCACTTCGACGCCGGCCGCTTCGCCGTCCAGTTCGGCGACGAGGGGCACCGCCAGGGGTGGTGCCTCTACAAGCTCGGCTGCAAGGGGCCGCAGACCCACGCGAGCTGCTCGGTGCTCCATTTCTGCGACGTGGTCAACGCCTGGCCGATCGGCATCGGCCACCCTTGCGTGGGCTGCACGGAGCAGAAGCTGGCCTTCCGCGTGCCGCTCCACGACACGGTGGAGATCGACCGGCCGGCGCCGCCCGACACCTATCCGGCGGTCTTCCCCGAGCACGCGGGGATCAGCCCCACGGCGACCGGCGTGGCCGGCCTGGTGGGCGGCGCGCTGATCGGCGCCGGCCTCGTGGCCTCCCGCAAGCTGGGGACGCCCAACGGCTCACCGACCCACGTCGAGAGCAAGGAGTGAAGCCATGGATACCGATCGCCGCTCCCTGCTGAAAGGCCTCGCCGCCTCGGCGGCGCTGACGGTCATCCCCACTGAAGCGGAGGCCCGCGAACGGCGGACGGCGCCGAAGAACGCGGTGGGCCTGCTCTACGACACCACCAAGTGCATCGGCTGCAAAGCCTGCGTGGTGGCCTGCAAGGAGGCCAACGGCCTGCCGCCGGACACCACCGGCTACGGCGGCGGCCTCTACGACGCGCCCCAGGCGCTCAACGCGAGCACCAAGAACATCATTCAGCTTTACGAGGAAGGGAACGAGCGTTCCTATGTCAAAAAGCAGTGCATGCACTGCATCGATCCCGGCTGTGTGGGCGCCTGCATGTTGGGCGCTCTCCAGAAGCGCGAGTACGGGATCGTGACCTGGGACCCCGACCTCTGCATTGGCTGCCGGTACTGCCAGATGGCCTGCCCGTTCAACGTGCCGAAATTCGAGTGGTCGAAGCTGAACCCGAAGATCGTCAAGTGCGAGCTCTGCAATCACCGGCTGGCGCAAGGCAAGGAGCCCGCCTGCTCGGAGGTCTGCCCGCGCCAGGCGGTGATCTTCGGCAAGTATTCCGAGCTGTTGGCGGAAGCGCACCGGCGGCTCGCCGAGCATCCGGACCGCTACGTCCCCAAGGTCTACGGCGAGCACGAGCTCGGCGGCACGCAGGTGCTCTACCTGTCGCACGTGCCGTTCGAGAAGCTGGGCTTCCGCTTCGACACCGATCAGCCGGTCCCGGAGACCCAGCAGTCCGTGACGCACGCCGTGTATCAAGGTTTCGCCGCGCCGCTCGCGCTCTACGCGGTCCTCGGCGCCGTGATGTTCCGCAACCGCAAACGGGAGGGCTCCGAGGAAGAGCCGCCCGAGGACGTCAACTAGGAGGACGGTCATGCACGCCCATGCGCAACCCATCGGCGGGACGCTGCTGAACCGCCCCTACAAGATCATCCTGGCCCTGGCCAGCCTCGGGATCGCCCTGATCGTCTGGCGTTTCGCGGCCGGCCTCGGCGCCACCACCGCCCTCTCGGACGGCTACCCCTGGGGTCTCTGGATCGCCTTCGACGTGGTCACCGGCACGGCGCTCGCCTGCGGCGGCTATGCCATGGCGCTCCTGGTCTACGTGTTCAACAAGGGCCGCTATCACCCGCTGGTGCGGCCCGCGGTGCTCACCAGCGCGCTCGGTTATTCGATCGCCGGCCTCTCGGTGGTGATCGACGTCGGCCGCCCCTGGTACATCTGGCGGGTGCCGCTCTACTTCTGGCACTGGAACCTCAATTCGGCCCTGCTCGAGGTCGCGCTCTGCATCATGAGCTACGTCTTCGTGCTCTGGATCGAGCTGTCGCCCGCGTTCCTCGAGCGCTGGGGCACCGGCGAAGGGAGGATCGCGCGGATCTCCCGCGCGATCTCGCCGTGGCTCGACAAGGTCCTGGTCTGGATCCTGGCGCTCGGCGTCCTGCTCCCGACCATGCACCAGTCGTCGCTCGGCTCGCTGATCGTGCTCACCGGCCCGAAGCTCAACCTGCTGTGGAGCACGGCCTTCCTGCCGCTGCTCTTCCTCATCTCGTGCCTCGCGATGGGCTACGCCGCGGTGGTGCTCGAATCGACGCTCTCCAACCAGTTGTTCGGCCGGCCGATGGAGACGAAGCTGCTCGCCAAGCTGGAGCGGGTCGCCGGCTGGGGGATGCTCGGCTTCGTGATCCTGCGGCTGGCGGACCTCGCGTGGCGCGGCCAATTCGCCCTCGCCCTGCGGGCCGATCATTACGCCGTGCTGTTCTGGATCGAAAACCTTTTGATGCTATCCCCGTTCTGGGCCGCGTACGGCCGGCGGGGAGATCCGGGCAGGCTGTTCCGCGGCGCGATGTTCCTCGTCCTGGGCGGCGCCCTGTTCCGCTTCGACACCTATCTGGTCGCCTTCAATCCCGGGCCCGGCTGGCACTACTTCCCGTCGGTCCAGGAGACCTTCGTCACCCTCGGGCTGGTCGCGCTGGAGATCGCCATCTACATCGCGCTCGTCCGCCAGTTCCCCATTCTCGGCGCGCTGCCCAAGCGGCCCCCCGTCGAGGTGGCCCATCAGGAGGAAAGGACATGGCTCAACGCATCGTAGTCGATCCCGTCACTCGCATCGAAGGACATCTGCGCATCGACGTCGAGGTGGACGGAGGCAAGGTCCGCAACTCCTGGTCCTCCGGCCAGATGTGGCGCGGCATCGAGGTCATCCTGCAGGGCCGTGACCCGCGCGAGGCGTGGCTGTTCACCCAGCGGATCTGCGGCGTCTGCACCACCGTCCACGCCATCGCCTCGGTGCGCGCGGTGGAGAACGCGATCGGTCTGGAGATCCCGCTCAACGCGCAGTACATCCGGAATCTGATGCTGGCCGCGCACGGCCTGCACGATCACATCGTCCATTTTTATCATTTGTCGGCGCTCGACTGGGTGGACGTCACCTCGGCGCTCAAGGGCGATCCCAACAAGACCGCTCAGCTCGCCGAGAGCCTCTCGCCGTGGCAGGGCAACAGCCGGCGCGAATTCCAGAAGGTCAAGGACAAGCTGGCCGACTTCGTGGCCAGCGGCCAACTCGGCATCTTCACCAACGGCTACTGGAACCATCCGGCGATGCACCTCTCCCCCGAGGTCAACCTGCTCGCCGTGACCCACTACTTCCAGGCCCTCGAATACCAGCGCAAGGCCAACCAGGTCGTCGCCACCCTGGGGAGCAAGACCCCCAACATCCAGAACCTCGCGGTGGGCGGCGTCGCCAATGCGATCAACCTGGACAACCTGACGACGATCAACATGGACGTGCTCTACAAGATCAAGGACCTCCTCGCCGAGGTGCGGACCTTCGTCGAGCAGGTCTACGTGCCGGACGTGATCGCGATCGGCGCCATGTACCCCGAGTGGCTCGGCTACGGCGCCGGAGTGACCAACTACATGGCGGTGCCCGACCTGCCGCTCGACGCCGCGGGCACCAAGTTCGACCTGCCGGGCGGCACGATCATGAACGGTGACCTGGCGACGGTGAAACCGATCACCCACTTCGGCGATCCGTACTTCAAGGAGAATGTTTCGGAGTGCATCGCCCGCGCCTGGTACGACGGCGACTGGACCCGCCATCCTTATGAGGAGGAGACGGTCCCGAAGTACACCGACTTCCAGGACGACGGCAAGTATTCCTGGGTGAAGGCGCCGCGCTTCGACGGCCATCCGATGCAGGTCGGGCCCCTGGCCCAGATGCTGATCGGTTACGCGAGCGGCGACGCGACGATCAAGACGGAGGTCGACTCGGCGCTGGCGCAGGCCTCGGCGATCGCCAATACCAAGCTCACCCCGGCGGTGCTGCACTCGACGCTGGGCCGTCATCTCGCCCGCGCCTTACGTGCCAAGCTGCTCGCGAGCCTCGCTCTGAAGCATTGGGACCTGCTGGCGGCGAACATCGGCAAGGGGGACTACACGACGTACAACAAGCCCGAGCTCCCGAAGGGGGAGCAGCGCGGCTTCGGCTTCCACGAGGCGCCGCGCGGCACGCTCTCCCACTGGGTGGTGATCAAGGACGGCAGGATCGCCAACTATCAGGCGGTCGTCCCCTCCACCTGGAACGCCGGCCCGCGGGACGCCAAGGGGCAGCTTGGGCCCTACGAGGCCTCGCTCCTGGGCAATCCGGTGGCCGACGCCGAGCATCCGCTGGAGGTGGTGCGGACCGTCCACTCGTTCGATCCGTGCCTCGCCTGCGCCGTGCACACGCACGATCCGCACGGCCATGAGGTCGCGCGGGTGAAAGCGTTGTAGAATAGGCTGCGCATGGAGACAAGGACCCGCCGTACCGCGATCCTCGGCCTGGGCAGCGTCCTGATGGGGGACGACGCGGCGGGTCCGCACGTGCTCCGCCGGCTCGAAGCCGAGTACGAGCTGCCGCCCGAGGTCGAGCTCCTCGATCTCGGCACGCCCGGCCCCGAGCTCGCCTACATCATCGAGGGCCTGGACGCCCTGATCGTGATCGATACGATCAAGGCGCCCGGCGAGCCCGGCGAGCTCCATCTCCTCCGCCGCGAGGAGATCCTGAGCGGCCAGGGAGCCCCCGACCGCCTCTCCCCCCACGATCCCAGTCTGCGCCAGGCCCTCGTCGCCGCCAGCCTCCTCGGCCGCTCGCCGCAGGACGTCCTGCTGATCGGCCTCGTCCCCGGCGAGAGTAACCTCGGCATCGGCCTCAGCCCCGGCGTGCGCGCCGCCCTCTGGGGAGCCACGGCCCTGGTGGCGGCGGAATTGGAACGGTTGGGGTATGAGGTGCCGCGGCGGAAGGAGGGGGTGTGGGGCGAGGCTTGGTGGGAGAGGGAAGACGTGGGCTGAAGGCCCCGCCCGGGATTGAAATCGGATCCCAAGTATAAACTATCGGCCGATTTTCGGGTCTTCCTCTGCGGACCAGATTGAGGAGGAGAAGCCTTCCCTCTTCAAACTGACCGAGATCCCCTTATGGATGTACACCGCAATGTCTCTCGGCCCAATGAGGCCTTCTTTCGGCGCCTGCAAAATATGTCGTTTGAATTGCGCCATTATGGCCTGCGGTTTCTGCCGGCAACGCTTGTCGATGCAGGTAACCTTGAAAGCCTTCAACGAGTCCTTACAAGCTTCTGGTTTCTGCAGGCTAAGTTGGCAGAGTTTGGACCCTGGGCCTTGATCACCGATTACGAGCTGAGTAGCGACTCGGACCTGTCGGTGATCCGAGACGCGCTTCGTCTATCGGCGCATTTTCTGGCTGTCAGGCCCATTGACTTAGCTGGCCAGTTGCTGGGACGCTTGGTGGGCTCCGAACAGGCAACTATCCAGATACTGGTGAGTCACGCTGAGCCACCTGGCGACCGCCCTTGGCTGCGTCCCCTCACGAGAAGCCTGGCTCCTCCCGGCCAGTTCCTGGTCTGCACATTCGCCGGCCATGCCGGCGAGGTAAATGCCTTGGCGCTCACCCCCGACGGAAAATATGCGGTGTCGGCCTCTGACGATGGCACGCTCAAGGTCTGGGATTCGAATACTGGGAACGAGACAGTGACCTTCTCTGGACATGCGAGTAAAGTCACTGCGGTCGCTATTACTCCTGATGGTCTACAGGTTGTCTCTGGATCAGCCGACGGAATCTTGAAACTATGGGATATCAGGCGTGCCGAAGAACTGCTCACGTTGCGAGGTCATACCGGCAGCGTAAACGTGGTGGCCGTCACGGCCGACGGTCGGCGAGCAGTCTCGGCAGCAGGAACCTTCGCCAATTTTTCCACTGACCCTCCTGACCATACAATCAGAGTATGGGACTTAACGACCGGCGCAGAGCTCCGGACGCTACGGGGCCACACAGAACGGATCAATGCTCTCGCTCTATTGCCGGACGACAGACGGGTGATCTCCGCCGCTGGCCATACTCTCCTGAAATCGACGGACAATACGCTACGGGTCTGGGATTTGGATACCGGTATGGAGTTGCAGATGCTAAACGGTCATTCCGGGGCCGTCGTAGCTGTGGTTGTCACACCTGACGGTCGTTACGCCGTATCGGCAGGGGGTACGAGCAACGGAGAAACAATTTGGTCCACCAAAAACAATGTGCTCAAGGTTTGGGATCTCGGGCACGGCTCTGAGGTGCGTACGATCCATTGCCCCTCGGGTCCGGCCAGGGCCCTGGCGATCACTCCGGAAGGCCGACATATAGTCTCGATAGGTCACATGAACGAGCTGATCGTTTGGGATCTGGATCGAGGAATCGCGCTGCTGGATCTTCCTGGTGCCGGCGGAGACGTGCTGGCACTTACCCCAGATGGAGAAATGGCGCTGACCAGCGGATACAACAAGCCCGTTGAGGTATGGCATCTAGGCCGTCGAATCGAACAGAGCAAGAATCTGGGCAAGAAAGTTAGCGCGCAGCCGTTTAGGACTCTTATAGGTCACGAGAGCGATGTGCTATCAGTAGCAGTCATGCCCGATGGACGCCGAGTACTCTCAGGGTCATTCGATCACACGGTCAAGATCTGGGATCTGCATACCGCACGGCAGATTCAACTCTGGCCGGCCATACCGGTCCGGTCACGGACGTCGTAGCGTCAGCCGACAACAGACATATTATCTCGGCGTCGGGTGACAAGACCGTTAGAATGTGGGACACCGAAACCGGTGCCTTGCTCCATACCCTGGCCGGTCACGCCAGCAGCGTCAGGGCGGTGGCAGTCACGCCAGATGGCCGACTGGCGATATCGGGTGGTGGCGACCCTTATGAGGAGAGCTCAGACAATACGTTGCGGATCTGGGATCTTGAGCGAGGCACGGAATTGTGCCGACTCGGAGAGCTATCCTGCCCAGTCAATGCTTTGGCGGTTACTCCAGACGGGCAACAAGTGGTATCGGTATCAGGGCGCCACGATTTCTCTGCGGACGACGCTATCTGCGTCTGGCACTTGAAAAGCGGTATCCGACTGCGCTGCCTAAGATGTCCGAGCGGCGCTCCATTGACCATAGCACTTGCTAGCGACGGCCGACGAGCGGTGCTCGGCTCCAGTGACTTCATGGTGTCGATCTGGGATTTCGAGCATGGTGTAGAGCTTTGCAAAATGGCGGGCCATACCATGCCGGTGACGGACGTGGCAATCTTTTCGGATAACCACCGAGCGGTCTCGGCAGCAGCCGATGCGACCTTGAAGATCTGGAACTTGGAGAAAGCGAAGGAATTAGCGACCTTACGAAGCCAGAACGACAGAGCTTTGGCCATCACACCTGACGACCGATTATTGATATCAGCCGTAGGATATGGTTACGGCGACGTCCTCAAAGTGCGGAGCTTGGAATCCGTCATCGCGGAAGAGAGTCTCGACGATAATCTGGGCGCTAGCCATGCAGCAATCACACCTGACGGGCAGCGCGTTGCAATTGCTTACGACAACAAGACCATCGGAATCCGAGATCTGGAGACACGTAAATCATTAATGGATCTAGGCCGCTACAACGAAGATGTTACGGCAATGGCAATCACTCCCGACAGCAAGCATCTCGTCACTGGGCTTGTCAATCACACCGTGAAGATCTGGAGTCTTAAAGAGGGAGCGGAGGAGAAAGTCCTCCTTGGTCATAGGCAAGTTGTGAGATCCGTTGCCGTGACGACCGACGGTCGGAGGATCGTATCCGGCTCGTTCGACCGCACAATAAAGATCTGGGATTTCAGGGACGGCTCACTATTGGCTACCTTAGACGAATTGCCTTTCAAGATGCTCAACGTACTGGCAGTGACAAGCGACAATCGGCGCCTAGCGGTCGGAGCAGGCGACGTGGACGGCCTCTTTATATGGGACCTGACCACACAAGGTCCTTGGACCCTCTTTGATGAGCACAACGTAACCTCAATCGCGGTGTTGCCGAACCACCCACACTGTGTAGCTGTCACCACAAAAAGCTCGATTCATCTATGGGATCTGGAACACGGCTTGATACTTCGCAAACTGAGCGGTCACGCCGGTTTTCCAAAGCTAGCCGCAGTGAGCATGAATGGGCGATATATCTGTTGCATCGACGGATTTACTACGAGTCAGGGAGGGCTTCGGGATACGACAATCAGGGTTTGGGACCTTACGGGCCCCGCAGGTCCACACATCGCCGACCTCGCGC
This sequence comes from Thermoanaerobaculia bacterium, assembly GCA_036497345.1. Classification (GTDB taxonomy): domain Bacteria; phylum Acidobacteriota; class Thermoanaerobaculia; order Multivoradales; family UBA5704; genus DATARR01. Next base: position 11,930 of record DASXJP010000332.1, read on the forward strand.
GTAGCTCATCTCCCCGACCAGCCCAGCTCGAGCCCCTGGAGGCCATCGCAAGCTTTAGTGGCGACCGCTCTTTGCGCTCCTGCGCCATTGCCCCCAATGGGGTGACGGTGGTGGCAGTCGGGGAGCAAATTCACTGGCTACAACTGGAGGGTATAGCCCCGGCCATGACACGACCCCTTGCGCTTCGACAGAAGGGGATCTAGACTCCTGTCGAAGCGAAAGGGGTGACGCATGGCCGACGAGCCGTTGGATCTGCCGCAAGGGACTCTCGATCTCCTCCTTCTCAAGACCCTGGCCCTCGGGCCGTTGCATGGCTGGGCGATCGCCGAGCGCCTGCAGCAGATCTCGCGGGATGCCCTGCAGGTGCAGCAGGGATCGCTCTATCCCGCTCTCCACCGGATGGAGCGCCGCGGATGGATCGCCGCCCGCTGGGGGGCCTCCGAGAACAACCGCCGCGCCAAATTCTACGAGCTGACGCGCGCCGGGCGGCGGCAGCTCGCGGTGGAGACCGAGAGCTGGCGCCGGCTGGCCGCCGCCGTGGCGCACGTGCTGGACATGGCCTGAGAGGGGACGCCAATGTGGAGCGATCTGCGGATCCGCCTGCGTTCCCTCTTCCATCGCCGTGCCGTCGAATCGGAGCTCGACGAGGAGCTGCGCTTCCATCTCGAACGGCAGGTGGAGGCCCTCGTCGCCGCCGGCCTGCCTCAGGCGGAGGCGGCGCGGCAGGCCCGCCTGGCGTTCGGCGGCCTCGAGCAGGTCAAGGAGGAATGCCGGCAGGCGCGAGGGATCGACGCGCTGGAGACGGCGGCGCAGGACCTCCGCTACGGCCTGCGGATGCTGCGGAAGAGCCCGCTGGTCACCGCCATCACCGTGCTCACCCTGGCGGCCGGTCTCGGCGCCAACACGGCCATCTTCAGCGTCGTCAACACCGTGCTGCTACGTCCTCTCCCCTATCCGGATCCCGACCGGCTGGTCGTCGTCTGGGGGTCGTCGCCGCAGGGGCATGGGACGCCGGTCTCGGCCACCAATTTTCTCGACTACCAGGAGCAGAGCCGGGCCTTCGAGCACATGGCGACCTTCCACGCCGCCGGCTTCGTGCTCACCGGCGGCGAGCCGCAATGGCTGCGCGCCGGACGCGTCTCGCCCGACTTTTTCGAGGTCTTGAAGGTCCGCGCCGCGCTCGGCCGCACCTTCGCTCCCGAGGACGGCCGGGCCGGCGGCGACAAGGTGGTGATCCTGGGCCCCGGGATCTGGCGGCGGCGCTTCGGCGCCGATCCCGGGATCGTCGGCAAGACGATCCTGCTCAGCGCCGACCGCTATACCGTGATCGGCGTGCTGCCGGCCGGATTCGATTTCTGGGTGCCGGGCACCTTCAGGCCGGCGGAGGTCTGGGTCCCCGCCGTCCTCGTCCGCGACGAGAGCCAGCGCTCCCATAACGAGCTCTATTGGCTGGCGCGGCTCAAGCCGGGGATCTCCCTGCGGCAGGCCCACGCCGACCTCCAGACGATCGGCCAGCGATTGGAGCGCGTCTACCCGGAGATCCATTCCGGCCTGGGGGCCTGGCCGGTGCCGTTGCGGGAGCAGGGGGCCGGCGGCGTGCGGTTCCTCCTGCTGCTCCTGCTCGGCGCCG
>DASXJP010000333.1:0-9483 GCA_036497345.1 Thermoanaerobaculia bacterium
ACATCTACTGCCCGGCTGGTGCGGATGGCCTCGACCGCTGCGACCTCGAAGAGGAATTGGAGGCGTTCTTCGACGGGGCGGCCGAGGATTGCGGCGCCGGCGGCGGTCACGCCGGGTTCAACCTAGACTTCGAGCTTGCCGAGGGCGAGGATCCGCACGCCTGGGCCGATCGCCTCAAGCTGTTCCTGGCGGACATCGGCGTTCGGCCGGGCCCCAAATTTGATGTGTTCCCCGATGGCTGGGAGCCGGGTATGGAGTGGCGACGGGTGGAGATATTCGGAGAGGACCGGCGGCACCGCTGATGTGGGTTGTTCAACGTTTCACGCTATGCGCCATTAGCCATTGTAACGCTGAAGTCCGGAGAACCTCCACCCCCATCCAGCGTACCCTTCTCCTGGAGGTGGCGCGATGATTGGACCCGAGACTCCTCTCCTGGCTCTCCTCGCCGGGCTCGTCCTGCTGGTGGCGGGCCGGCGGCTGTTCTGGCTGTTCGTGGGATTGGTCGGCTTCATCACCGTCTACCGGTGGCTCGAGCCGCACGTGCTGCTGGCGATCCTGGCCGGCATCGTGGGGATCGTGCTGGCGATCTTCCTGCAACGGGTGGCGATCGCGGTGGCGGGGTTCTTCGCGGGCGGATGGTTCGCCGTCCAGTTTTTCGGGCTGCACATGGCGCACGCCCGCGGGGGCGACCTGCTGATCTTCGTGATCGCGGGGGTGATCGCCGCGATCCTGGCTGTGGCACTGTTCGATCTCGCCCTGGTCATCCTGTCGTCGCTGGCCGGGTCCGACCTGATCGTGGGGGCGCTTCACCCCCGGCCCGGGGTGGCGAAGATGCTCCTGCTGATCCTGGCCTTGGTGGGGATCGCGGTGCAGATGGGGTTTACGGCCCGGCGAAGGCGGGAATAGCTGGAGGAGCGGCCCCCTTTTGGGCTATCCTGGAAGGGTGATCCGGAGGTCCTGCCTTTCCAGAGGAGATGCATCATGACCCTGAAGCCCAAGGCTCTCTCGCTCGCCATCCTGTTCGTCCTCCTGGCCCTTCCGGTCCTGGCGGACCAACGCCCGGGCCAGGGGCCAGGCGGCCCCAGCGCCAATCCCAGCGTGCTCACCAACCCCCGCTTCCTCGCGCGCTACCTCAATCTGACGCCCGCGCAGATCACGCAGACGCAGGGATTCCTGAAGACGCTCCAGACGGCCTTGCAGGCGGTCCAGACAGCCCGCGCGCCGCTCTGCCAGCATCTGCGGACGGACCTCGGCGTGAGCAACCCCGACCCGGCGACGGTGGGCAGGGACTTCCTGGCCCTGGTCAACAATCAGGCGGGGGTCAAGGCCGCGCTCCAGGCTTTTGACGCCAGCTTCTCGGCCATCCTGAACGGCGATCAGCTCGCCAAGTACGACGCCCTGAAGCAGTTGCTCCATCTGGGCGATCGCGGCCCGGAGCCGCTGCCGGTGTGCCCGTAAGGCGTTGCTCACGTCTTTGACCGCCCTGGAGGGGCGGATATCCACCAGCCTGGGGTTTCAACCCCCAGGCTGAAGGTGGGCGGCCGCTCGCCACGGAATTGCGGTGAAAATGGGGCTCACAGCCCGGCGGACGGGCTGAGGCGCCCCCGGCGGGTAGAATCGCGCCGATGGATATCCTGGACCGCCTCCCGCAACGGATTGCGTCCTTACGTGTGGGGCGGCGCATCTTCGAGGAGCCGGCGGCTATGCAAGAGAAAAAATCTCGAGCGTCAGCTTGGCTCGATAGCGTCGAGTCGATCCTCTCCCGACCGCTGGAGGAGCTCCTTGAAGATGACCAGGGCTGGGACTGGGATTTGGCGAGCTTCCGGCTTTTCCTGGCGACACAGGAATGTATCGACCTTTTGGCGCACTGGATTGCAGGCGAGGACTGGTGCCCTCCCAATGATCCAGCTTCAGCCTTTGGCCTACTGGCTGATCATGCAGTAATCGACCAGGATCTGGCGATCCGTCTGCGTAAAGTGGTGGAGCTGCGGGACAGGATCTCGCATGGCGACTTCAAAGATCGCGCACACCTCCAGGGTGAATATCGGGAGGGTGTTGTCAGCCTCCGCCGCTTCCTTGTTGCGGTTGCCGAGAAGGCCGGAATCTAAGAGGGCGTCTCTACAGTGGGTGGGGTGCGACGCGGAATCGCCACAGTCCCGCTTTCGAAATACCCTTTAAGGATCGCTCACCGAAAATCGTGGCTCGGCACCGCCACCAGCTCCTTGAGCGACCAGAACCTCTCCCCCTTCACCGAGATCGTCCCGTCTCGCTTCTGGAGGACTCCCTCGACGACGAGGCCGGGGGAGCCTACGATCAGCCGGCGGTGCTCTTTCAGGAGGTCCGGGGAGACCACGGCCTGGGACATGCCGGTCTCGTCTTCCAGGGTGAGGAAGAGCAGCCCCTTGGCGGTGCCGGGGCGCTGGCGGACGATCACCGAGCCGGCCGTGCGCACCTTGGCGCCGTTCGGCAGGGCGTCGAGGCCGGCGGCGGGGGTGACCCCTTTCTTCGCCAGCAGCTCGCGCATGTAGGAGACCGGGTGCGGTCCCAGGGTGAGCTGAACGCCCAGATAGTCGGCCTGGGTCTCCTCGACGGCGGTCATCTCTGGGAGGGGTGAGGGCTCCGGATCGGGGAGGCGGTCGAGGAGGGGACCGGTGGGCTTGGCCAGCCGCGCCACCTGCCAGAGGGCGGCCCGGCGGGTGAGCCCCAACGAGGAGAGCGCTCCCACGGAGGCCAGCCGCTGGAGCTCGGGCTCCTGGAGGTCACAGCGCCGCACCAGGTCTTCGGCGTTGGCGAACGGGGCCTGGGCCGACTCGGCCTCGATCGACTGCGCCGCCCGGCTCCGTAGGCCGCGCACGAACTTGAAGCCGAGACGGATGGCGCCCACGGGCGGCACCGCTCCGGTCCGCCGGTCGCGCTCCCCCTCGCGCAGCTCGCGGTCCTCCCAGCGGCAGAGGTAGCCGGAGGTCTGGACGTCCACGGGCCGCACCTCGACGCCGTGGCGCTGGGCGTCCTTCACCAGGGTCGCCGGGTGATAGAAGCCCATGGGCCAGGCGTTGAGAATCCCGAGGTAGAAGGCGGTCGGGTGATGGGCCTTGAGGTAGGCGCTGGCGTAGGCGATGAGGGCGAAGCTGGCGGCGTGCGACTCGGGGAAGCCGTAGAGGGCGAAGGCGCTGATCCCCTGCACGATCTCCTCCTGCGCCTTGCCCACGATCCCCCGCTCGTTCATCCCCGTGCGGAGCTTCTCGACGATCGCCTGCATGCGCTCGACCGAGCGCTTGGAGCCCATGGCCCGCCGCAGCTCCTCGGCCTGGCCGCCGGTGAACCCCGCGGCCACCATCGCCACCCGCAGGAGCTGCTCCTGGAAGATCGGCACGCCCAGGGTGCGCTCGAGGATCGGCTGCAGGCTGGGATGGGCGTAGACGACCGGCTGGCGGCCGTTGCGCCGCTCGAAGTAGGGGTTCGCCATGTTGCCCAGGATCGGCCCGGGGCGGATGATCCCCACCTGGATCACCAGGTCGTAGAAGCGGTCGGGATGGTTGCGGGGGAGCGAGGCCATCTGGGCGCGGCTCTCGACCTGGAAGACGCCGACCGTGTCCGCCTCCTGGAGCATCTTGTAGACCTTGGGGTCGTCCGGCGGCAGGTGGGCGAGGTCGACGTGGACCCCTTCGTGGCCGCGGATGGTGGGCACCATCTCCTCCAGGGCGGCGAGCATGCCGAGGCCGAGGAGGTCGACCTTGATGATCCCGAGGTCGGCGCAGTCGTCCTTGTCCCATTGGATGACCACGCGGCCCGGCATGGTGGCGGGCTCCAGGGGGACCACCTCGTCGAGCCGGCCGGCGGCGATCACCATGCCGCCGGTGTGCTGGCCGAGGTTGCGGGGGAGGTTGTGGATGCGCGTCCACAGGTCCATGAAGTGTTGGAGGCGCCGCTCCTCCGGGTCGAAGCCGGCGGCGGCGAGCTCGGCGGGGAACGACTTCTCCTCGCCGTGATGCTCGTCGTAGCTCCAGTTGCCGAGCTGGCGGGCGAGCTTGTCGATCTGCTCCTCGTTGTAGCCGAAGACCTTGGCGACCTCGCGGGTGGCGGAGCGGTCGCGGTAGGTGATGACGGTGGCCGTCATGGCCGCGCCGTGGGGGCCGTAGCGCTGGTAGACGTACTGGATCACCCGCTCGCGCTGGTCCCCTGAAGGAAGGTCGAGGTCGATGTCCGGCCACTCCCCCCTTTCCTCGGAGAGGAAGCGCTCGAACAGGAGCTCCATCTTCACGGGATCGACTGCGGTGATCGACAGCGCGTAGCAGACGGCGCTGTTGGCGGCCGAGCCGCGCCCCTGGGCCAGGATCTTCTCGCGCAGGCAGAAATCGACGATGTCCCAGACGATCAGGAAGTAGCCGGCGAGATCGAGCTTCTCGATCAGGTCGAGCTCTTTCTGGATCTGCGCCTGGGCCTTGGCCGTGAGCGGCCGGAAGCGGGCGCGGGCGCCGTTCCAGGTGAGGTGGCGCAGGTAGGAGGACGGCGTCTCGCCCGGCGGTAGCGGGTATTCGGGGAAGCGGTAGCCGAGGTCGGCCAGGGTGAAGTCGAGCCCCTGGGCCAGCTCATCCGCGGCGGCCAGGGCCTCGGGGAGATCGGCGAACAGGCGGGCCATCTCGGCCGCGCTCTTCAGGTGGCGCTCGCGGTGGGCGGCGAGGAGGCGGCCGGCGGCGTCGAGGGTGGTGTGGTGGCGGATGGCGGTCAGCACGTCGTGCAGCGGCTTGTCCTTAGCCTGAGCGTAGCGCGCGCCGTTGGTGGCGAGGAGGGGGAGGCGGAGCTGGCGGGCGAGGCCGATCAGGGCCTGATTGCGATGCTCCTCCTCGCGCCGGCGGTGGCGCTGGAGCTCGACGTGGAGCCGGCCGCGGAAGAGATGGGCGAACCGCTCGAGCATCCGGCGGGCGGGATCGATCCCTCCTTCGGCCAGCTCGCGGGCCAGCAGGCCTTCTTCGCCGCCGGTCAGCAGATGGAGCCCGGCCGCGTGCTCGGCCAGGAGGTCCCAGGCGACGCGCGCCTCCCCCTTGGCCCGGCCGCGGGCGGCGGCGGTGATCAGCTTGCAGAGATTGCGATAGCCGGTGCGGTCCGCGGCGAGGAGGGTGAGCCGCGCCTGGGTGTCCACGGAGCGGCCCGGGAAGGGATCGGTCTTGGGGTCCGGCACCAGGCCAAGGGGACCGAAGCGTCCCCTTGTCTGCCAGAGGCTCGGCTCGTCCTCCAGCACCACCTCGGCGCCCACCAGGGGCTTGATCCCCGCCTCTTGGGCCGCCTTGAAGAAGCGCGGCGCCGCGTAGACGCCGTTGGCGTCCACCAGGGCCACGGCCGGCAGCTCCAGCGCCGCCGCCCGGTCGACCAGGTCCTCGGGGAGCGAGGCGCCGTCGAGGAACGAGAAGGCGGAGGCGGCGTGGAGCTCGGCGTAGGGTGGGGGGGAAGACCTCCGGGCCATATCAGGAGGTTAGGCATTAACGGGGCGTAAATCAAGAGGGAAGAAAAGGGCGGCCCCATAGGGCCGCCCCTGGAAAGCGTCTGTCGGATTGCCTAGTTGCCGACCACGAACAGGTGGCCGTCGTTCTGGGTGTAGATCTTGCCGTCGGGGCCGATCGCCAGCGGGGTGTAGGCGGCGCCCACGGCGCTGTCGAGGAACAGGTTCTCGCGCAGGGTGCCGTCGGGCCGGACGACGTAGAGGTTGCCGTCCTCGCTGTTGTTATAGACGTTGCCGAGCGCGTCGACCGCCGGAGCGTTGACGCAGAACTCGAAGCCGACGGGGTGGTCGTTGACGCAGGTGACGTTGCCGTTGGCGTCGCGGGAGCAGCTCAGCGGATTCAGGTTCTGCCAACGATTCTTGATATTGAGGTTGGCGTCGAGGCGGGTGATGAAGTAGGCCTCGGGATAGCCCGGGCTGCTGGCCGTGCGGTCCGACGGGCAGTAGGTCTCGCTGTTGCAGTACGAGCCGATCTCGCCGTACTGGTTGTCCTTGGTGATGACGTCGTAGGTACCATCGTGGGCGTAGATCGCCGGGGTGTCGTCCCAGCCGAAGCGGTAGGCCGCCAGGAACACGCCGGTGGAGCTGAACTTCATGATGTGGCCCTGGTCGAAGTTGAAGCGGGTGAACGCGCCGTAGAAGATGCTGCCGTCGGGCGCGACCACCGGCGAGGCGGTGTTGTCGTCGATGACGCGGCCGGCGCCGGGCCGGTTCTGCGCCGGGTCATAGCCGGTGGTGGCTCCCGCGCGGCAGCCGCCCGGCGTGCCGTTGGGCGGCAGCGTCACGTTGCAGCCGGTCATCAGCCGGTCGCGCAGCGAGGCATGCCACTTGGGCGACAGATCGGGGTTGGCGGCGACCAGGTAGGCCTCGCGGCCCCACAGGTGGGCGACGCTGACGATGTAGATGGTGCCGTCCGGCGCCACGGCCGGAGCCGAGTTGACGGCGGCGCGCTGGGTGCCGCACTGCACCGTGCCGGGCACGGCGTCCGGCGACGGCGGCCAGGGGAGCTGGTTGATGTTGAAGACGCCCAGGCACTTGTCGTTCTTGCCCGGAGCGCCCGGGGTCAGCGAGGTGATGGTGGCGGTCTGGAAGCTGCCGTTGGGCGCCACCTTGACCAGCCACGAATTCACCACGTCGGCATTCCACGCCTGCCCGTGCACCAGCTCGAGGACCTGATAATAGATGTTGCCGGCGCTATCGGCGGTCAGCGGGCCGACGGAGAAGGTGTCACGGTCGAGCGTCGCGCCGAACGGCGAGATGCGCGTGCCGGCGCCGTTCGACTTGCTCACCTTGAAGATCGAGCCGCCGGCGCCCGGGACGTAGACGAAATTGCCCGCCAGCACGGCGTGGAAGACCGGCTCCCAGCCCGGGCCGTTGAGGGGGGTGCCATAGGGGACCGGCTTCCAGTCGCTCTCGAAATTCCACACCGTGTTCAGGTGGCCGCCCTGCCACTGCAGCCGCTTCTCGTTCCAGGTCTGGGTCTCCCAGTGATCCAGGCTGGTGTACGTGCCGGTCTTGAACTCCATGTAGACGTTGTTGCCATCCACCAGAGGCGTCTGGTAGTGGACCAACAGGTCGGGGGCCGCCAGCGGATCGGCTTTTTCCTGGGCCACGAACGGGTCGTAGACGATGTTTTCCAGGATGTGAGTCGCCGTCTGGCCGGTCACGCTCGTCGTGCCCGTGTGCTGCGCGTTCCGTCCCCACTGCGGCCAGTTTTGGGCCGCGGCCGAAACTGCTCCGGCCAAAATCAAAACCCCGAACGACACATAAACAAGTCTCTTCATGGCATGCCTCCTAAAGCCCAGTGTTTTCACTGGGGAAACCCAATAACAGAAAGACAGAAAAATCGTAATGGAAGGGTTGGTACGGGGGCAGGGCAGAAGAGAATAGAATAGAATAGAAGAGAATAAAAAGGCGCTGAGCGCCGTGACGGACAACCGGGATTCGGGCCATGTTTTTATATTCAGGAACAGGGTACAGCTAGGCAGGCAGAGTACTCCTCCGGAGACAGGCTGTCAAGCGATCACCAGCCTGCTGAGGTCAGCCCACTGCTGAAGATGATCGAACGCTGAGCCGTGCCCCGGACCGTTGCGGACCCGGGGCTCCGGCGTCCCGATCCTCAAGCCGCGGCTTCGCCGCCGACCTGCTGGCGGCGCTTCTCGTACCAGGCCTGGGCCTCCTCTTCCGTGTCCACGAAGACGAGCGGATTGGCCTCGGGGCCCCGCCGGAAGAGGTTGGCGGCGGTGAGCAGCAGCCGGGCGAGGACCTTGGCGCGCAGGGGCGCGTTCTTGACCACCGTGCCGCGCAGAGGGAGCGTCTTGACGGTTTCCGACGCCTCCTTGCGGACGGCCGGCGGCAGGTCCTCGAGCGCCGTCAGGTCGATCAGATAGAAGAAGTACGGGACGTCTTTCGCGTACTCCAGATGGGCCTCGTTGATCATCCGGCACTCCTCGAGGGTGACCTTGCCCTGGAGGGTCAGGCGGACGACGTCGGGCATATCCAGCGCTGTCCACTGCTGCCCGCACTGATGACGCTTGAAGAACTCTGGCATTTCGACTCCTCCTCCGGAGGGAGCACAGACCACAGCCGCGCACCGTCGCGGCGTGAGCTCGATCCTGAACACCCGTTAAAGTGCCCCGATTATAAGGAGGAGGGCGCGGTTGCGCAATCAGAGCCCGAAATTTTCCCCGCGGGCTCCCGTCATCCGACCTGGGTCGGGGTGAACGACGGGGGGTCGCTGGCGGGGAAGGACGCCACCGAGGCCTCCTCGACGGCGTCGCGCTCTCCGGGCTTGACGAGCCGGCCCCCCTCGGGGAGCGGCCACTTTCCCCGGAAGAGCTTGCCGCCGGCGCCCTCTCCCCGCTTCGCGCCCTCGCGGCGGCCGGAGAGCGGCCGCGCCCAGTCGTCCCGCAGGTCCGCGGTGCTCAACCCCAGCGCGCCATAGGCGGGGCAGTGGCCGGTGGCGCCCCGGAACAGCAGCGTCGCGGCACCGATCGCGAGCGCTCCCGAGAGCGGTGAAAGGCGGCGCTCACCTCCCAGGACCCAGGCGGCGAGGGCGCCGCCCCCCAGCAGCGAGACCCAGCGTTCAATGGTGGCTACGTTCTTTTCCATGCGGTCCTCCTTGAGGTTGGAGGACCGCAAGGGGTGTGCCAGGGCCGCCCCCAAGGCAAGATGTGCCGGGCCGGTCTACCTCGACGCCGTCTGCGTCTCCCCCAGCAGGGAGAACGACTGGCCGTGCTTGAGGTACGGGTAGGGGTTGACCGCCCGTCCGGAGGGCTCGTAGATGCCGTAGTGGAGATGGGTGGGGTTGACCGCGGCGTTGCCCGAGTTGCCGACGTAGCCGATGACCTCGCCGGGCTCGACCCAGTCGCCGACCTCCTGGAGGCCGAAGTCCTCGAGGTGGGCGTAGTAGAGGCGGTAGCCGCCCGGGCCGGTGATCGTCACCACTTGGCCGCCGAGCCCCTTCATCCCCTTGAATTCGACGATCCCCGCGGTGGCGCTGCGGATCGGCGTGTTGCGCGGCGCGAAGATGTCGATCCCCTTGTGATGCCGGCCGCCGTCCCGCGCGGAGCCCCAGGTGTTCTGCAGATGGCTCGCCGTCACGCCGTCCACAGGGATCGGCAGCGTGCGTGGAAGCTCTTCCTGGAGCAGGGTGTTGTAGCGGGTGTTGTAGCGGATGGCGGCTTCGCGGCAACCCGCGAGCGCGAGGGCGATGAGCAAGGTGAGACCAAGGAGACGCGAACGAGCCATCTTCACCTCCAAGCCAGATCTCAGAGGACGCTGCCCGTTAGGAGCGGGCCTCATCCGGAATTCATCGGAGCCGAATCGCGAGAGGAAAAAAGCCTACCTCCAAACGCCGGCCCTTGAGAAGACCTCACTGCTTCGTGGGAGGATCTTAACCCAAGTACAAAGAAATGTCTCTATTTGATAAATATGCTGGTATGACAAGACCGCGCGCCGCGACCTTCGTGATTCTGCTCCTGCTT
>DASXJP010000334.1:0-16148 GCA_036497345.1 Thermoanaerobaculia bacterium
ACAAGTCCCTTCAACTGAAGCCGTTCGCGGACGCCGACCACGTCATCTACATGCCGACGAACATCGCCGCGAAGCGGGTCCCGGCCAAGCTCACCAACATCTCCAACCACGGCGGTGGCGTGATCACCTCGGCCAAGCTCGTCTTCATCTTCTGGGGCTCGTCGTTCGGGTCCGGCGGTGCGGACAACGGGTACGCCACGACGCTGCAGGCCTTCCGCAACCAGTTCGGCACCACCGGTGAGTACAACACCATCACGCAGTACTCCGGCATCCAGCTCACCAACCTGGGCTCGGGCACCGCGGACTGGTTCGACAGCTCCGCGCCGCCGACCAACGTCACCGACTCCACCGTGCGGGCCGAGGTCAACCGCTATTTCTCCGGCGGCCACGGCGCCTTCAACTCGAGCACGGTCTATGAGGTCGTGATCCCGCGGACCTCGTACTCCTCCAGCGGCTCCAGCACCTCCTGCGGCGGCCCGCGCCTGGCCTACTGCGCCTACCACGGCTCGTACAGCGGCACCTCCGGGACCGTCAAGTACTCCATCGAGCCGTATCCGAGCTGCAGCGGCTGCAAGGTTTCCGGCTGGTCGGACGTGCAGAACCAGGAGCACTTCGTCTGCCACGAGACCCGCGAGGCCGTGACCGACCCCGTGAACGGCTGGTGGAACAACTCGACGGGCGCCGAGGCCGACGACCAGTGCGCGTGGTCGCCGACGCCGTTCATCGGCACCAACGGCTACGCCTATCAGTACGAGTGGTCGAACCTGGTCACCGGCTGCGTCAGGACCCGCTAAGCGAACCGCTTCAGCGACGGCTGTGAAGAGCCCCGGCCCGCCGCCGGGGCTCTTTTCTTGTGCCCTCCCGCCGCGCTCGATCGACCTTCGAGAATCTTTTCTGGAGCGGCTCGCTTTTGGGGGCGTCCCGCACCGGGGATGTATAGAGCGTCATCCAGAGTGTTGGCCGACCTGGCGAGGCGCCAAGCAAAGCGTGCCTCGTTTCTTTGATGTCCGTGTATCCGTTTTCACGAGACGGTGGGATCTCATCGTCTCCAAACTTGCCCCGGGGGTCCGGCTCTCATGGGGAGAGCGCGTCAGCCCCGGAGGCATTACCAAGTAGCTTGGAGGATGCAAAGCATGAGGATCAGAGGCTTGAAGTCTGTGCTGGCGCTGTCGTGCGGGATGTTGTCCTTGGTGGCGAGCGCGGGCGCTCAGGAAGAGAAGGCGATGAATCTGAAGCCCTTCGCGGACGCCGATCACGTCATCTACATGCCGACGAACATCGCCGCGAAGCGGGTGCCGAGCAAGCTCACCAACATCTCCAACCACGGCGGTGGCGTGCTCACCTCGGCCAAGGTGGTCTTCATCTTCTGGGGCTCGTCGTTCGGGTCCGGCGGGGCGGACCACACGTACGCCACGACCCTGCAGGCGTTCCGCAACCAGTTCGGCACCACCGGCGAGTACAACGTGATCACGCAGTACTCGGGCATTCAGCTCACCAACCTCGGCTCGGGCACCGCGGACTGGTTCGACAGCTCCGCGCCGCCGACCAACGTCACGGACTCCACCGTGCACGCTGAGGTCAACCGCTATTTCTCCGGCGGCCACGGCGCCTTCAACTCCAGCACCATCTATGAGGTCGTGATCCCGCGGACCTCGTACTCCTCCAGCGGCGGCAGCACCTCCTGCGGCGGTCCGAGCCTGGCCTACTGCGCCTATCACGGCTCGTACAGCGGCACCTCCGGGACCGTCAAGTACTCCATCGAGCCGTATCCGAGCTGCAGCGGTTGCAAGGTTTCCGGCTGGTCGGACGTGCAGAACCAGGAGCACTTCACCTGCCACGAGACCCGCGAGGCCGTGACCGACCCCGTGAACGGCTGGTGGAACAACTCGACGGGCGCCGAGGCCGACGACCAGTGCGCGTGGTCGCCCACGCCGTTCATCGGCACCAACGGCTACGCCTATCAGTACGAGTGGTCGAACCTGGTCACCGGCTGCGTCAGGACCCGGTAATCCAAGCAAGACCGAGCCGGCCATGGTGGAAGAAGAGCCCCGGCGGATGCCGGGGCCTTTTCATTTCTTATTTCTTGGCCCGCGTGCAGGTCTCGTGGTCGATGGCCATCCACTTGCCTTCCATCTGCATCTCGCCGGTGTGCTCCAGGCTCGCGGCCCCCGTCTTGGAGAAGGTGTCGCGCACGGGGGTCACCGGGCCGGAGCCGGTGGACTCGCCGCTGTAGACCATCTTGTCGCCCTGCCAGCCGGCCGCGGTCTGGTGGCAGTGGCTGCCGAAGCTGTCGAAGCAGTCCATGGTGAACGCCTTGGCCGTCCCATCGTAGCCCTGCATAAACTGGAAGACGATCGGATGGGCGTTCTCCGCCGTCTTTTTTTCCTCGTAGCGCCCCACGTACCAGAAGCCGCCGATCTCCTTGTGGATGCCCACCTTGCCCAAGGTGGCGTGGGCGGGGCCGAAGGGGGAGGCCTCCGCCTTGCCTTTGCAGGCCCAGTCGCCGGCGAAGAACGCCAGCTTTGCGAGCTCGGGCGAGGGGGTGGGGGGGCCCGCGGGGGCCTGGGAGAGCGCGGGAAGGGCGGCGAGGGCGCCCAGGAGCATCACGGCACAAACGATACACCAGCCCTGCTGCGAGGACATCCTGATCATCTCATCTCCTCCTGTAAAACCCGCCGGATGGCGGTTGCTCTGTTCTACGGAAGAATGAGGCCTGGCGGATGACGGGGCTGGAGGACAGACACGGACCTACACGGACAGACCTACACGGACAGAAAAGCCAGATCCGAGACCGCTTTCGCTGTCCGTGCAGCCCGTGTCTGTCCGTGCAGGTCCGTGGGGGCGCCCCCTACCCTTCTCCCCCCGTCGCCGTCTCCGTTCCTTTCGGGCCCTGCACGTCGTTCCCCCGCTCCTTCTTCGGCGGCGCCGGGGTGGTGCCGCCCTTCCCTCTCTCGACGGTGTAGAGCACGTCCACGCCGGTCGCCTGGCCGGTGCCGCTGATGGCCGCGCCCTGCTGGGCCTGGAGGCTCCACTGGCGGCTGAAGAGGTAGCGGATGGTGAAGGTATTCACCGGCTGGAAGAGGCCGATGCCGTAGTTCACGTAGAGCCGCGGCGAGAGGTACTTCCCCACCACCAGCGAGGACTGCTTGATGCCGCCCGTCGACTCGATCCGCGCCTCCTCCAGGCCGAAGCGCGCGGCGATCTTCTTCGCCACCAGGTTGCCCCCCTTGAGGCCCAGCGAAGTGGCGGCGTTCGCCAGCAGGTCCCCCTCCTGGGCGTTGGACTGCCCCAGGGGGTGCCCCAGCAGCAGGTAGGCCAGCGCGTTGCTCTCGTCCATCGGCGGATCGGAGTAGAGCGTCGCCTGCGGGGCCTTGAGCGTCCCCGTGATGTTGATCCCCGCCACCGTGCCGTCGGTCGCCTTGCGGAACGCCTTGAGGTCGAGCCCGGGGTTGTCGAGGGGGCCGCCGGCGAAGATGATCCGGCCGTGCTCGAGGGTCAGGTCCTGCCCGTAGGACTTGTAGACGCCGTCCTTCACCTCCAGCTCGCCCACCGCCGTGACCGGCTTCCGCGGCTGCTCGAAGACCAGCAGGCTGCCGGTGAGCCCGCCGCTGAAACCCTGGGCCTTGATCGTCACCTTGTCCCCCAGGGTGGCGCGCACCCGGGCGTAGAGCTGCCGCGAGGGCGCGGGGGTGGTGACCGTGGCCGCGGCCGGCGAGGTCGCGGACACGATGACCACGTCCTTGGAGACCTGGACCGCCGCGCGCCGCGTTTTCTCCTGGTTGACCGCCAACTCGGGGATGGTGACGTTGCCCGTGACGTCCGTGCGCAGGCCGCTGAGCTTCACCCGCAGGTCGGGCGAGACGAGCACCTTGAGCTCGTTGGTGTTCGCGGCGACGAAATTCTTCCCCTCGAGGGTGAGCTGGCTGGGCGAGCCGTCGAGCGCCAGACCGCCGGCCAGCGTCACCGTGCCGTTGCCGGAGCGGGCCGAGCCCTGGACCTGGATCGGCCCGGTGCCCGCGCTCTTGGCGGTGAGGGACACCTGCCGGATCTGCAGGTTGTATTCGGGCACGTCCGCCTGTGCCTGCTGGAGCAGCACCGAGCCGTTGGCCGCGGGCTTCGCCACCGTGCCGCCCAGGGTGAGGTCGGAGCTCAGGGCCCCCCGCACGTTGTCGAGGTCGGGGACGAAGGCCTCCACCAGACCCAGGTTGGAGAAATTGGCCACGATGTGCCCGCTCAGCGTCTGGCTCTGGAGCGGCGCGCCGATCTTGTTGTATTGCGGCAGCCGCAGGTCGGCCCGCACGGCGCCGGTATTGACGAAGGTGAGGTCGGCGTGGCCGGTGAGGCCGTCGCCGCCGGCCACCACGCGGATCGTCCCCTGGTCGAAGCGGACGGTGGTCGTCTCGCCGGTCTTGGCGGGATAGCGGATCTCCCCCGGGCCGGGCCGGAGATCGACGTTGGCGGTGACCACGCCGGCCGGCGAGCCGGTGCCCGCGAAGGTGCCGCCCACGGCGCCGGTGATCTTGACGTCCGGCGGCAGGAAGGGCGCCAGCAGCGAGAACGGCACCTGGGCGATCGTGCCGTTGGCGCTCCAGGGGCCGTTCTTCACCCACTGGCCGTCCGCGCAGAGGCGGGCGTTGCCCGAGGTCCAGCAGAACCCCTTGAGCGCCGCCTGCGTGGTGCCCGCCGTCAGCCCGGCGGGGTGAGCCAGCGACCAGTTGCCGGTCTGCGCGTTGCGCAGGTCGAGCCGGCGGATCTCGCCGCTCCAGGAGGTGGTGCCGCGCAGGCCGCCGGCCAGGGCCAGGTCGAGCCCGTCCGCTCCCTGCCGCACGGCGAGGGCGATGGCGTGGGAGGGCCGCGTCCCCTGGCTGGTGAGGGTAATCGTGTCGTATTTGCGGCCGTTGAGCCCCACGTTGGCGGCCTTGAGGTTGACGGCGAGCGGGCCGTTCGATCCCAGGTCCACGTCCGCCTGGAGGCTCACGTTGCCCGCCGAATAGGTCTGGTAGACCAGCGACGTCGCCGTGCCCTGGGCGGTGACCCGCGGCGCCGTCCACGGCCCGGCGAGATGCCCCTGGGCGTTGACGGCGCCGCCGGCGTCGGGCAGGGCCTCGGCCAGATTGGGCGCGGCGAGCTTCCAGTCGAGGTCGGCGGCGGTCTTGGTGAAGGCGCCGGAGGCGGAGACCTCGGCCGTGCCGGAGCGCAGGTCGAGCGCGGGGAGGCGGTAGCGGTCCCCCGCCATCTCGAGGTGGGCGGTGCCGGCGAGCGGATTGCCCCGGAGCTGGCCGCTGAGCTGGTTGAGGTCCACCCGGCCGTAGGGGGCGCCGTCGCGCAGCGAGCCCTCGCTGGCGGCGGCGAAGGTGATCCGGCCCGGCCAGTCGGGGACCTTGCCGCTGGGATCGATGCCGTCGCCGTTGGCGGTGATCTTCCAGGCGAGCTGCGGCTTCCAGGCCACCGTGCCCACGGCCGCGAGCTGCCCGCTCAGCACGTCGCCGCGCAGCGAGCGCACGTCCATCCGCTCCTGGTTGCCACGGCCGGCGAGCACCCAGTGCCCGGGCGGGATGCTGGGGCCCGCGACCTGGGCGTCCACCGTGAGCTGGTAATCGTTCAAAGTGCCGGTGACGTGCCCCTGGCCGGCCTGGCTCACCACCGCCGGCGCGGCCCCCTGGAGCGGCCAGGTGAGCCCCTTCCAGGTGGCCTCCACGTCCATCGGCCCGTTCTTGGCGAGGCTGGCCTTGCCGCGCGCGTTGAGGGTGGCCCCCTGATCCGTCCGCAGGCTCACCCGCTCGAACGCGAAATCGTTCCCCTTGCGGATCACCCGGTAGTCGACCACGCCCGCGGCGAGGTCCGAGTAGGCGCCGGAGACCCGGCCCTCGGAGGTGAAGTCGCTGAGCCGCCCTTTGATCGCCACGTTCGCCTCGCGGACGCGCGCCGGCGGCCACCGCGGATCGATCGCCTGGGTGTCGATCCCCCGCGCCTCGGCCGTGAGGTCCAGCCCCAGCTCGCTCTTCGGGGTGGGGAGGCTCACGGTGCCGCGGGCGCTGATCGCCGCCCCCTTCTCCGTCCGCAGGTTGAGGTATTCGAAGTGGAGGTCGTCCCCCTTGCGCGCCAGCCGGTAGTCGGCGGTCCCGGAGCCGTACTTGTCATAGGCGCCGGCGATCCGCCCCTGGGAGGTGAAGTCGTTGAGCTCGCCCTGGATGGCCACGTCGCCGTCGCGGATCACCGCCAGGGGCCACTGCGGATTGATCGCCCTGGCGTTGAATCCGCGCACCTGGGCTTTGAGGTCCATCCCGATCGTGCGCATGGGGGTGAGGACGCTCCCCCGCACGTGGGCGTCGAACGGCTGGCTGAGGCGGGCGTCCACGCCCAGCTTCTCCAGCGTGCCGTCGAGCCTGGCGCCGACCACGAACGGCGGCATCTTGGGATCGGTATAGGTGGCCTGGGTCTGGAGATGGACGGCGTAGTCGCCCACCGGGTTGAGGTCCCCGGCGGCGCGGAGCTGGAAGGTGGGGCCGTCCACCGCCAGGCCGCGGACGTGGAGGAGGTCGCGCGCCCGCTCGCTCCGGGCGTCGAGGGCGATGCGGTCGAGGCGGAACGGGGCCGAGCCCTCGGGCACGATCTCCAGGTCGCGGATCAGCGCGTCGCGCACGATGACGTTCACCGGCAGGTGGACGTCCACCAGCTTGCCGTTCGCGGTCGTGTCGCCGCTCTTCTTCAGGGCGACGCGGATCCCCTCGGCGTGGAGCTGGTCGACGTCGAGCATGCGCTGGCGCAGCCGGCCCGCCTTCCAGGCCAGATGGAGGTGGCCGATCGTCACGTCCATCGTGGCGTTCTTGTAGTGCATGTTCCGTAGGTCGAGCGGCCCGGTGAGCGGCCCCGTCTGGGCGCCGATGGTGAGCTGTCCCGGGATCATCGGACCGACGCGGGCGATCAGGGCACGCGTGCCGCTCTCGGTGGAGGCGGCGTACCAGACCAGCCCCACCGCCGCGACGAGCAGGAGGACCAGGAAGAGCAGCACGCCGACCGTCCAGCGCAGCCACCGGCGGCGCTTGCGGGGAGGGGTCGCGGGAGGGGTATCGGACGGGGGAGTCGTTTCTTCGGGCGTCATAGGTCAGGTCCAATGGTGAGGTGGAACACGATGGGGTGGCGGGGGTCGGAGAGAGCCCAGGCGACGTCGGCGCGGACGGGGCCGATCGGCGAGATCCAGCGGACCCCGAAGCCGGCGCCCTGCGCCAGGTCGCCGGCGTTGAAGCGGGGGAGGGCGTTGCCGGTGTCGTA
This sequence comes from Thermoanaerobaculia bacterium, assembly GCA_036497345.1. GTDB lineage: Bacteria > Acidobacteriota > Thermoanaerobaculia > Multivoradales > UBA5704 > DATARR01. The sequence goes on from DASXJP010000334.1 coordinate 7,273, forward strand.
GAAGACGGCGGCGCCCCACTTGGGGCGGAACCGGTATTCGTATTCCAGGCTCGCCACCACGAGCGCCGGGCCGCCGATCACGTTGCCGGCCTCGTCCTTGGGCCCGAGGGATTGATAGCGGTACCCGCGCACGCTCTGGTCGCCGCCGGCGAAGAACCGGAAGCGGGGCGGGAGCTGGCGGAAGGCGTCCGTCGCCGTGTAGCCGACCTGGAGGCGGCCGATCAGGCGGTTCTGGGGCGCCACGGTGCGGATCACCTTGCCGTCGATGATCCCCTGCAGGAACGAGACGTCGGAGAGCGGGTTCTCCGCCGTCCCCTGGAGGGTGAAGCGGGCCCGGAAGCCGTTGGTGGTGTCGATGCGGTCGTCCGCCTGCACGCGCTCGATGCCGCCGCTCGGCACCAGGAGATGCGAGATCCCCTTGTCGAGCCCCACGGTGTAGTCCTCCCGCTCGAAATTGAGGCCGTAGGTCTGGTTCCAGCCGCGCCGGAGGAAAGTGTACTGGGAGCCGGCGAGCACCGTCTTGCTCTGCAGGGTGTTGGTGTCCTGGTGGTCGTACCCGACGTTGAACGAGAGGGTGTCCGTGCGCGGGTAGGCACCGGGGATCATGTAGCTCGACAAAATGTTCTGCTCGATCTGCGAGACGTTGGCCTCGACGTGGGCGCGGTGCCCGCGGCTGTTGATGCGCCGGAAGTCCCAGGCTCCCTTGACGCGCGGGCCGGTGTCCGTGCCGTAGCCCACGCCGCCGCTGAAGCGCAGCGGCTTGGCCGGCACCAGGTTGACCCGCACCGGCACCTCCAACCCTTCCGCCTGATCCTGGCGGGTCACCACCTCGACGCGGGCCCAGTAGGGGCTGTCCGAGAGCGCGTTCTGGAGCTGGAGCACCTTGTTGACGTCGAGCGGCTCGCCGGGGGTGAACGTGAGATAGCCGGTCAGCAGGCTGCCGTTGAGCACGTTCTGGCGGAAGTAGACCGGGCCGAAGAGGTAGCGCGGGCCGGTGTCGTAGTGGAGGATCACGTCCGCCTGATAGCGGTCGAGGTCGACGCGGACCTGGTTCGCCTGGAAGGCGGCGTCGAGGTATCCCTCACTGGCCGCGAGATCGGTCAGCAGCTTCTTCCCTCCCTCGTACTTGGGATGATTCAGCACGTCCCCCGGCTTCAGGGGGAAGTTGTGCGCGAGCCCCTGGAATTCGGGATCGTCCGCGCCCGCGCCCGTGATCTTCAGGTCCACGCTGGCGATCTTGATCGGCGGGCCGGCGTCGACGTCGAAGCTCGCGGTCCAGGTCGTCCCCTCCTGCCGCAGCTCGGGGCGGACCTGGGGCTTGTAGTAACCGAACGGCTGCAGGGCCTCGCTGATCTCGTCCGGGGCCTGGGCATAGAGGCGACGGATGCGCTCCGGCGTCAGCTTGCCGTCGTTCTCCTTCTCCAGGCTGAGGAGAGTGAGGATGTTGCCCTTCAGCTCGCGGCGGAGGTTGTCGCCGTTCACCTTGACCTCCACCTTGACCTTGTCGGCGTGGAGGGGAGCTGTGAGGAGGGCGAGGCCGGCTCCGAAGGCCAGGGCACGGGGGGCGAGAGATCTGGCTTTCATCATCCCTTCGCGGAAACGGAAGAAGAGCTCGATTCCAGGGGCACCTGGACCGTGGCCACCCGCACCGCTCCCGGCGAGGCCGGGGCCCGCCCCTCGCGGTAGCGGCGCGAGTGGACGCGGGTGAATTCGGCGCCCAGCAGGAAGATCAGCGAGGAGTAGTAGATCCAGAGCAGCACGAGCACCAGCGATCCGGCGGCCCCGTAGGTCGAGGTGACGCCCGTGCGCTGGAGATAGAACCCGATGGCGTACTTGCCGAGCGTGAACAGGACCGAGGTCACGGCGGACCCCCAGGCCACCTCGCGCCAGCCGATCTCGACGTCCGGCAGCAGCCGGTAGACCATGGCGAGCAGCAGCGCCATCAGCAGCCAGGAGAGCACCACGTCCGCGCCGCCGACCAGCTTCGAGAGGCCGATCTCGAACCGGGCCTCCAGGAATCTCTGGAGGACGGCGATCCCCGCGCTCGCGGCGAGCGAGAGCAGCAGGAGGGCGCCGGCGCCGAGGATCATCCCGAAGCAGAGGAGCCGCTTCTTGAGCAGCCTTTTGAGGAAGAACCCCGGCTTGGGGGTGACCTCCCAGACGGTGTTGAGCGTGTCCTGGAGCTGCATGAGCACCCCGGTGGCGCTCAACAGCAGGGTGGCCGTGCCGAGGATCGCGGCGATACGTCCCGTGCGCGGATGGGCGCTGGCGGCCACGATCCCCTCGACCGCCACCGCCGCGTCCGCGCCGATGAAGCGTCCCAGCTCCCGCTGCACCTCCCCCCGGGCCGCCTCCGCGCCGAACGCCCAACCGGAGACCGCCACCACCAGGATCAGCAGCGGCGCCAGCGAGAACAGCGAGAGATAGGCGATCGCCGCGCTGTGCGTGGTGGCGTCGTGCTGACTCCAGTTGGCGATCGTCTCACGGACGACGTTCCAGAGATTCTGTGGCTTCAGGCGGTGCATCGGTACTTGTCCCCTCGACGGAGAGGGAGCGGGATCGATGCTCTGTGCAAAAGGCTTGCCGGGGGGATCGTGCCCGCGGAGCGCCCCTCCCCTTCGAGGCCTCACCCCCTGGCCCCCTCTCCACTTCGTGGAGAGGGGGAACCTGTCTTCAAGATCCTGCCGAGCTCAACAAGATCTCCTACGCGGGCCCTCCCTCTCCACGAAGTGGAGAGGGACCGAGGGTGAGGCTTCGGAGGGTTGGACGATCCGAGGGCAGGGAGACCCTTACGGCGTCTTCGGCTCCGCATACACCCCCGCCCCCGGATACGCCGCCCCCCACACCGTCTGGACGGCGAGCTTGGCCGGTAGCCGGGGGCGCTTCTGGCCGTCCGGGGTGGCGAGCGCCTCCTCGCCGATCTTCCAGGCGTGGCCGCTCTGATCGTTGACGAAGTTGGCGCCCAGGAAGGCGTGCCCCGAGCGGCTGAACACGCGGTCCCCACGATCATAGGCGCGGATCGTGCGGTGCTTGGGATCGGCCCCGGGATCGGCGATCACCACCACCGGCCGGCCGCCGATCTCGTCGTCGATCACCCCCAGCTTGGCCACGAGATCGACCGGATAGGCCTTCGTGACGCCGCCGGCCGTCAATCCATAGACCCAGGGGCCCGCCGGCTCGTCCCCCGGCCGCGCGGTCGCGGTCTTTTCCGCTTCCTTGGGGGCCGTCTCCGGCGCGGGAACCCGGCTTTCCAGGTGGGACTGGAACCATTGCGTCCAGGTCGTCAGCACCACCGGGAGCGGCTGGAGCTCGATGCCGGAACCGGCGAGCGGCCCCTCGACTGGAGCACCGGTGAGCTGTTTCCACAGCGTCCCGGTCTTACGGTCCACCAGCAGCGGATCGCCGTCGCGGACCTTCTCCGCGGCCGCGAGGATCAGGATGCCCTTGGGCGTATCCGTGCGATAGGCGACGGCGGAGCCGCACGGCCGGCACCAGGCCACGGCCACCGGCATCCGGCCGATCGTGTCGTTGGCCACCGCGTGCCGTTCGAGGATGGACAGCGGATAGGCCCGCGCGTCCCCCCCGATCTCCACCCCGAGCACCAGATCGTCCGGCTTGAGCCAGGTCGCCGCCCGCTGGCGAACGAGGGGGGCGTGATCGAGAGGCGGAGGAGCGGAAAGGGCGCCGACCGCGCTGACCAGGGAGACTGACAGGAGGAGAGCGGGTAGGGTGCGCATGGGGAGCATTCTACGCTGGACCCGGCCCTCTCCCGTCCGAGAGACCATCCGACCGATCCGACCGATCCGTCGGATCCGACGGATAAGCTCAACAAGGTCCCCCGGGTGAGAGGGGCCAGGGGTGAGGGTTTAATCCAACAACCCCTTCTCCCGCATCCAATCCTTATTGAGCTTCGAGAGATACCGCTCCCCGGAGTCCGGGAACAGGGTGACCACCAGGCCGTCCGCGCCCAGCCGCTGGGCCACCTGGCGGGCGCCGGCCGCGGCGGCGCCGCCGGAGGAGCCGGTGAAGATCGACTCCCGCCGCGCCAGCTCCATGGTGGCCCGGTAGGCGGTCTTGTCGTCGATCGTCACGATCTCGTCGATGTAGTCCCACCAGACGGTCGACGGCATGAAGTCCTCGCCGATGCCGTCGATCAGATATTGATGGATCTGCTCCGCCGGAGGCAGCTCACGGTGCTTGTGGTAATAGGCGTAGATGCTCCCCACCGTGTCGACCCCGGCCACGTGGACCTGCGGGTTCCGCTCCTTCAGGTACTTCGCCACGCCGCTGATCGTGCCGCCGGTGCCGACGCCGACCACCCAGTGGGTGACTTTGCCGTCCGTCTGCCGCCAGATCTCCGGGCCCGTGGTGCGGTAGTGCGCCTCGGGGTTGCCCTGGTTGTAGTACTGATAGGGCAGGAAGGCCCCCTCCTCGTCGCGGATGCGCTCGGCGACCTTGTAGTAGGAGCGCGGATCGTCCGCCTCGACGTTGGTCGGGCAGGGGAGGACGGTGGCGCCCATGGCCTCCAGCAGCGCGACCTTCTCCTTGGGGATCTTGTCCGGGCAGGCGCAGATCAGCCGGTAGCCCCGCAGGTTGGCGGCCATGGCCAAGCCGACGCCGGTATTGCCGGAGGTGGGCTCGACGATCGTGCCTCCCGGCTTGAGCAGGCCCGCCTTCTCGGCGTCCTCGATCATGGCGATGCCGATGCGATCCTTCACACTGCCGCCGGGATTGAAATACTCGACCTTGCCCGCCAGGGTCGCGGGCCCGGAGTGGAACCGGCCAAGCTTGACCAGGGGCGTGTTCCCCAAAGTCTCCAGAATGTTCTCGTACATTTCCATGGGGGGTCTCTCCGAAAGCGGCGGGATGCTAACACACCCGCGGTTGGCCCCGGCCTTGCACCCCTCCCGAGTGCTCCGGATGCATTGAGCACGAGCAATCACTCACCAGGAGGCACACCATGGACGAGAAGCACGGGACGGCTGTAGAAGACCGGGAGACCACGGTCGCCGATCAGGCGCACGACAAGGTCCATCCGGTCGGCAGCGGGGTCGGCGCGGCCGCCGGGGCGGCCACGGGCGCGGCGGTCGGCACGGCCGTCGGCGGTCCGGTCGGGACCCTGGTCGGCGCGGCGGTGGGCGCGGTGGCCGGCGGCCTCGTGGGGCACGGCATCGCCGAGGGGATCAATCCCACTGAGGAGGACGCCTACTGGCGCGCGAGCTACCGCACCCGTCCCTACGTGAAACCGGACCGCACCTATGAGGATTACCAGCCGGCCTACAGCTACGGCTGGGAGTCGCGGGCCCGCTACGGCAACCGCGACTGGGATGAGGTCGAGCCCGAGCTCGGCCGCGACTGGAACGAGTACAACCAGGGCACCGCCCGCCAGACCTGGGACGAGGCCAAGCAGGCCACCAAGGACGCCTGGCACCGCGTCGAGGACCGCCGGTGATGAGGGTTTACCGCGCCGCCACCGGCTCCGGTCCGCCCGCCGCCACGGGCTGGGGCGCCGGGGCCGGGGCCGGCGGGGCGGTGAAGCCCAGCAGGCCGAAGATCTTCTGGACGTAGCTCTGCGTCTCCTGGTACGGCGGAATGCCGCCGAACCGCTCGACCGCCCCTTCGCCAGCGTTGTAGGCGGCGAGGATCTTCTCGGCGTCCCCGCCGAAGCGGTCGGCCAGCCACTTGAGATAACGGACGCCCGCCTCCAGGTTCTTCTTGGGATTGAAGAGGTCCTTCTTCCTGGTCAGCCCGAAGCGCCGCGCCGTCTCCGGCAGGAGCTGCATCAGGCCGTACGCCCCCTTGGGAGAGACCGCCCGGGGATTGAAGGCGGATTCGACGTGGATCAGCGCCGCCACCAAGTGCGGGTTGATCGAGTGGCGGACCGCGATGTCGTAGATGATCTTCCCGTAGGGGGACTGCGGCATCCCCAGCGCCTCGTTCACCTTCACCATCAGATCGGCCGCCTTCTTCAGGCGCTCGATCTCGTCGTTCGGCTTGGGAGGAGGAGGCGTTGTCGGGCGGGGGGCGACCGCGGGGGCCGGCTTCGGGGCTGGAGCGGGGGCTGGCGTTTCCGTCTTGGGGGTCTCCCTGGGAGCCTCGACAGCCGGTTGCGGCGGATCGGGCCGCGCTATCTCAGAAGGAGCCGATTTCACCGCCTCCGCCGGAGCGGCGGCGGCTTGCAGGGCGGGCGGATTCGCCGGCGCGGGCTGCTGCCCCGACGGTTGCCCTCCGAGGGCCGTGAAGTTGACGAGGGTGAGCGCGAAGGCGCCTACGCAGAGCGTGTTGGACCCTCTCCCGAGCTGCCGGATCTGGGAAAGGACCGAGACAATGACGGTGGGTACTGCTCGATTCACACGTGCCTCCCGTCTGGGTGCGCTCGAAAAAAACTTCTCTGGACGAGCAGGCAACGCTGCTCCTCGCCTTGGTTGCTGCCGGCTTTGGGCACAGGATTGATACACAACCGTCAATAGGGTTGTCAACTCTTCCGCCGGATGGCCGCCCCATCCGGTATACTTGGCCAGGACTTGAGCGCCCGTGGCGTGAAGAGGCGACCGGTGACGATACCCCTGACATCTGAGCCCCCTGACAGACTTCCGCCCTGGGTGTTCGGCCTGCGCCCCCAGGGACCGGCATGAGCAAGGAAAATCTTCTCGTCTGGGGCATCGACGGCGAGCTCTCGGGAAACGAAGGCCGGCTGATGGCATGCCTGCCTTTCTTCACCCGCGAGGGAACCCCTGGCGTGTTCGCGGCCCGTGCGCTCGACTGGTCGGTCGACCCGGAGCGCAATCTCGTGCATCTCGCCAGTGAAGAGCAGGCCCTTGCTCTTGGGGACAAACTGACTCTTCCTTCTCCGTTACCAATTGTGCCGGGCTTTTTGGTGGCCGTCATCGGACCCATGCTTGTGCAAAGCCTAATGGTTCTTTCAGAAACTGGGAGCTGGGGTATAGATATAAGGCAGTCCTTCATGCCGAGCGCGGAAGGTTTCTATGTCACAAGTTCTCATCTCGTTTATTATGAATGGCTTGGGCCCCATCTGGCTTCGTCCGCGAAGGCCGCCTTCGACCAAGAGATCTCTGCAAATCAAGGGACCACCATCACTTCAATCGCCGAGGCAGCGCTCTCTGTGCTGAAGGGCAACCCCTTCACCAAGCTCGAAGAGCTCGTGGTAAGACGGCTGATCGCCGCGCGGATCAAGAAAGACGCCGATGCCTATAGAACGACGATGGAGTTCGCCGCTCTCCGCCTGAAGGAGACTCCCAAGAAGGTCGAGGAGCTCGTCGAGAGCCACTTCAGGATTCTGGTCGAGAAAACGCCTTTCGGGGTTAGCGTAAGCTAACGAATCGGTATGACCACCTCGAAGCGGATTCGGAGATCCAGCTACCCGCGCCGGCGGCGGCCGCGGGGGTTTCTCTGGACCCTCCTCGGCCTGTTCACGCTGGGCATGCTGGCCACGGTCCTCGCCAGCCGGCGGCCGGTCTTCCCGGAGGATGCCGAGCCCGAGCCGCGGCGGCGCCGCGATCCCGAGCCGGAGCCCGAGGCTCCCGATCCCGAGCCGGCCGTCGAGGTGCCAGGCGAATCGCTCTGGATCGCCGGCCCCGCGGGCAACCTCTACGTCCGCGACGGCGGCGGCGAGGAGCATCCGAACGCCCTGCCCGTGCTCTTCCTCCACAGCCTCGCCGGCAACGGCGGCCAGTGGGCCCTCCAGCTCGACCACCTGCGCCGGCACCGGCGGGCCGTGGCCCTCGACTTCCGCGGGCACGGCGAATCCGATCCGGCCGAGGACGGCGACTACTCGATCTTGGGGTTAGCCGCCGACGTCGCCGCGGCGGCCGACCAGCTCGGCCTGCGCCGCTTCGTGCTCGCCGGCCACAGCCTGGGCTCGGCGGTGGCCATCGAATACGCGAGCCGCCACCCCGAGCGCGTCGCCGGCCTCCTCCTGGTCGACCCCAACGGCGACCAGAGCCAGGTGCCGGCCCGGGAGCTGGCGCCGTTTCTGGAGTCCTTGCGCGCCGATCCCCTGGCGGAGCTCGAGTCCTACTTCCGCCAGCTCGTGGTCGGCGGCGATCCCGACGCCGCCCGCTGGGTGCTGGAGGACCTCCGTCTCACCCACGAGGACGCCATCACCGGCGCGGTGGCCGGCGCGACCCAATACAAGCCGCTCCCCGCCCTCGCCCGCTACCCGGGACCACGGCGGTCGATCATCAGCGACATGAACCGCCTCCCCTACAGCCTGCACAGCCTCCTGCCGGACCTCCCCGTCCGCCTGATGACCGGCACCGGCCACTGGGTGATGATGGACCGCCCCGCCATCTTCAACCATCTGCTGGACGAATTCGTGGAGGAGGTCGAGGCGGGCGGGCGCTGAGCCAAGCCCGGGCATCAATCCCCGGGCGCCCCTACTTGATGAACAACGCCCGCTCGTTGTACTTCGCCGTCCCCTTCTTGTAGTAGTCCTCCCACCAGCGCGGCCCGGGGCCGGGGGACTGGAGCTGCAGCGACTGGCTCTTGGTCGCCGCTTTCGCCTTCGGCGCCGGCTTGGCGCCGGCCTTCGGGGGCTTGGCGTTCCTGAGGGCGGCGCGGAAGCCGAAGTGATCGATCAGACGGATCGCCTCGACGCCGTACATCACGGCGATCGAGCGGTCGTAGATACCGATCAGGTTGTCGCCGTTCTGCTGCTCGCCGCCCGCCGCCAGGTTGGAGGAGCCGGTGAAGACCGCCGGGTTGGCGCCGTTGAAATCGACTACCACGAATTTGTTGTGAATCACCTGGCCGGGGCCGCCGTCCGTCTCCTGGTTGAACGGCGCCGGCACGTTGTCCTTGAGGAAGGCGAACGGCACCAGGACCTCCTTGCCGTCGGGCTTGCTCACGGTGACGCC
>DASXJP010000335.1:0-8426 GCA_036497345.1 Thermoanaerobaculia bacterium
GGCCTGCTGCCCCCCGGCCAGGAGCACGGCCCCGAGCCCCGCCCCCAGCAACGCGGCGAGAGCGAGGCCGATCAGGAACCGGCGACGGGGCGAGACGGGGCGATCCGTGGGGGCCATGGCTTTATTTCTTCAGCAGGCTGCTGATCCGCTCGATGACCTCTTTCTGCGCCTGGTCCAGCGCGGACTTCGGAGTCGCCGCCTTCTTCACGATCACGTTCATGGCCGTGGTCACCGGCGACCAGACCATCGACATCTCCGGCAGGTTGGGCATCGGCACCGCCACGTCCACCTGCTGGCGGAAGGCCTTGAGGATGGGATCGTTCGCCACCGCGGGATCGGCGTAGACCCCCTTGTTGGCCGGCGTCTGCCGCCCTTCGAGGGCCATGATCTTGGCGGCGGGGACGTCGGTCAGGTACTTGACCAGCTCATAGGCTGCGTCCTTGTTCTTCGACGGCGCGGCCACGTAGACCCCCTCGACGGTGATCCACGGCCGCATCGGCTTGTTGCCGGCCTCGGAGATCATGGGCAGCGGCGCGAGACCGTAATCGATCCCCTTGTCGATCTCGCCGAGGAACCAGGGGCCGGAGAAGACCATCGCCGCCTTGCCCTGATTGAACAGCGAGGTGATCAGCGCCGTCGACGGCTCGGCGGGCAGGAACCCCTGGTCCAGCCACTTCAGCAGATAGTTGAGCGAGGCCACGTTCTGCGCCGAATTGACCACCGGCTTGCGGCCCAGGAAGACGCCGCCGCCGAAGCCGTTCATCAGCGCCGCGTGATAGTAGAAGTCGGAGTACCAGTAGGCGAGGCCGAACTTGCCCGCCGAGGCGTTGGTGAGCTTCTTGGCCATGGCCTGGAGCTCGGCCGTGGTCTTCGGCGGCGTGGGCAGCAGCTTCTTGTTGTAGATCAGGGTGACGACCTTGAAGTTGAGCGGCAGGCCGAAGGTGGTCCCCTGATAGGTCATGGCGTCCAGGGTGGCCTTGAGATACCGCCCCTTGATCGCCGGATCGAGGAAGAAGTCGAGCGGCTCGACCGTGTTGCCGGCCGCCACCCAGCCGCCGAGGCGATCCTGGGCGAAGATGAAGACGTCCGGCCCCTTGCCGCGCGGCACCGCCGCCGTGATCTTGTCCGCGAAGGCGTCGTAGGGCACGGCCAGGGTGGTGACCTTGATCTTGCCCGTGTTGGCCTTGTTGAAATTCTCGATCACTTTTTCGAAGGCCGCCTTCTCGCCGCCGCGGTAGCCGTGCCAGACCACGATCTCCTTCTGCGCCAGGGCGGAGAGGGGGAAGACGAGCAGCAGCGCCAGAGCGCCGAGGGTGCCGCGAAGGAAATGGGTTTTCATTGCCGGTTCTCCTATGGCGTGGAAAAGCTCAGCTGCCGAGCCGTCTCTCGGTGGCGGCGTCGAAGAGGTGGGCGGCGTCGGCTTCGATCACCAGTTGGACCGTGTCGCCGATCTGCGGCGAGCGGTGGGAGTCGACCTTGGCGATCACGAGCTCGTCGCCGATCCGGCCGTGCACGATCACCTCGTGCCCCAGCGACTCGGCGAGCTCCACCCTGACGGCGACCGGCACGGTAGCGCCGCCGTCCCGGGAGGCCTCGCGGATGTTCTCCGGCCGGATCCCCAGCATGACCTTCATGCCGTCGTGCCCGGCCGCCGCGGCGCGGAATTCCCGCGGCACGGGCATCCTGAAGCCGGAGGCGGTGACCGTGGCCCCGCCGTCCGCGAGGGTGGCGGGGATGAAGCTCATCGGCGGCGTGCCGATGAAGCTCGCCACGAACAGGTTGGCCGGCCGGTCGTAGACCTCCAGCGGCGTGCCCACCTGCTGGAGCTCGCCCTTGCTCATCACGGCGATGCGGTCGCCCATGGTCATCGCCTCGATCTGGTCGTGGGTGACGTAGACGGTGGTGGTCCGCAGCCGCCGCTGCAGCGTCGAGATCTCGGCCCGCATCTGCACGCGCAGCTTGGCGTCGAGGTTCGACAGCGGCTCGTCGAAGAGGAAGACGGCGGGCTTGCGCACGATGGCGCGGCCGAGGGCGACGCGCTGGCGTTGGCCGCCGGAGAGCTGCTTGGGCTTGCGGCCGAGGAATTCGGTGATGCCGAGGATCTGGGCCGCCTCGTTGACCAGGCGGTCCATCTCGGGCTTCGGAGTCTTGCGGATCTTGAGGCCGAATTCCAGGTTCTCGCGCACCGTCATGTGCGGATAGAGCGCGTAGCTCTGGAAGACCATGGCGATGTCGCGGTCCTTGGGCGGCACGTCGTTCACCACCCGGTGGCCGATCTCGATCTCGCCGCCGGTGATCTCCTCCAGGCCCGCGATCATCCGCAGGGCCGTCGACTTGCCGCACCCCGAGGGGCCCACGAGCACCATGAGCTCGTGGTCCTGGATGTCGAGGCTGAGGTCCGGGATGACCGTGACCGGCCCATACGCCTTCTTGACGTGGTGAAACGTTACCTCTGCCATGTTTGCCGCTCTCCCGAAGCTTTGTATCGGCCTTCCGCGTCCCTGTCACCACCCCATGAGGTGGGAAAACCACTATTGGATCGCGAAGATCCGCGCGCCCTTCGGCGCCACCGTCACCTCGATCCGCCCCCCCGTCCGCGCGACCGGCTCCCCCGTCCAGACGTCCTTGACCGGAGCGGCCCCCCACTCCGCCGGCACGTCGAAGCCCGCCGGCGCCGGCGCGCTCCCCCGGTTGACCGCCACCACCACGGCGTCGTGGCTCGCCTCGTCCCGTTGCAGGAAGACCAGCAGGTCGCCGTCCGTCGCGAGCGTGGAGTGGACCCCGCGCGCGAACGCCGGATGGGCGCGGCGGATGGCGATCATCTTCTTGTAGTCGGCCCGCAGCGCCTCGTCCCGCGGCTTGCCGGCCCCCGGCGGGATCTTGCGGTCCCCCCAGGGCATGTCGCTGCGGTTGTCCGGCCAGTCCCCCCCGGGGCGGCCGACCTCCTCGCCGTAATAGATCATCGGGATGCCGGACGCGGTCATCTCCAGGAGCGCCGCCAGGCGGAACAGCGTCTTGTCCCCCTGGAGCTGGAAGAGCGCGCCCGGCACGTCGTGCGAGGAGAGATAGGGGGAGAGGAGGTGGCCGGCACGCACCTTCTCGCGGGTCTTCAGGTAGTGGTCGAACGCCGCCGTGCGCCCGCGCCCCTGGACCCAGGCGAGCGCGCTCCCCTGGAAGGAGAAGTCGAAGCCGGCGTCCATCTCGTCACCCGCGAACCAGGGGTCGAGCGACTGCGCGTCGCCCCCCCAGACCTCGCCGATGAGGAAGAAATCCTTCCCCAGCTCCGCGCGGGTGCGCCGCCGGTGCTCCTGCCAGAAGTCGTGCCGCACGTGCTTGACGGTATCGAGCCGGAAGCCGTCCACCCCCACCCGTTTGGCCAGCCCCAGATGGGCCTTCATCAGATAGTCGGCCACCTGAGGGAGCTCGGTCTTGAAGTCCGGAAGCCCGGCGACGCACAGGGTCAGGTCGTCCTGGCCGCAGGTCCCGCCCACGCGGAGCCAATCCTTGAAGCGCGGGTCGTCGAGCATCTTGGTCTCATAGCCGGCGTGGTTGTAGACCACGTCGAGCAGCACCTTGATGCCGCGGGCGTGCGCCGCGTCCACCAGGGTCTTGAGATCCGCCTCGCTGCCGAAACGGGGATCGAGCCGGTGGAAATCGTCGGCCCAGTAGCCGTGGTACCCCCAGTCGGGGAAGCCCGCGCCGGTGACGAAGCCGTCGATGTTCTTCACCACCGGGGTGATCCAGAGCGCCGTCACCCCGAGGTCGGCGATCTCGTCCAGGTGCTCCGTGAGCCCCTTGAGATCGCCGCCGTGGAAGGTCCCCTTGGCGTTGACGTCGACGTTCTGGTCGTTGCCCGGATCGCCGTCGGCGAAGCGGTCGGTGATCACGAAGTAGAGGACGGCGTCGCGCCAGCTCTCCTGGGGGACGACCGCGACGCGTGCCGGCCTGGCGGCTGGAGCGGCCGCGGGGGACTGGGGAGCGGGGGCACCGCTGCAGGAGACGAGGAGGACTGTGGCGGCCGCCGCGAGAGAGCGGCGGAAGGCTCGAACCGGCTCTACCAGGCTGAACGGCAATGGAGATCCCTCCCGCGCGTGCTTTGTTGAAACCCTGACTGTGGCCGATTCTAGGAATCGGCGACGGAGCTGTCAATCTATCGTTGCGAGACTGAAACTTGCTGTTTTCAGAGGGATAGACCGGACCCTCTGGGAAGGTCCTCTGGAGAGACCTGCGCGGATCGGGAGCGACGGCGGACGGTCTTCGTCGTCTCCGGAGGATAAATTCCTCTTGCTTTCCGTCCGGTTTCTTCCTAGAATCGGAGCCCGGCGTAATGCTTTTTCACGATGCGTAGACCTGATGAAGGGAGCGCTCTGGAGTGCCTGAGCTGACTCGGTTCCTTGGAATTGAAATCTATATGTACTACCGGGATCATGCTCCGCCTCACTTCCATGCGGAGTATGGTGAGTTCGAGGTCACGGTTGAGATCGAGTCAGGAGTGGTGGTAGGCAAATTTCCGAGGCGGGCGCTGAATCTGGTCATGGAATGGTACTCTCTGCACAAGGCCGAGCTGGCGGGAGACTGGAGGCTCGCGCAGCAAAAGCTTCCGCTGAGATCGATCAACCCACTGGAGTAGCCCATGTTCCTACACGTCCTGGAAGCCAGATATCTAGGTGATTACAGGGTCTGGCTGCGTTTCAGCGACGGCACCTCTGGCGAGGTGGACCTGAGCGGAGAGTTGGATGGGCCTGTCTTCGGTCCCCTCCGGGATGTGGAGCTGTTCAAACGCTTCACCGTCCACCACCATACTCTGGCCTGGGAGAACGGTGCTGACCTTGCACCGGAGTTTCTCCATCAACACCTGAGAGCCGCCGCCTGATCCACCGAGTCGGCGATCAGGCCCCGGGCTTACGCCCCCTCCCGAACCCTCACCCCTGGCCCCTCTCCCGTCCCCTCCCCCCTCCCTCACCGGGAGAGGGGCCAGGGGTGAGGGTTCGTGTTAGGTTCTACGCGAAGGGAGGTCGCAAGGTATGCCCACAGGAATCGGGTTGAGGGGACTGGGACGGATCGGGCGGAACATCTTCCGCATCCTCTACAAGAGCGACGACCTGCGGATCCAGGCGGTGAGCGACGTGGCGGACCCGGCGGCGCTCGCCTACCTGCTCCGCTTCGACACCATCCTCGGCCGGTTCCCGGACGAGGTTAGCATCAAGGACGGCAATCTCTACGTGGCCGGGCGCCAGGTGCGGATGCTGACGGAGGAGAAGGGCTCCCAGACGACGCCCCCCTGGGGTGAGCTGGGGGTGGACGTGGTCATCGAGGCCACCTCGAAGTACCGCACCCGCGCCGAGGTGGAGCGCCACTTCGCGGCGGGGGCGAAGCGGGTGATCCTCTGCTCGCCGCCGGCCGAGCCGCCGGACCTCACCATCGTCTTCGGGGTCAACGAGGACCAGCTCCGCCCCGGGCACCGCGTCGTCTCGGCGGCCTCGGCCACCGCTATCGCCGCCGGGCCGGTGCTCAAGGTGCTCGCCGAGGCCTTCGGCATCGAGCGGGCCTTCCTGACCACCGTCCACGCCTTCACCAACCAGCAGCGGCTGGCCGACGTGCCGGACGACGATCCGCGCCGGGGGCGGGCGGCGGGGGAGAACATCATCCCGCAGGAGACCCACGCGGCCGAGCTGCTCGCCGAGCTCCTGCCCGACCTCAAGGGCAAGATCACCGGCTACTCGCTGAACGTGCCGGTGGCCAACGGCTCCGTGGTCGATCTCGTCTGCTGGCACCAGAAGCCGGTCACCATCGAGGCGGTCAACGAGGTGGTGCGCACCGCCGCCGCCGGCGACGGCCTGCGGGAGATCCTGGCCTACGAGACCGAGCCGATCGTCTCCTCCGACATCCTCCTCTCCGAGTGCTCCGGGACCTTCGACAGCCTGGGCACCATGGTGCTGGGCAACGAGGTCTCCAAGACCCTGACCTGGTTCGACAACGGCTGGGGGTACGCCCACCGGGTCGTCGACCTGCTCCGCCGCTTCGAGCGATTCGACCTGAAGGAGGCCGCAGCATGAGCGTCAAGATCGGCATCAACGGCTTCGGCCGCATCGGCCGCAGCGTCTTCCGCATCCTCTCCGACCGCGACGACGTCGAGGTGGTGGCGATCAACGACCTGTTCGAGAACGAGCAGCTCGTCTATCTCCTCAAGTACGACACCGTGATGGGGGTCTTCGAAAAGGAGGTGCGGGCCGACGACGACTTCCTGTACGTGGACGGTCACAAGATCGCCATGACGGCGGAGCGGGACCCTGCGAAGATCCCCTGGGGGCAGCTCGGGGTGGACATCGTCATCGAGTCGACCGGCGTGTTCACCAGGAAGGAGCAGCTCCAGAAGCACCTGGAGGCGGGGGCCAAGAAGGTGATCCTGACCGTGCCGGCCAAAGACGAGATCGACGCCACGATCGTGGTGGGCGTCAACGACGACAAGCTGAAGCCGGAGCACCGGCTGGTCTCCAACGCCTCCTGCACCACCAACTGCCTGGCCCCGGTGGCCAAGATCCTCGACGAGAAATTCGGCATCGAGGAGGGGTTCATGACCACGGTCCACGCCTACACCAACGACCAGCGGCTGGCGGACGTCCCCCACAAGGACTTCCGGCGCAGCCGCGCGGCCACCCAGAACATCATCCCCACCACCACCGGCGCCGCCCGCACGGTGGGCAAGGTGCTGCCGCGGCTCAAGGGCAAGCTCGACGGCCTGGCCATGCGCGTGCCGGTGCCCGACGGCTCGATCGTCGACCTGGTGGCGAAGGTACGCGCGAAGCCGGACACCGCGGCGGTCAACGCCGCCGTGCGCGAGGCCGCCGCGGGGCCGCTCAAGGCGGTGGTCGAGTACAGCGAGGTGCCCCTGGTCTCCACCGACATCATCGGCAACCCCCACTCCTCGGTCTTCGACGCCCTCTCCACCCGCGCCGAGGGGGACGGCTACGTCAAGGTGGTGGCCTGGTACGACAACGAGTGGGGGTACTCGAACCGGGTGGTCGACCTGCTCGACCGCATGGTGGCCATCGGAGGGATGTAGGGGAGGGGATGGCGAAACGGGTCGGCATCCTGACGGGCGGCGGCGACGTGCCGGGGTTGAACGCGGCCATCCAGCAATTCGTCTGGCGGATGGAGGAGGAGGGGTGTGAGGTGCTGGGGCTGCGCCGCGGCTGGGCGGCCCTCCTCCACGTCAAGCCGTACCACGACGCCGACAACTCCTCCTGGCTCGTCCCCCTCACCCGGGCCAGCACCCGCACCATCGACCGCAGCGGCGGCACGATCCTGCACAGCTCGCGGATCAATCCCGCCCTGATCGCCCCCGATTCGGTCCCCGAGCACCTCCGCGACCACGATCAAAAGCGGCTCCCCGACGGCCGGCTCGACCTCACCGAGCACGCCCTGGAGGTGCTCCGCTATCTCCACCTCGACACCCTGGTGGCCATCGGCGGCGACGGCACCCTCTCCTTCGCCCGCCGCCTCCACCTCGAAGGGGTCAAGGTGGTCGGCCTGCCGAAGACGATGGACAACGACGTCTTCGGCACCGACTACTGCATCGGCTTCTCGACGGCGGTCACCCGCTCGGTCAACTTCATCAACGACCTGAGGACGGTGGCGGGCTCGCACGAGCGCTTCCTGGTGGTCGAGCTGTTCGGCCGCCACTCCGGGGAGACCTGCCTGCTCTCCTCCTATCTCGCGGGCACCGACCGGGCGCTGATCGCCGAGGTCCCCTTCGACCTCCAGCGGGTGGTCGAGATGCTCGCCGAGGACAAGCGCGGCAACCCCAGCAACTACGCCGTCTGCGCCATCTCCGAGGGGGCCTACCCCGAGGGGGGCCACCCCTTCGAGACCGGCGAGGCCGACGCCGTGGGCAACCGCGAGCTGGGAGGGGTGGGGCGCTATCTCCGCGAGGAGCTGCAGAAGAGCACGGGGGACCGGGTGATCTACCAGCGCCTGGGCTACCTGATGCGCTCGGGCCCCCCCGACTCGCTCGACCGCCTGGTGGCCCGCAACTTCGCCACCCTCGCCGCCGACCTCATCCTGGCCGGCAAGACCGGCCGCCTGGTCTCCATCCAGGGGGGGCGCTACACCACCGAGCCCCTGGAGATCGTGGGCGAGGGCAAGAAGCAGGTGAACGTCGAGAGGTTCTACGACCGCGAGCGGTATCGGCCGAACATCGTGGGGGTGATGGGGTTGCCGATGTTCCTGTGCTGACCTACCCCCGCACCTCGCTCATCAGCGCCAGGGTGTTCCCCTCGGTATCCCGGAAGAACGTCATCCACAGCTCGTGGTCGGGCATGCGGGCGATCATGTGGGGCTCGTCGCGGAATTCGACGCCCCGGTCGCGCAGGGCGGCCCAGGTCCCCCGGATGTCGTCCACCTTGTAGTAGAGGATGGAGGCGGGG
>DASXJP010000336.1:0-18234 GCA_036497345.1 Thermoanaerobaculia bacterium
CGCTCTCTGGGCTCTCCCTCTCCACGAAGTGGAGAGGGACCGAGGGTGAGGCTTCGGAGGGGCAGAGGCGACCGGTAGGCTGAGCTGTATGGGCGGTTCCCCCACCGTCCATTTCCGGACACCCCCGTCCACCCCCGGACGCTCCCACCCTCCCCCTCTTAGCCCCAATCCCAGTTAAATCAACAACTTACCCCCTGGCATACCGCTTGCCCTTCCGGTCCTCCGACCGGGAGGGAGCTACCGACATGGACCGTGAGCTGGATGCCAGAGATCGATATGGCCGTCTGGGACGCCGGGCGGCTGTGGGGATGGGAGCCCTGGGGCTCGTCGTGGCGGTGCTGATCCTGCTGCCGGGATGGCTGCGGCCTTCGGTGGCGCGGGAGCAGGTCCGGACGGGGACGGTCGACCGCGGGCCGGTCGAGGGAATCGTCGAGGCCTCGGGCACCGTGGTGCCGGCGTTCGAGGGGGTGATCTCCAGCCCGGTCGAGGCGCGGGTGGAGAAGGTGCTCAAGCGGCCGGGCGATCTGGTGAAGGCCGGGGACCCGATCCTCGCGCTCGACACCTCCACGGCCCGGCTGGATCTTGGAAAAATCGAGGACCAGCTCGCCAAGAAGGCCAATGAGCAGCAGCAGCTCCGGATCACGCTGGAGAAGAGCCTCAACGACCTGCGCGGCCAGATCGAGGCGCAGAAGCTCGACGTCGAGGCGAGCGGCTATCGCGCCGAGCAGAACCGCAAGCTGCGCGCCGAGGGGCTCGTCTCGGAGACCACGTTCAAGGCGTCCGAGGTGGAGGCGAAAAAGGCGCAGATCCAACTCGCGCAGCTCCAGGCCGCGGTGGAGGAAGCCCGCCGCTCGACCGCGGCCCAGCTCCAGGGGGTCGAGCTCGACCTTGCCACCCTGCGCAAGGAGCGCGACGATGCCCAGCGCCTGCTCGACCTCGCCACCACCCGCTCGGACCGCTCGGGCGTGCTCACCTGGGTGGTGCCACAGGAAGGGGCCACGGTCCGGCGCGGCGACGTGATCGCCCGCATCGCGGACCTCGATTCGTTCCGCGTCGAGGGGACGGTGTCGGACGTCCACTCGTCGAGCCTCCATCCCGGCCAGCCGGTGCGGGTGAAGCTCGACGACCAGACGCTCGACGGCCACCTCGCCTCGATCGATCCCACCATCGAGAACGGCGCGGTCAAATTCAAGGTGGACCTCGCCGACGCCCGCAATCCCAAATTGCGCAACGCTCTGCGGGTGGACGTGCTGGTGGTCACGGACGCCAGGTCGAGCGCGCTGCGGGTACCCAAGGGGCCGTTCGCGCAGGGGGGGCAGACGGAGGAGGTGTTCGTCGTCCAGGGGGATCACGCCGTGCGCCGCCGCGTGCGCCTGGGCCTCACCGGCTACGAGTTTTACGAGGTCCTCGACGGTCTGGCGCCCGGGGAGGTGGTGATCGTGTCGGAGATGAAGGATTACACGCATCTGGAGAAAGTCGATCTGAAATGAACGGAGGAAATCCGATGATACATCTGCAACAAGTCAGCAAGCTGTATCGCACGGACCGCGTCGAGACCACGGCGCTGGACAACATCAATCTGGAGATCGGGAAGGGGGAATTCGTCTCGGTGATGGGCCCCTCGGGGTGCGGCAAGAGCACGCTGCTCAACCTGATGGGGCTGCTCGACGCGCCGAGCGCGGGGAGCGTGGCGCTCGACGGCAAGGCGATCGACCGCTACGGCGACCGCGCGCTCGCGCGCGTGCGCAACGAGCGGATCGGTTTCATCTTCCAGCAGTTCCATCTGGTGCCCGACCTCTCGGTGGTGGACAACGTGGAGATCCCGTTGCTCTATCGCCGGATGTCGAACAAGGAGCGGCGAAAGGCCGCGCTGGCGGCGCTCGACCGCGTGGGCCTGGGCTCGCGAACGCATCACTTTCCCACCCAGCTCTCGGGTGGCCAGCAGCAGCGGGTGGCGATCGCCCGCGCCATCGTCGGCCGGCCCGGCCTGCTTCTGGCGGACGAGCCCACGGGGAATCTCGACAGCCAGATGGGCGACGAGATCATGGGCATCCTGGAGGATCTGAACCAGAAGGAGGGGACCACCATCGTGATGGTCACCCACGATCCGCGCATGGCCGACAAGACGCACCGCATCGTCCGCCTGTTCGACGGCCGCCAGGTCCAGTGAGGATACCGCGATGATCAAAAACTATTTGAAGATCGCCCTCAAGGTGTTGAGCCGGCGGAAATTCTTTACGTTCATCAGCCTGTTCGGCATCGGGATCACCCTGATGGTGCTGCTGGTGGCCACCGCTCTGCTCGACTACGTGTTCGCGGCGCGGACGCCGGAGGTCCACGCGGACCGCATGCTCGGCGTCTATCGATTGACCATGCAGGGGAAGGACGACACCGAGACCGCGCAACCCGGATACGCCTTTCTCGACCGCTATGTGCGGCCGATGACCAAGCTTCCGAGCGTCGAGCGGATCGCGTTCGTGACCGAGGCCCAGACGGTCGTCTCCTATCTCAACGGCCGCAAGATCCAGTCGGCGCTGCGGCGCGCGGACGGCGAATTCTGGCAGGTGCTCGCCTTCGATTTCGTGGAAGGGGGGCCGTACACCGTCGCCGACGATCAGGCCGGCCGTTTCGTGGCGGTGATCAACGAGACCACGCGCGAGCGTTTCTTCGGCGGTCAGCCGGCCGTGGGGAAGACGATCGAAGCGGACGGCCAGCGGTTCCGCGTGGTGGGCGTGGTGCGCGACGTGCCGGTGCTCCGCTACTCCTCCTCGGCCGATCTCTGGGTGCCGGTGACCACCGCCAAGACCAGCGCCTACAAGGAAGAGTGGCTGGGTAATTTCTATGCCCTGATCCTGGCCCGGAGCCACGCCGATCTGCCGCAGATCAAGGCGGAGGTCCAATCCCGATTGCGCGAGGCCGAGAAACAGCTCCCCGATCCCAAGACGTTCCAGCATTTATATACCGGCGCCGACACGCTGTTCGAGGGAGCGGCCCGGATGTTCCTGCCCGCGGGGGGAGCGGTGGCGAATCCGGGCGCCCGGCTGCAGGCGGCCCTGCTGGCGCTGATGCTGGGCTTCATGCTGCTGCCCACGATCAACCTGGTGAACATCAATCTCAGCCGAATTCTCGACCGCGCGTCGGAGATCGGCGTGCGCCGGGCGTTCGGCGCCTCGTCGCGCACGCTGGTGGGGCAGCTCCTGATCGAAAACCTGGTGTTGACATTGATCGGCGCCGCCCTCGGCCTCCTGTTCGCCCTGGGAGTGTTGCGGGCGTTCAACGTGAGCGGTCTGATCCCGCACACCCAATTTGCGCTCAACTTCCGGATTTTCTTCTACGGCCTGGCTATCGCCGTCTTCTTCGGCCTCTTCTCGGGCGTCTACCCCGCCTGGCGGATGTCGAAGCTCCACCCCGTCCAGGCTCTTCGCGGGAGGTCGGCATGACCCGTCATCTGCTCAAATTGGTGTGGAACCGCAAGCGCTCGAACGCGCTGATGATCATGGAGATCTGCGTCTCGTTCCTGGTGGTGTTCGTGGTGGCGACGATGGGGTTGTTCCTGTTGGACAACTACCGGATTCCGCTCGGCTTCGAGTGGAAGGAGGTGTGGAACGTGCGGATGGGTGTGGGGCGGAACGAGGCCAACGCCGGCGACGCCGCCGCGCAGCAGGCGACCCTGACGCGGTTGTTCCAGGAGGTCCGGTCGCTGGAGCCGGTGGAGGCCGCGGCCGGCTCGTTCGTCGTCCCCTTCGATCAAGGTGGATGGGAGGGCTCGTACAGGGTCAAGGGCCGGAAAGTCGACACGGGAGTCGACCGGGCGACGGCGGGATTCGACAAGGTCATGGGGCTCCGCCTGGTCGCCGGCCGCTGGTTCGAGGAGCCCGACGCGACGCAGTCCTGGGAGCCGGTGGTGATCGATCAGGATCTGGCGCGCGCGGTCTACGGCACCGCGGATCCGGTGGGGAAAGCCCTGTTCGATCCCAGCCCGGACGAGCGCCCGTTCCGCGTCGTCGGCGTGGTGAGCGATTTTCGCAAGGGTGGAGAGCTGCTGCCCAACGACAACTTCCTGTTCCGGTTCTCCTCATTCGATCATCCGGAAGGGCAATCGTTTCGCAACCTGCTGATCCGGGTGCGGCCGGGCACGCCCGCGGCGTTCGAGGAGGCGCTGGTCAAGCGCATGCAGCAGGTGGCTCCGGACTGGTCGTTTGAGGTGCGCCCGCTGTCGCAGGTGCGGGCCACCGCGTTCCGCTTCTTCCTGACGCCGCTCATCGTGGCCGGCACGGTGGCCTTCTTCCTCCTGCTGATGGTCGGCCTCGGGCTGATCGGGGTGCTGTGGCAGAATCTCCTCCAGCGCACCCGCGAGATCGGTCTGCGCCGGGCCGCCGGGGCGTCGCGCGCCGCGGTCCACCGTCAGGTGTTGCTGGAGCAACTCGTGCTCACCAGCCTGGGCGTCCTCGTCGGCACCCTGCTGGTGATCCAGGTCCCGGTCCTCCACCTGATCGGCGTGCTGTCGGACAAGGTCTTCACCGCCGGGCTGCTGGTCGCGATGGCGGCGATGTACCTGCTCTCCGTGCTCTGTGCCCTCTATCCCAGCGCGCTGGCGGCGCGGGTGCAGCCGGCCGAGGCGTTGCGCTATGAGTGATCCATGATCCTGATCGTCGACGACGACCCGTCGGTCACCGCCTCCTTAAGCCTCCTGCTCAAGCGCCACGGCCACCCCGCGCGCGGGGCCCGGACGCCGGAGGAGGCCCTGGCGATCGTGCGCGAGCAGGATCTCGATCTGGTGCTCCAGGACATGAACTTCTCCCGCGCCACCTCGGGCGAGGAGGGGCTGGAGCTGCTGGCGGGCATCCGGCGGCTGCGCCCGCGGCTGCCGGTGATCCTGATCACCGCCTGGGGCTCGATCGCGCTGGCGGTCGAGGGGATGAAGGCGGGCGCGGCGGACTTCGTCACCAAGCCGTGGTCGAACGCCCAACTCCTGCAGGCGGTGGAGACCGCGCTGTCGCTGGCCGGCCAAGGGGACGGCAAGGGGGCGCCGGCGAGCCGCGAGGAGCTCGACCGGCGCTTCGACTTCCGCGGCTTGATTGGCGCCGAGCCCCGGTTCCTCAAGATCCTGGAGCTGATCGGCCGCGTGGCGCCCACCGACGCCTCGGTGCTGATCACCGGCGAGAGCGGCACCGGCAAGGAGCTGGTGGCCGAGGCGGTCCACCGCAACAGCCGGCGCAAGGAGGGGCCGTTCGTCAAAGTGAACCTGGGCGGGATCTCCTCCACCCTCTTCGAGAGCGAGATGTTCGGCCACGTCAAGGGGGCCTTCACCGACGCCCGGGCCGACCGCAAGGGGCGCTTCGAGATGGCCGACCGGGGGACGATCTTTCTGGATGAAATTGGCGAGATCGATCCCTCGGCCCAGGTGAAGCTGCTGCGCGTGCTCCAGGACCGCTCCTACGAGGTGCTGGGGTCGAGCGTCACGCGAACCGTGGACGTGCGGGTGGTCGCGGCCACCAACCGCGACCTCGCCGAGCTGGTGGAGCGGGGGCAGTTTCGCGAGGACCTCCTCTACCGCTTGAACCTGATCGCCATGCGGCTGCCGGCCCTGCGCGAGCGCCGCGGGGACGTCCCGCTGCTGGCCCGCCATTTCCTCGACCTCTCGGCCCGCGCCTATCGCCGGCCGCCGATCGCGCTCACCGACCGGGCGCTCGCCTGGCTCCAGGATCAGCCCTGGCCGGGCAACATCCGCCAGCTCAAGCAGACGCTGGAGCGGGCCGTGCTGGTGATCGACGGCGACCGGCTGGACGCCCGGGATCTGGTCGCCCTCTCCGGCCTGGAGGAGCGCGAGGCGCGCGGGGGCACGGCGCTGCCCAGCCCGGGCACCATGACGCTCGACGAGATGGAGAAGGCGATGATCGTCAAATGCATGCGCCACTACGAGGGGAACGTCACGCGCGTGGCCGAGGCGCTGGGGCTCTCGCGGGCGGCGCTCTATAGGCGGTTCGAGAAATACGGGATCGAATAGTTGAGCCTGCGCGCCAAGATCATCGCCTACCTGGTCCTGATCCATGGGGTCCTGGCGGCGATCTCCGTCTTCGTCCTGCGCGAGGACCGGATCTGGCTCCTGGCGGTCGAAGGGCTGTTCGTGCTCTCGATCGTCCTGGGGGTGATGCTGGTACGGGCCTTCTTCGTGCCGCTCGACCTCATCCGCACCGGGGCGGAGCTGATCGGCGAGCGCGACTTCACCTCGCAGTTCCGCGAGGTGGGGCAGCCGGAGATGGACGTCCTGATCCGCATCTACAACCAGATGATCGACCGCCTGCGCGAGGAGCGGCTGAAGCTCCAGGAGCAGCATTACTTCCTGGAGAAGATCCTCGCCGCCTCGCCGGCCGGCATCGTGACCCTGGACTTCGACGGCCGGGTCTCGTCGCTCAACCCCGCCGCCGAGGCGCTGCTCCAGGTCTCAGGGGAGGCGGCCAGGGGTAAGAGTCTCGGGGCTCTCGGCTCAGCCGTGGGGCAGGCGCTGGCGGCGATCCCGGAGGGGGGCTCGGAGGTGCTGGCGCTCCAGGGGGGACGGCGGCTCAAGGCCACGCGAGCGGATCTCTTCGACCGCGGCTTTCCGCGCGGCTTCCTGCTGCTGGAGGAGCTGACCGAGGAGCTGCGGGCCTGGGAGAAGGCGGCCTACGGCAAGCTGATCCGCATGATGTCCCACGAGATCAACAACTCCGTGGGGGCCGTCGGCTCGCTCCTCGACTCCTTCCGCGGCTACGCCGGCGAGCTCGGGGAGGAGGACCGGGAGGACTACCTCCAGGCGATCGCGGTGGCGATCACCCGTCTGGAGAACCTGCGCGCCTTCATGAACGGCTTCGCGGAGGTGGTCCGCCTGCCGCCGCCGGACCGCCGGCCGACCGATCTCGCGCGGCTGGTGGACGAGATCCTCCTGCTCATGCGCCCGGACTTCGACCGCCGCCGCATCCGCGTCGACTGGGAGCGCTCCGGGCCGCTGCCGCCGGTCGACCTCGACCGCAACCAGATCGAGCAGGTGCTGGTGAACGTGCTCAAGAACGCTATGGAGTCGATCAGCGAGGACGGGACGATCGCCGTCCGCCTGGACCGCGAGTCCTTGGCGATCCGCGATTCCGGCCCGGGCATCCCAGAGGAGGTCCGCGCCCTCCTCTTCACCCCCTTCTTCTCGACCAAGCGCAACGGCCGCGGTCTCGGGTTGACCCTGGTGCAGGAGATCCTCTCCGCCCACGGCTTCGACTTCAGCCTGGGTCCCGCGGAGGGCGGGGGGGCGGAGTTTCGGGTGGGGCTTTAGGGCAAGGACCCAAAGGACTGCAAGGACGAAGAACCTGTTGTCCTTGCAGTCCTTGCAGTCCTTTGGGTCCTTGATTTCTGGCGCAGGCTTTCAGGACATATGATCCCGGGCGACAGACAGACCCCGCTGAGCGGGAGGGGAGGAACGACATGGCCATCTGGCAAGCCAAATTCATCAGCTTCGACGGGAAGACCACCTACACGGCGAACCTGACCCTGGAGGACCAGGGGAACGGCCACGCGACCGGCACGCTGCGCAACTTGAGCGGGCCGGTCCACGTCCAGGAGATCGACCTGAGCGGCGTCATCCACGACAACCAGTTCATCGTCGGCGGCAGCGTGGCGGCCCTCTGGATCAATCTGGCGGTGACCTTCGAGCCCTTCGTCTTCGCCTTCACGGGCGGCGCACGGATCGTCAACCATCACGACAACAAGGCGATCAACCTGTTCGTAATCACCGAGGGGGTGCCGTAGCCTCTCGCTCACTTCGCGGTCACGATCCACCCCGTCTGGAGATAGCTGCCGCTGAAGCCGACGGAGCTCACGGCGTTCTTGAAGAGGATCGGGACGCCGCGCGAGTACAGGGGATCGGGGCCGTCGGTGAGCTGGAAGTGGAGGTGCGGCTCGGTGGTGTTGCCGGTCTGGCCGAGCTGGGCGATCGGCTGACCCCGCTTCACGGTGTCCCCGGCCTTCACCCGCACGCTCCCCTGCTTCAGGTGCGCGTAGTGGGAAAATTCTCCTCCCGCGTGCCGGAGGATCACGTAGTTGCCCAGCGGCGCCTTGTAGCTCTGGGCGAGCAGCTTCGCCTGCTCCAGGTAGGTCCGTTTCTCGAAATCCTCCTCGCTCTCACCCGGCTGCTTGAGGCGGTCGTTGGCCTCCAGGGCGTCTGACACGACCTCCACGACCTCGCCGTCCGCCACGGCCAGGACGTCCCGTCCGTAGGCGTAATAGTCGGTGAGATGGCTGCCGTCTCCCTTGTGGGTGAGGCCGTCTCCGCCCAGGGCGGCGAGGTCGAAGGCGAACTCCTCGTTGGCCGCCCAGCGGTGGGGGCTCTCCAGGTTGGGCCCCGCGCCGACGTACCAGGTGCCGGCGAGCGGGAAGAGGTATTCGTTCGGGGACTTGTGATTCTCCACCCTCAGGGTGGTCCGGGCCTCGGCGGGCTTCCCGTCCGCGTCCTTGCCGTGCGCGAGGATCGCGAGGCCGTCCGACGGCAGGCCGGAGAGGAGGAGGGGCTTGCCGAAGACGACCAGCGCCGAGCCCGGGCTCAGGGTGCGGTTGGCGGCGATCTTGAGGCCGTTCAGATAGCGGCTGGTCTGGAAGTGGAAGTCGTACAGCTTGAGCAGCCCCTGCGCCTCCATGGCGCTCAGGCGCTGGGCGCTCTTTTCGAGGTCCGCCGCGGGGACGACGACGGTCTGTACGACCTGCCCGCCGTTCACCGCCTGGATCTCCAACGAGTCGAGGGTGACCGGGCCGCCGTCCTTCTGGATCACGGCGACGTTCTGCAGCAGGACGGTGTAGAGGCCGCGCGCGGGATCGACCTCGTAGGCATAGACGACCTCTCCCGGCTGGACCCGGATCTCCAGGGCCGCCAGGGGGAGGGAGAGAAGCAGAAGCGTTGGAATCAGGAGCTTTTTCATGGGTTTTCTCCGAGAACGAGACCCACTACGGGGGAGTGGGGTGGAGGGTTTCGGGGGCTAGGAGAAGAACCTGATGAGCTCCCCATTCACCCGCTCCGCCTCCTCATGCTGAATCCAGTGGCTCGCCTCCTCAAAGAATTCGAGCCGGCCATCGTCGCAGAGGTCGATGCTGGGCTGGGTGAGCTCGCGGCCGAGGAAGCGGTCTTTCGCCCCCCAGAGTAGCAGGGTGGGCACGCGGACGCGGGGCGAGGCGGGGGGCCGCGGCCGGGCGCGCAGGCCGGCGCGGTACCAGTGGAGCATCGAGCGGACCGCT
The DNA here is from genome assembly GCA_036497345.1 of Thermoanaerobaculia bacterium. Lineage (GTDB taxonomy): Bacteria > Acidobacteriota > Thermoanaerobaculia > Multivoradales > UBA5704 > DATARR01. Next base: position 9,250 of record DASXJP010000336.1, read on the forward strand.
CCCGGCTGCGACCAGGCTTCGCGGTAGAGGGCCAGGTCGGCGTCGCTGAAGCTGCCCGGACGGCTGGAGCTCCGGAGGGCCTTGACGCCCCGCGCGAAATCGTCGGCCCGGAACGCCCGCTCGGGAAGCCAGGGGAGCTGGAAGTAGAAGATGTACGAGCTCTTCTTCCGCTGCACGGGGTCTTCGCGGAGGGCGCGCCGCATTACCAGCGGGTGAGGGATGTTGAGCAGGACCAGCTTTTCGAGGCGCTCCGGGTGCTTGCTCCCCAGCCACCAGGCGACGGCGCCCCCCCAGTCGTGCCCCACGACGCGGGCTTTCCCGGCGCCGGCCTCTTCGATCAGCCCCACGACGTCGCGGGCCAGGATGTCGAGGTTGTAGGCGGCGATCTTCCTCGGCTTGTCGCTGAGGTTGTACCCCCGCTGGTCCGGAGCGAGGACGTGGAAGCCGGCCGCGGCGAGCGGCTCGATCTGGCGGTGCCAGCCATACCAGAATTCGGGGAAGCCGTGGAGGAGGATCACGAGCGGGCCCCCTTCGGGACCCGCCTCCACCGCGTGCAGGCGGATGCCGTTGGTGGCGATCGTCCGGTGCCGCGGCGTCAGATCGGTGTGCACGGCGGTCTTCTATCCAGAGGAGCCTCCCGGAGGCACCGGCGGCAGCGAGAGGAGCAGCACCCGGTCCCAGGCCGGCTCCACGCTGGAGACGGCGCCGAGGAGGGCGAGCCCCACGCCGGCGGCCCCTTCGAGGAAGCCGGGGTCCGGCCGCCATCCCGGCTGGCCCTGCACACCGACCTCCCAGGCCCGGAAGCCGGCGACCGGCTCGCCGGGGGCCTGGAAGTCGAAGGTCCGCTCGAACCAATGCCGCGCCGCCGCGGCCAGCCGCTCCTCGCCCGTGGTCTGGAAGATCCGGTTGAACAGATGGCCCACTCCGGCGGCGCCGTGACAGAGGCCGGCGTCGCGGACGTGCGAGGTCGATTCGTCCCGCGCCGCGGCGGTCAGGGCGATGTCGATCGCCTGGCGTTCCCACTCCGCGTTGCCCACCGCCCGGGCGCTGGCGAGGAGGGCGGCGGCGATGCCAGGGTCGCCGTAGCACCAGGCGAGCCGCGTGGGGGAGGGATCTTCCCAGGGCGCGTAGCTGCCGGCGAAGCAGGACTGCGATCCGGACGGCAGACGCCGGGCGAGGAGGAAGCTCACCGAGCTTTCGAGCAGGGGGCGCGCCCGCTCCACCGCCACGCCGGCGGCGCAGGCCCCGGCCAGGACCGGCACCACGCCGGGCAGGCCGTGGGCCACGCCGAGGTTGTAGTTCCCCCGGGTGTGGATCTCGCGCTGCCACTCGGGGAGACGCTCGGGAGGAGTGAACCAGGCCGAGCCCTCCTCCATCTCCTCGGAGAGCTCGTCCAGACGCTCGACCACGCGCTCGAGCAGGGTCCGCGCGGAGGGGCGGGGGAGCCGTTCCAGGGCGTAGACGCCGAGGCCGGCCAGGCCCCCGATCAGATCGTACTCACCCAGCCAAGGGGAGCGGCCCAGAGGCCCCAGGAGAGCTTCGTCGATCTCCAGGATGGGGTCCTCGGCCTCCTCGCCTTCCGGGGATTCGAACAGCAGGTCCTGCAGGTGCTCCATGGTCCAGGCCACGCCGGGAAAGCCGGCGTAGAGGTGGGGCGGCAGGGGGGTGTTGGCGAGCTCGTCGGCGGCCTTTTCCAGGAATTCCGCCGCGCGGTCGGCGGCGGCCTCGTCGCCGGTGGCGATCGCCAGATAGGCGTAGAACAGCGCCTGTCCGGCCAGGCCGCTGGCCAGGGAGGCCTGCGGGGCCCCATCGCGGGACACGGAGCCGGACAGGGCCTTGGCGATCTCTTGGACGGTGCGGGAAACCCGGTCGGCGAGCGGACCGGTGAGCAGTGGGTGCCAGGTCTGAGTCATGAAACGCATTTTGCCTCAGATTCACCTCTAAGATTCACCTCTATAATGCCGGGCCGGCCCGGTCCGCGAATCGTCTCCGCGGACGTCGTCAATCCTCGGTCCGCGGGAGCCCCCTGATGCGCGCACGATGGCCTCGTCTCGTCCCCCTCTGCTTCGCTCTCCTCGCCGGCGCGCCGGCCGTCCGGGCCGAGGAGCCCGCGGCCCCTCCACACCTCCCGTCCGGGGTGACCCCGCTGCCGCGGGAGAGCGCGAGCCACCTCGCCGAGCTCCTGCAGGTCGCCGAGAAGTACCGCGGGCTCAAGGCGTTGCGGCCCGTTCCCGCGGCCTCGACGAGCCCGAGAAAGCTCAAGGCCCAGATCAAGGCGTCGATGCCCAAGGATCTCCCCGAGGCGGAGCTCAAGGCCCTCGGGATCAGCCTGAAGGCGTTCGGCCTGATCCCGGAGACGATGGACCTCGGCCGCTATCTCCCCGACCTGCTGAGCAGCCAGGTGGCCGGGTTCTACGATCCGGACGACAAGTACATGACCCTGGTCGATCCCGCCAAGGGAGGCGCGGGGAAGAGGGAGACGAAAGAAGAGCGGATGGAGAACGAGGACATGGTGCTGGTCCACGAGCTCACGCACGCGCTCCAGGACCAGCACTTCAATCTCCACCGGTTCGAGGAGCGCGATCCGCTGTCCGACGGCGGGGCCGCCAAAAAGGCCCTGGTGGAAGGGGACGCCACGCTGACCATGCTCGACGCCAACCTGAAGATGAGCTTCGAGGCCATGCCCGGCATGGACACGATCCTGACCAGCATGATGCAGGACCCGGAGAAGATGCTCGCCGGCAGCGCGAGCTTCCCCGGCGCCGAGGAGATGCGAGCCGCGCCGGCCTGGATCCGTGACACCCTGATGTTCAGCTATCTCCAGGGGCTCACGTTCTGTATGAGCGCCAGGCGGATGGGGGGCCAGGTGCTGCTCGACTACGCGTTCACCACGGACCCGCCGCGCTCGTCGGAGCAGATCCTCCATCCCGAGAAGTGGCACACCCGGCGGGACGATCCCGTGGGGCTCCGCTTCCCCGATCTCGCGGGAGAGCTGCCCGGGTATCGCAAGGCGTCCGAGGGGGAGATGGGGGAGCTGGGGTTGCAGATCCTCTTCCGCCAGGATCTCAAAAACCGGGAGCAGGCCGATACCGCCGCGGCGGGCTGGGGCGGCGACCGTTTCGCCGTCTACGAGAAGGGGAGCGGCCGGCTGATCGTCTGGCTCACCGATTGGGACACCGAGGCGGACGCGGGGGAATTCCAGGGCGCCCTCCGGTCCGTGACGGGGTGGCGGGCCGAGGCGGCCGGTCCGACCCGCGTGCTGGCCGTCCATGGCAGCCTGCCGGACGAGACCTGGACGAAGGTCCGGGCGCGACTGGCGGCGGTGACGGCGGAGCGGCCGGCCAACCGGGAGATCGACCTCAAGGCGATCGGGGCCAAGCCGGCGGAGATGGACGACGAGGCCCTGCGGAGCCTGCTGAAGAGCCCCGCCGCGCAGGAGGCGATGGGCAGCGACCTCAAGAAGGAGAAGGCGGCGGGAACGCGCAGCGAGGACGGCCGGGTCTACACGAACCCCCTCGTGGGCTTTTCGATCCGCATCCCGGAGCCGCTTCAGGATTGGAAGCTGAAGACCAAAATCGCCGACGCTCACGCCCTGCTGGTGATCACCGATCCGGAATCGGAGCTCTATCTCAGTGTGGGATATCAGCCGCTCCCCGAAGGCATCCCGGCGTCCTCCCTGGCGGGCATGGTGGAGATGGGCGTCAAGGCCATGGTGCCGGGCTACAAGAAGCTGCGGGAAGAGACCGGGGAGAGGCCGGGGTACAAGCTCACGGACATCTGGTTCACGGTGACGGTCGACGACGTCGAGCTGAACGGCGTGCTGCGCTTCGTGGGGCGGGGCTCGCAGGCCTTCTACATCATCGCCATGGGGAAGGTCGAGCCCTGGGAGAAGCTGCGGCCCGCGGCGCTGTCCGTGCTGGACACCTTCACGCTGTTCGAGCCGAAGAGCGAAAGGCCGTAGGGCTTCACTCCTCCTCGCGCGGCACCGTCTCCGGCTGGTGGATGGTGATGCGGACGGTGGCGACCCGGTTGAGCTGGACCTCCAGGACCTCGATCGACACGGACCCGAGCGGAACGCAGTCCCCCACGGCGGGGTTGCGGCCCAACTCGGAGAGGACGACGCCGCCGATGGTGTCCTCGTCGCGCTCGGACAGCTCGACGCCGAGCGCCTCCTCCAGATCCTCGACCAGCATGCCGCCGGAGACCTGGTAGACCCCCTCCCCCTTCTCGACCAGCTCGGGCTTCTCGACGTCGAACTCGTCCTGGATCGAGCCGACGATCTCCTCGATCACGTCCTCCAGGGTGACGATGCCGGAGACGCCGCCGTACTCGTCGATCACCGCGGCCAGGTGGAAGCGCTCGGTGCGCATGCGTTTGAGCAGGCGGTCGAGCTCCAGGGTCTCGGGGACGAAGGCGATCTCGCGCGCCACCTCGGGTAACGCGGTGAGCGGGCGCTCGCGGTGGAAGATGTCCTTGATGTGGACGAGGCCGATGACGTGGTCGAGGTCCCCCTCGCAGAGCGGGAAGCGGGTGTGGCCGCTGCGGCGGGCGAGGCGCAGGTTCTCCGCCAGGGGGCGCTGGGTCGAGAGGTAGACCACGTCCTGGCGGGGGAGCATGATCTGCCGCGCCATCCGGTGCGACAGCTCGAAGATGTTGTCGAGCAGCTCGCGTTTCTGCGTCGAGAGCTGGCTCTCCTTCGAGGAGGAGAGGAGCAGCCGCAGCTCCTCCTCGTCGTGCACCAGCTCCCCCTCGCTCGCCGGGGTGACCCCGATCAGCTTGAGCAGCCGGTTGGCGGAGTGGTTCAGCAGCCAGATCGCCGGATAGGTGAGCTTGTAGAAGGCGTAGAGGGGGAAGGAGATCAGCAGCGCCATCCCCTCGGCCCGGCGGATGGCCAGCGTCTTGGGCGCCTGCTCGCCCAGCACGATGTGCAGGACGGTGATGACCAGGAACGAGATCGTCAGGCTCACCGTATGGACGAGGTCGGGGTTGTTCCCGGCGACCAGGGCGACCGCCGGGCGGACGAGCCAGGAGAAGGCCGGCTCGCCCACCCAGCCGAGCGCCAGGCTCGCCAGGGTGATGCCGAGCTGGGTGGCCGAGAGATAGGCGTCCAGGTGGCGGATCATGTGCCGTGCCATCCGCGCCCGGCGCGACCCTTCGCTGATCAGGGGCTCGAGCTGGGTGGGCCGCACCTTGACCAGGGCGAACTCGGCGGCGACGAAGAAGCCGTTGAGGGCGACCAGCAGCAGGCCGAGCGCCATCCCCCAGGCGGGAGTCAGCTCGAAGCGGGTCATCCTCGCCGCTCCGGATACACCTCTTCCCCAGGGCCTGTGAATCGGGGTTGCTGGAGGCCGGAAGAGAAGGGGTGGGTAGCGCGTCTAGGCGGGTCGTCTTTCAAGGCAGAGAGATTTTACCACAGTGAAAATTTACATCTTCAGCGCCGACTCGTAGACCTCCCGGTAGGCCGCGCACATGGCGGCGAAGGCGAAGCGCTCCTCGGCCCGGCGGCGGTTGAGGTCGCCGAGACGGCGGCGGGCTTGCGGGTCACGAGCGAGCGCGGCGATGCGGCTGCCCAGGGCCCCGGCCGTGCCGGCGCCGTTCACCGGGGCGAGGAAGGGGGCCTGCTCTCCGGGGAGCATGGCGCGGACGTCCCCCACGTCGGTGGCGGCCACGGGGAGCCCCGAAGCCATGGCTTCGACCAGACAGAGGGGCATCTGCTCGCTGTCCGAGGAGAGGGCGAAGAGGTCCATCGCCCGGTACCAGGGGGCGGGATCGACCTGATAGCCGGCGAAATGGACGCGCCCGGCGAGGTCCGCCTCCATGGCCCGGCGCTCCAGGGCGGGGCGGTCCTCGCCGTCGCCGATCACCAGGAGATGGATCTCTCTCGCGGCGGCGCAGGCGTCGAGCAGGCGGGTGAAGTTTTTCACCGGCCGCAGGCTTCCCACCGTCCCCACCACCGGCGCGCCGGCCGGGATGCCGAGGCTAGCGCGCAGCTCCGGATCGCTCTCGCCCGGAGCGAAGCGGTCGAGGGGGATGCCGTTGGGGATCAGCCGGACCTTCTCCTCCGGTACCTTCCACAGGCCGGTGGCGATGGCGCGCAGGCGCTGCGAGGGGACGACCAGGCGGTGCGCGCCCGGGAGCACGAGGCGGCGGGCGAGGACGCGGCGCAGCTTGAAGCTATCCGCCTCGTCCTCGTTGAACCCTTCCTCGTGATGGATCAGCTTCCGGAATCCGGCGCCGCGGGCGGCGAGCAGCATGTCGAACGCTCCCCAGTTATAGGTGAGGACGAGGTCCGGCGCGGTCTCGGCCAGCAGCCGCCGGAGCCGCCGGGCGGTGGCGAGCGAGCCGGCGCGGGGCGGGCTGGGCAGCAGCGTCACGTCCGCTTCCGGAGGAAGGCGCTCAGCGGCGCCGGTGCGGCCGTCCATCGAGAGGATCGAGTGGCGGAACCGCCCTCCGAAGGCGCCGATCAGCGCCACCGTGCGCAGCTCCGGCCCGGTGGGGACGAAGTTGGAGAAGACGTGGAGGAGGTGGGCCCTCATCACCCCAGCCCTCTTCTCCCGTCCCCACCCCCCTCCCTCACCGGGAGAAGAGGGAGAAAAACCAAAAACAGGATCGACGGGTCCTTCTCCCCTCTCCCAGTGAGGGAGGGGGGGAGGGGATGGGAGAGGGGCCCGGGGTGAGGGTTTGGGCGATGGTTCCCCTCTCCCGGTGAGGGAGGGGAAGAGGGGACGGGAGAGGGGCTAGGGGTGAGGGTTTGCATAAATCCGCACCGTCCGGTCCAGGAATTCCTCCCGGTCCTCCACCGGCCGCCAGCCCAGCGTCTCGCGGGCGAGCCGGGAATTGAACGGCACGGCCAGCGACCGCGTCTTGAGGTCCCGGTAGGAGGGGAAGGTCACGCCCGGACGGCGGCCGGCCTTCTTGACCAGCCACTTGCCGATCTCCATCGTCTGGCTGAGCCACAGGGGGCGCGGATGGAAATGGAGATCGCGACCGGTGGCCCAGCGCATCTCCTGGACGATCTCGCGGGCCGAGAGCGGAGCGCGCGAGCAGAGGTTGAGCGCCTGGCCGTCGAGGTCGCGCCCGGGATGGAGGGCGAGCAGGACGAGCGCCTCGGCCACGTCGTCCACGTCGACCACCGGCAGCGGATGGGCGCCCAGCCCCCAACCGACGCAATGATTGTCGCGCACCCAGAGGCCCAGGCCGCTGTGCTGGAGGGGGGTCCCCTCGCCGAGCACCACGCCCGGACGCACGATCACCAGCGGCAGGCCGCGCCGGCGGTGGAGCTCCAGCAGCCGGCGCTCGGCCTCCATCTTGCCGCGGCTGTAGATCTCGCGCCCCTCCGGCCGGGGATCGGTCTCCAGCTCGTCGTCGATCACGCTGGTGCCGCGGTCGGCGCCGGCGTAGAGGGCGGCGATCGAGGAGACGTAGACGAAGCGCTCGACCCCGGCGGCGAGCGCCGCCTCGGCCACGTCCACCGACCCCTGGATCATCGAGCGCTCGATCTTCTCCCAGGAGTCACCGCCGCCGGTCGCCAGATGAAGCACCGTCTTCGCCCCCTTCAGGGCCGTCGCCAGCGCCTCGCCGTCCTCCAGGCGGCCGGGCACCAGGCGCAACCGGCCGTCCCGCGCGGCGCCGGTGAGGACGGCGGGGAGGCTGTGCGCGCGGCGCACCACGGCGGTCACCGGCAGCCCCCGCTCCACCAGCTTCGCCACCACCCGGCGGCCGATGAAGCCGGTGCCGCCCAGCACCACCACCTCGTCCGGCCGCGCCGGGCCCGGCTCCGGGAGTCGCTCCGGAGACGCTATGGCCGTCCGGCCGCGCACGGCCTCGGCGGCGATGGCCTCGCACCAGTCGAGCACCCCGGCGCCTTGAGCACCGTTCACCGGCAGGGGCTTGTTCCCGCGCAGGGCCTCGTAGAAGGCCCGCACCGAGCCGCGCATGCCGGCGAAGTAGCTGTCCATGCGGGGGCCCATCCCCAGGGTGAAACGGGCGTAGCGCACGACGCCCGCGGCAGCGCCCCGGGAGAGCGCGCGCGAGCGGCGCCATCCCGCCAGGAAACTGTTCCAGAACTCCAGCCAGGGGGTCTTCTCCTCGTGGGAGAAGAGGGCGTGGCCGAGGTCGGCCTCGGCCGCGCCGTCGGAGCCGAGCACCTCCAGGGTCCAGCGGTTGAACCCCTGGCCGAACGCCAGATAGATCTCGGCCGTCCCCCGCTCAGCCTCCGCCGCCACCAGCCAGCGGTCGTGGAAGACCTGGCCGGGGTGGAGCTCGCGGGTGCCGAGGATGGTGGTCTTCGCCTCGCGCACGGCGCCGATCAGGCAGTGGAGCTGCGAGAGCGGATGGGGAGCCTGCTCGAAGACGATGTTCTCGGGCGAGCGGAACATCCAGTGCGAGAAGTCGCCGGCCTCCAGTTGGGCCAGCGGCACCGAGAGGCAGATCCGCACGTGCTCCACCTTGCCGATCCGCCCGGCCCGCACGTGGTCGAGCAGGCGGACGAAGGCGGGGTGCCAGACGTTGTTGTGGTTCACTCCCAGGGGGAGCCCCAGCCGGTCGGCCAGCGCCTGGAGCTCGCGGGCGTCGGCGCTCGCCAGCGCCATGGGCTTTTCGATCAGGACGCCGATCCCCATCTCCAGCAGCTCGCGGGTCACCCGCGCGTGCAGGTCGGGCGGCACCAGGACGTGGGCGACGTCGATCGCCAGGTCTCCGAGCTCCTCGACCGCGCCCACGGCGTTGGGGATGCCCCACCGCTGGGCGGCGGCGCGGGCCCGCTCGAGGTCGGCGTCACACACCGCCACCAGATTGACTCCGGGGGTCTCGGCCAGGGCGTCGCGATGGAACTGGGCCACGTAGCCGGCGCCGACCAGGGCCACCCGCAGGTTCCCCTGGCGCGTGGCGGAGGTGGTCTTGATGGGCGCGGCTTCCTGGAGGCGCGGCCCGCCGTCGAGCGTCTGGTCAAGCGTCTGGGTGGCGCTCCGCAGGACGGGCCGCAGG
>DASXJP010000337.1:0-2664 GCA_036497345.1 Thermoanaerobaculia bacterium
CCGCGAGCTTCCAGAAATCCGCTGCCTTCATCCTGTCTCTCATCATCTTCTCCTCCCTGGACGGTCTGCCTGTTTCCCGAGGATCGGGTGGATGCCTGCACCCCGGCGCCACAGGGACTCCGGGAATCTTCGCGTCAGGGATACAGTGGGACGGCAGGGCGGATTATCGCATGCTCGCGCCATTCCGTCACGCAGGACGAAAAGCGGCCTCGCCCGGAAGCGAGGGGCCCGGACCTGCCGGACGGAAAGAATCTTATCGAATTAGAGCCTTCAGTATAGCGCTCGAGCCCGCTCCCCAACTATCGAATTCTTGCTCTATTGACCCCGGCGATTCGATCTGGCGCGGCGATGGGAAACTAAAGGGTACTCTCCCCGTAGTCTCCTGATGTCCAGTCCCGAGGCAAATGAGAGAAACACCTTATCTGAAGAAAGGAAGAATCATGAGAAAAGCGACGATGGTCAAGAAGCTCGAGATCGCGAAGGAAACGCTCCGCCGGCTCGACAACAAGGAGCTCCGCGAGGCGGCAGGCGGAAGCGGCGGCGGGTGGTCGGACAACAGCGTCTGCCCCACCGTGACGAGTCATTGCCCCTGATCAAACCCGCGGAGTCTACAAGATCGATCATCAACGAGCGCCCCGGGCCTCCCCGGGGCGCCGCCCGCTGCTCGGATCGCGGGCGTACTCCAGCGCGCTCCGGTCCCACTGCGCCAGGTTCGCCGCGGCTTCGTACGTCGACTGTAGAAAATCGAGCAACACGCCGTCCGGAGACTCCGCTTGCCGGACGGCGTCGTACGGCAGGATGAATTCGTGGAGATCGTTGCTGTAGAAGGCGGCGGCCGGCTCGAGGGGCGCGGCGGCGAAGCCGGCCGGCTCCGGATAGGCGTAGGAATAGAACGCGGCGTGCGGGACCGGCCCTCCTCCCGGCCAGAACCCGCAGCTGCTCACCTCGTGAGAATAGGCGTCGCGCGTGATCCAATCCGGCAGACCGGGAACGCCGCCAGGGTGCTCCGGCGCCCGCCGTCCGGAAAACCGCGTCACCGCCAGGTCCGGAGCACCCCAGAAGAAGTGTACCGGGCTGCACTTGCCGATGAACCGGGCGCGAAACTCCTTGAAGACCCGATCGGCCTGCACGAGGATGCGCCAGAACCGGTTGGCGTATTCCGGATCATAAGAGCGATGCGTCTCGTCCTGATCGAAGCGGATGGGATCGGGAACCTCGTTGGGCAGGCGGTAGATGTCCACCGGCAGCCCGAGCCTCCCGAGCTCTGCCATGAGGTGGCCATAGAAGGCCGCCACAGATTGCGGCTCCAGGGCGAAACCGCCGGTGCCGCCGTCGCTCGACCTCAGGACCAGCCGGTGCGCGAGGAAGTCGAAATCGATCTGGAACGTCCGGAGGCCGTGCGGGATCGGCGACGTGGTGAGCCCGCGGGCCGTCACGTACAAGGTGGAGTGCCAGGTATGGTTGAGCCAGGGGCTCTGGACGAGCCTCACCTTGCCGGCGATCTGAATCCACAAGTGCAAGGTCGCATAGGTGTCGGCCCAGGCCTCCAGGGGCAGGCTCGGCCAGGGCTCCAGGTGGGAATCGGCGGTGGTGGTCATGCGTTCTCCTCTCGGCTCTTCAGCCACGAGCATCCGCGTACGAGCGTGACGAGCATGGCTCAGAGCTGCTTGACTGTCAAAGCGTTGGCCTCCGCCTGCCGCCGTCTCCGTTCGCTTCGGGATGGATCTTCCACCTCTTTCCCAGGGCGATGCCCTGGGCTAAGTTAGAGCGGCTCCTTCGGGCCTCAAGCCGACCATGCGCCTGAAACGCAATCCAGTGCTGGAGCTATCAAAACCGAAAGGAATCGCCTGCCTTCCGGGCGTACTTACGTCCCCCGGGACCAACTTGCGCTAGGCTTCCGCCATGGGAATGTTCGACACCGTCCACTGCAAGTACCCGCTACCAAATTCGCGGCATCAGGATCTGGAATTCCAGACCAAGGATCTCGAGTGCCTCCTCGGCCAGTACACCATTACCCGCGGCGGCCGGTTGGTATGGCATGCACGGCGCGGCAGGTGGGGAGGGGGGCCGGATCGCGACATCCAGTGGCCTCTGCACGGGGATATCAGGATCTATACGAGCGTCAAGACCGAAGATCCTTCTTGGGTCGAGTACGTGGTGCGCTTCACGCACGGCCAAGTCGAATGGATCCGGCCGGTCGAGGAGGGACAGACTCCCAACTTCGCCTCTCTGGACTGGGACCTGTTTCCGGATCCTCCCGTGGAAGAGGAGACGGCCGAGGTCGCGGCGGAGCCCCGGCCCGCCGCTTCAGAAGGGGAGGGAGGTGCTCCGCCCAGCGCCGAAGACGCGCTCCTCCAGAGCCTGCGGCGGGATCGGGAGGAGCTCGGGATGCTGCTCGCAAGGTGCAGCGATCATTGGGTTTACGAGGACTCCATCTACCGCTTCTACCATCAGAGCTTCAAGGTGTATGGGCTCCAGGGAATGACCCAGGCGATCGTGCAGAGGCTCCAAGCCCTCGCTCCCGACCGGCCGCTCAATTCCTGGTTCTTGCAGATCGTCGAGGCGGGGACCGGGAAGACGTTCCAGTCTGAGGACAACGCGCGGTGGATGGAGGTGACCCGGCCGATCGTGGAGGCGTTCTTCCATGCCCGGTTCTTCCTGGAG
>DASXJP010000338.1:0-4591 GCA_036497345.1 Thermoanaerobaculia bacterium
GAACGCAAGGGGGGCAACATGATGGGGCAGGACCAGGACGACCAGATCATCGCTCCCTACACGACGGTGATGAAACAGCTCCTGGGCTCGCCGCGGATCAGCATGATCTACATCTCGGCCCGCTCCGCCGATCAGGTGCAGGAGGCGCAGAACGAGATCGACGCCCTCATGCGCCAGCGCCACCGCATCCCGCCCGGCCAGGAGAGTGACATCAACATGCGCTCGCAGGAGGAGATCGCCTCCACCTCGGCGCAGACCTCGCGCACCCTCTCGATCCTTCTCGGCTCGGCCGCCGCCATCTCGCTGCTGGTGGGGGGGATCGGCATCATGAACATCATGCTGGTCTCGGTCACCGAGCGCACCCGCGAGATCGGCGTCCGCCTGGCAATCGGCGCCAAGGGGCGGCACGTCCTGCTGCAGTTCCTGCTGGAGGCGATCGCGCTCTCGGTGGTGGGCGGCGCCATCGGGGTGGGCCTGGGGCTCCTCGTCCCCAACCTGGTGACGCGTTTCGCCGGCCTGCCCACCCAGGTGAGCTCCGGGTCGGTCCTCCTCGCCTTCGGCTTCGCCGCCGCCATCGGGGTCTTCTTCGGCTTCTATCCGGCGCGCAAGGCCTCGCGGCTCGACCCCATCGACGCCCTGCGGTACGAGTAGGGCTCTCGTAGTATCCTGGCGAAATCCAGGAGGAGAGCCCATGCCGGATCGTCCGCCGTCTCGCCGGAGCCGCGTCCCGTCCATCCTCGCCCTCGCGCTGCTGGCGCCCCTCCTGGCCGCGGGGGCCGGCAGCGCGCAGCAGGACACGGGCACGTTCGTGGTGCTCTCCGATCTCCACTTCGATCCTCTCTACGATCCTGATCTGGTGCCTCAGCTGCAAGCGGCGGACGCCCGGCAGTGGCTGCCGATCTTCGAGTCCTCCAAGATCACCCAGCTCAGCGGCTACGGCCAAGACACGAATTACCCCCTGCTCAAATCGGCGCTCTCCGCCCTGCGCTGCCGTGCCCCCGAGCCGGACTTCGTGCTGATCTCCGGCGACTTCCTGCGGCACAAATTCCCCCAGGACAAGGCCCTCGCCCGCAAGACCCTGGAATTCCTCACCCTCCGCCTCCAGGCCACCTTTCCCGGCATCCCGGTCTTCCCGGCGCTGGGCAACAACGACTCCGATTGCGGCGACTACACGCAGCAGCCCGGCGGACAGTTCCTCAAGGATCTCGCCGCGATCTGGCGCCCGTTGCCGGGCCTGGAGGCCGGCACCTGGGCACAGAGCTTCCCGGCCGGCGGCTACTACAGCGTGCCGCACCCTACGGTGTCTAAGGGCCGGCTGGTGGTGCTCAACACCGTCTTCTTCTCGCCCAAATACCAGAATTGTGGCCAGGGGCCGGTGGACCCCGGGAAGGACGAGCTCACCTGGCTGGCGGGGGTCCTGCAACAGGCCGCCGCCAACGGCGAGAAGGTCTGGACGCTCTATCACGTCCCCCCGGGGATCGACGTCTACGCCTCGCTGAGCCAGAAGCAGGTCCAGACGATGTGGAAGGACGAATACGCCTCCGGCTTCGCGCAGATGGCGAATATCGGCCTGGTCACGGCGAGCTTCGCGGGGCACACGCACATGGACGAATTCCGCCTCCCCGCCTTCGGCGGCGGCTTCGTGCACGGCACCCCCGGATTGAGCCCGGTTTTCGGCAACAACCCCGGGTATGATGTCTTCTCCTATTCGCGGTCGACCGGAGCGCTGCTCGACTACCAGGCCTTCTTCCTCAACCTGGGGGCGGGCCAGGACGCGGACCTGCCGTGGGTCCGTGAGTACGGTTTCCAGAGCGCCTACGGCCAGAGCGCCTATGATCGCGGCGCGCTGCAATCCGTCGCCGCCGGCATGGGGAGCCAGGCCGGCACGCGGAACCGATTCCTGATGATGTATTCGACCACCAGCTCGCAGGGAGGCGCGGACCCTTGCCAGTGGCAGGCCCTTTGGTGCGGCCTCGGCGGGCTCACGGCGAAGGATTTCCTGAGCTGTCTCTGTAAGCCCGGCCTCGCGCCCTGGGCGGCCGGCGGTTTGTGCCCGCCTCCAGGTTGACGAGATAATCTCTGCCGGGCAAACCCTACATACAGCCCAAGGAGGGCGAAAATGTCCAGAAAGTGGCTCGGGATCATTGCGTTGATGGCGATTCTCCTCGGAGCGTTCGGCCTGCCCGCGCACGCGGCGGCGCCGAAGACCTATCAGGTGACCGGACCGGTGCTCGAGCTGACCGCCGACATGATCGTGGTCAAGAAGGGGAACGACCGCTGGGAGATCGCGCGGGACTCGGCGACCAAGGTCACCGGCGACCTCAAGGTCGGGGCCACGGTCACCATCCAGTATCGGATGACCGCCACCGCCGTCGACGTCAAGGCCGCCAAGGAGTCGAAGCCCAAGAAGGGGAAGGGGTAGGGGTAGGGTCCTCTGCATTTGACGGCCGGCTGGAGCGCGGTTAGAGTCTGCCTCGCAACCGCGCTCCAGGCCGATTATGCCCAACCGACCCGCCGATCCGGTCCGCGTCGCCCGCTGGGGGCTCTTCGTCCTCACCTTCGTCAACCTGTTCAACTATCTCGACCGTTTCATGCTCGCTGCGGTCGCCGAGAGCCTGAAGCGGCCCTTCCCCGAGGGGCTCGGCTTTTCCGACACCGAGCTGGGGGCGCTCGCCACCGGCTTCATCCTGGTCTACATGCTGACCTCGCCCGTCTTCGGCACGCTCGGCGACCGGGGCCGGCGCCCGCCGCTGATCGCGGCCGGCGTGGCCATCTGGAGCGTGGCGACCGCCCTGGGCGGCTTCGCGCGAGGGTTCGTCAGCCTGTTCCTGGCGCGCTCCACGGTCGGGGTGGGGGAGGCGGCCTACGGCACGGTGTCGCCGGCCCTGCTCGCCGACTACTTCCCCGTCGAGCAGCGCGGCCGGGTGTTCGCCGTCTTCTCCGCCGCCATCCCCATCGGCTCGGCCGCCGGCTATATGCTGGGCGGGTTCGTCGACAGCCGCCTGGGATGGCGGGCGGCCTTCTTCGTGGCCGGCGTCCCCGGCCTGCTGCTCGCCTGGCTCACCTCGCGCCTGTTCGATCCGCCGCGGGGCGCCCAGGAGGGGGGGACGGCCCACGCGGCCGGGCACGGCGTGGCGCTGGGCCGGCAAGCGCTCGCCGCCTACGCCGCCCTGCTCCGCAACGTCCCCTACACCCTGACCGTGCTCGGCTACGCCGCCTACACCTTCGCCCTCGGCGCGCTGGCCTTCTGGACTCCGGCCTTCCTGGAGCGCGAGCGGGGGCTGACGCACACCGACGCCACGGTGCAGTTCGGGGCCATCGTGGTGGTGACGGGGTTCGTGGGCACCTTCGTGGGCGGCTGGCTGGGGGACCGCCTGCTGCGCCGCTTCCGCGAGTCCTATCTCTGGGTCTCCGGGGTGAGCACGCTCGCGGCCGTCCCCTTCGCCTGGATGGCCTTCACCGCTCACGGCCGCGTCGCCTACACGACGGCCATCGTGATCGCCGAGGTCCTGGTCTTCTTCTCGACCGGTCCCGTCAACTCGGCGATCATCAACGTGGTCGAGCCCGAGCGGCGGGCCATGGCGGTGGCGCTGTCGATCCTCGCCATCCACCTGCTGGGGGACGTCCCCTCGCCGCCGCTGGTCGGCCTCGTCTCCGACCACTCCTCGCTGGGCCGCGCCCTGCTGATCCTCCCCGTGGCCTTCGGCGTCAGCGGCCTGATCTGGATCTGGGCCGCCTGGCGCGGGGAGACCCTACTCCCCCAACCCCCTCTCTCCCAGCCTCCCTCCCGTCCGCCGGGAGAGAGGGGGCTTAGCTGAGGAACTTCGCGAAGGAGTCCGGGTGGATGGCCCAGCCGAAAAAGCCGGCGAGCCCCATCACCACCCCGAAGCCGGCGAAGAGAACCGCCACCGCCACCAGCCACTTCTTCTTGGTCAGGGCGCTCACGCCCAGCAGCGCGATGGTGATGCTGATCGCCGCCTCCGACATGTCGAACTGGTCGTCGTGCACGTTCAGGCGGTCGTAGTCCTTCTCTGCCTCCTCGGCGGTTCGTTTGATGTCTTCTTTTTCCTTGACGTATTTCGCCACGATCCCTTCATATTTCTTGATCTGCTGGTCGAGCAGCGCCGATTCCTGGGGCGACAGGCCGGGCTGCTCCTTGCGCAGCTGGAGCTGGTCGCGCACGCTCTCGGCCAGGTTCTCCTTCATTCCCTTGGCCTGGTAGTACGACCACTGGTCGACCGCCTTCGCCTGGTCCTGCGACATCGCCTGCACGATGTTGCCGTCCTTGATGTTGCACAGCGCCATGAAGGTGGCGAGCAGGGCCACCAGGATGGCGATCAGGCTGTTGAGGCCGTCGTGCGACTTTTCCGCGTTCTCGACCGCCTCGGAGATGGTCTCTTCGATCTCGCTCATGAGAGCTCTCTTTCCTCTCTGAAGTAAGGGGGCTCCACGCTAAGAGTCCGTCACGAAATAACTACTCCGTTTTGGCATTGCGTCCTTGGCAGGATTGTATAGTTCCATTCACCGTGAAAACTGTCGCGACGGAGATTGACCTCCGCGGCTTCTCGCGCGCTGACTTTCCTTCCCGTAG
>DASXJP010000339.1:0-13099 GCA_036497345.1 Thermoanaerobaculia bacterium
ACATCTGTTGCCACAATCAAAATTCGTCGCGAACCGTCACCCTTGCGAGGTCGGTACCGGTAACCTCCACAAAAGCGGACCTCATCTCAGCGACCGCATGTCGCAAACAGTGCCCTAGACCTTCACTCCGGAAGGCACACAGGAACGCGTCGTGCAGGGGGACCACCAGTCGAGCAACACTTCCCTCGTTGAATATGCCTATCAATGCTCGCTTGAAAATGAGAGCGCCTGTTCCTTGGAGATAGTGACTAAGAGCTTTGTACGCTTCCTCTTCTCCAACCGGGTATCGGTTTCCTTCTCGCGTCTCCATATAGCCGGTTGCGCGCGCTCGCGAAGCTAGCTCGGCTCGAAACTCAAACGTTCGAGCCAACCTACGCTCAAGACCTCGAAGTCGGGACAGAGCGTCTTCTGGACCGATCTGTGCCACAGCAGAGAGTGTCGCAATAATCTTATCTTGCGCTTGGCCGTAAATGAACCTCAACAAAATAGATTTTGCAAGATCTCGCGACACTGGCTCTTGGAAGCCCAACCATTTACCTATACGTTCGTAGATATCGGAATCGCATGCGGCGAGCAACTCCGCGTCACCTGAGACTGCAGCCAAGATTGTCGGCTCGAAACAAGAGTAGTCAAGATACCGGAGCTCGTACCCCTCGGGAGGGAGAATGTGTCTCCTATACTTCTTTTCGAGCCACTGCACTCCAGGCGACTTCATCACAATACGACCCGTAGAGGTGCCGATTGAATCATATACAACTTGGCACTCAGCTCTTTGTGCCACAAGGGTACGCATGGATTTTATATTTATATCATTCCTCAGAAATTTGGCCACCATCATTACCACCCTATCGGCGTTCGTTGATTCACCAATAAGGTCTCGAAATTCGCCGAGCGTGAGGCGGCTTCCAAGAACACCAAGATGCCGGATTGCAAATTTCCTCCTTGCCTCGAACGAAACAATTAAATCCGCTGGATCTAAAGCATGTTTCGTGACGAGCTCGATGCGATCTACTCGCTGAATCGAGTTAAGCTCATTCGCGATAGCAGCCAAGCCCTCAACGTCGGCTAAGAGAGGAAATGTTGACTGCGCAAGAAGTACCCTGTGAGCTGGTAGCTCATAACATATATACCTCCGAAACTCTCCCGACCTCCGCAGCTCCTGCGCCAAACGGTACAATAATAATCTAAGAAGTCTGTCAGCTTGGTTGAAATCGCTGTCGCTGTCGATGCGGCCCTCAAGTAACGAAACCCAAAGTGGTTGCGGAATAGTACTTTCACGCTCCTTACTCACGCACTCTGCCAGTAGGTCGATCGCTCTTTGAGGAATCTTATCTGGTTCGCCTCGCGCGGCTGCGAGTCGTATAGCTAGAGGAAGATCTATTATCTTTGATGCAATTTTCCGTGCGACATCTGGCTTTAGCGCGGCGATAAGATTTTCACTTGAGGTACAACCAAGGGCGAAAGTATGATCGAATTCTTCTCCGTGAAAAATTGCATCTAGTTCGGCTGCCGCATTCACTTTAACAAATAAGCCAGGGAGAATTGCGACACCGGCCCAGCCTACAATGCCCCCACTGAGCTTGGGGCGCCCAAGTAGCCAGCCGAACTGCCTATGCTCAAACATACGCAGAGACAATGTCAATCAGATCGGAGGAGGGTATTTTGGGCCACTTTGAAAAGTAACTTCCGGCGCAGGTTTTTCTGATTTCTCGATATGTTCCGCTCAGCGATGTGGGCACACTCGGTGCCACGTGCTTCTCGACGCCTTCGCCGTAAGGGAGCTCGTGCACTGCGATGATACCTGCACGTTGCTCGACATGGGTCCGACACACTTTGCAAAATGACTCTGCGATTTTGCGACGCATGTCTTCACCACTATATTTACCGAGTATCACCAAGGCAAGGTCTAGGGGTATGGCTGTTTCTAATTCATACATCTCGACCGCCTTCTCACACGCATGCATTAACTCCGGCGAGTTGTATCCTTGATCAAGCAAAAGTAGTAAAATGTGGTATCTCTGCCATTCATATAAGTAAGTCTTCCCATCGAGGAGAACGGACTCAAGGCTGCGACATTCATCCAAAGCAAGTCCAATAGCACGAAGAAATATACAGAGCTGGTCCGCACCCGAGGCATCCTCAACAATTCTGGAGAGAATAAGGTCTTTCAGCGCGTCACGATAAGGAATCTCGATCTCAAGATCTTCTGCTTGCGCGAGCCTCTGCAGACGATGCGCACAGAAGCGGAACTTGCGAGAATCCGTTGCTCCTTCGACCACAACTTCATGCGTCAACTCTGCAATATACTCTAGGGATCGTGCTATTGTTGCCTGACTCCGGGACTTCCACATGCTGTTTATATCACTCATACGCTTGTCATCGGGCAACAATAGCTCCTCATGCTCTTGAGTGCTCGGTTCATATATTTTTGTCTTCTTTGAGTTCAGACTTAACCCTATACTCCTGAGTGACCTTGTAAGCGCAACTAGGGCCCGGCGTGCCTCGTCCCGCGACTCTACACATACACGAATGTCATCCATGTAGCGGAAATAATTTGGGTACTCTCTCTCCATTGCTTGGTCAACCTTACGCATGTACTGATTAGCCAAGAAGGAAGAGGCATCTCTATTCTGCGGTAATCCATGAGTCGGCGCATAGCACCACGCAGGCAACAGCTGAAGAAGCATATCAGCAGCATAGCGCCGGCGGGCCTTTTCTCTAAAGTCTCCTTCCGCCTCTAGAATACCTTGAAACAGCGTCTTTCGAAGTTCGGCGAGACTAATACTCTCGTAGAAGTTCTGAAGATCAGCCTCCACAATCCAGCGGTTCCTCCCATTCTCTCGCAGAGCGTCACGGAATAATGACCATTGTGGCACCGCCGGCTTGAAGAACTCTCGGCGATCCTCAAACTGGCGCCTATGACTAAAAACATGGGGAGACTGAAGGGCATCCAGCGGGCGAGCGAGTTCTTCCACTAGAACTGGATAGCCACCCGGGGGTTGCAGATCTGGGTCTGTACCACGAAGGCAGTCTCCCGGATGGCGCGATGAAGAAGTTGCAGAGACACCTCGTGCTGTGCTCTACATGCATGGGGTTACTGCTGGATCTGGCATCGTTTCTTGATGAGAGCCCTGAGAATTCCGCGTTGACAAACGAGGAGCTAGAAGCTGCTTGGGAAGCATTGCAGCACCGTCGTCGGAGCGAAGCTAGCCAAATCCTCGCTTCTGCAGCGAGTTAAATCTGAACTCCCTAAAGGTAAAACCCCCTCGGCCGCAGTTTGTTTAGAGTATCTGGTTGTGTCCTGAGAAGGACAACCAACTCGTCTTCCACGGAGAACGCAGGAGGCAGACGGACGGCCTAGGATTGGACGGCGCTCGACCGCTCCTTCCAGGTGCGCCGGCGGGCAGCGCCCTCCTCCCGGATGGCGGCGGGAGGCCGGGGGAGGTAGGGCTACCGGAGTCTCCCGGCCAGCCAAGCCATCACATTGAGCGCGAATTGCCGTCGTCATAGCCGGGGACGGTGAAGCCGATCGTCCCCTCCTCTTCCGGCTGTGAGGTGAGCATCGCCGCCTCGCCGAGGACGACGACGCGGCCCTTGCCGAGCCTCAGCGCGAGCCCCTGGCTGCGGCCGGCGGCGGAGGCGCGCAGGCCGTCCGGGAAGCGATCGATCGCTGCGGGGCTCAGCCGGAGCAGGGGGACGCTCCCCAGCGGGCCCTGGAGCGACTGGCCGCCGAAGGTGACGACGCGCGTGAGGTCACGCGTGATGGAGTGATTCCCCAGCAGGCCGTCCTCCCGGGAGAAGACGATCTCCTGCGGGCCCTCCCGGTGGTGCAGCGGGTCCTCCGTCCAGGCGTTGCTCATGGCGACGCCGAAGCGGTCCGCGAGGATCTGGTTGGCCCCGCTGATGGGGTGGTGGTCGGTGATCAGGAGGAGCCCGCCGCCGGCCCGGACCCAGTCATGCACGGCATCGGCTTCGGCGCCCGTGAACGCCGGCCTTCCCCGTTCCGCCAGGGGCGCCTCGGGACCCGCGTGGCGGGCGTTCGCGATCACCACGAGGTCGTAGCCGCGGAGCGTCGCGGCGGAGAAGGGAGAGGAATTCGGGGTGACCTGATAGCCTGCGGCGGCGACCAGCTCCACGCAGGGGCGGTACCTTCCGCTCGCCGTATGGACGTTGTGGTGGGCCTCGTCGAACAG
Source organism: Thermoanaerobaculia bacterium (assembly GCA_036497345.1). GTDB lineage: Bacteria > Acidobacteriota > Thermoanaerobaculia > Multivoradales > UBA5704 > DATARR01. Next base: position 4,194 of record DASXJP010000339.1, read on the forward strand.
GACCCGCCGGCCGGCCGGAGCCGGTGGCGCGCTCGCGCAGCCGAGGACCGCGGTGAGGACGGCCGCCCAGATCCAATCCCTCATGATTTCTCCTTCTTCTCTCCCTCCAGGAACTATACGATTCGGCCACGATGTCCTGCCGCGGCCGCTACGCTCCGTCCCCCACGGGGATGATCCACGTCGGCAACGCCCGCACGGCGCTGGCGGCGTGGCTCTCGGCGCGGAGCCGGGGCGGCGAGTTCGTCTGGCGGCTGGAGGATCTCGATCCGCCGCGCGTGGTGCCCGGCATGGCCGCGGCGCAGATGGCGGATCTCGCCTGGCTCGGCCTCGACTGGGACGAGGGGCCGGACGTGGGCGGCCCCTTCGCCCCGTACGCCCAGTCCCAGCGATCGGCGGTCTACGAGGAGGCGCTGCGCCGGCTCGCCGCGGCCGGCCGCCTTTTCCCCTGCCACCTCTCGCGCAAGGATCTCCAGGCCATGGCGTCCGCCCCTCACGGCGCGGAGGAGGCGCCGTATCCGGCCTCCCTGCGGCCCCGTGAGCTTAGCCCCGGATGGCTCGCGGAGCGCCCAGACGCGGCGATCCGCTTCCGGGTGGACGAGCGGCCGGTCTCGTTCGTGGACCGCGTCCAGGGGCCGATCACCGAGCGGGTGGACCTGGCGGTGGGGGATTTCGTGCTCAAGCGGCGCGACGGCCTCTGGGCCTATCAGCTCGCCGTGGTGGTGGACGACCTGGCGATGGAGATCGACGACGTGGTCCGCGGCGCCGATCTCCTGGCCTCGACGGCGCGGCAGATCCAGCTCATCGCGGCCCTCGGCGGCACGCCCCCGGCCTACGCGCACGTGCCGCTGATGGTCAACGCGCGGGGGGAGAAGCTCTCCAAACGGGACCAGGGGCTCACCCTGCGCTCCCTGCGCGAGGCGGGGGTGGCGCCCGCGGCGGTGGCCAGCTATCTGGCGTTCTCGCTCGGCCTGCTCGACCGCTCCGAGCCCTGCCGGCCGGCCGATCTCGTCCCCCTGTTCGCCTGGGAGAGGATCGGCCGCGCCGACTGGGTGCTGCCGGAGGACCTGGCAGGGGAGCTCCGGAGGTAAGCTCCCGAGGAGATGGAGGACGCCTTCGAGATCCGCCGGTACGAGCCGAGGGACCGCCAGGCGGTGCGGGAGATCTGCCGCTCGACCGCCTACGGCGACGCGGAGGAGGCGCTGATCGATCCCCATCTTTTCGTGGACCTGATGGTCCGCGCCTACACCGATTTCGCGGCCGACAGCGTCTGGGTGGCCGAGCGGCGGGGCCGCGTGGTCGGCTATCTGGCGGGCGGCTTCGACCGCGGGCGGCTCCAGCGCGTCCAGGCCTGGCGGGTGGTCCCCGGCGCCGTGGCGCGCGCTCTCGGCCGCGGCCTGCTCTGGCGGCGGAGCCTCTGGCGCCTGCTGGCGGACCTCCCCGGTTTCGTGGCCGCGGCGCGGCGGGCCGAGGCTCCGGACGAGGAGGAATTTCCCGGCCATCTGCACGTGAATCTGTTGCCCGAGTCGCGCGGCCGCGCCGTGGGGAGGCGCCTGGTGGAAAGGTTCCTCGACGAGGCGCGCCGCCGCGAGCTCCCCGGCGTGCGGGCCGTGGTCTACGAGACCAACCATCCGGGCCGCCGCTTCTTCGAGCGGCTCGGCTTCCGTCCGCTGGGCCGCCAGCCCGCCTTCAAGCCTCCTCCGGGGAACGGCGAGCGCGAGTGGAAGATCGTCTATGGGAAAGAGATCTAGGCTCCTGGGGCTCGCCGCCCTGATCGCGGCCTGCGGCCTGGCCGCCGCGGCCCTCTACGGCTGGGGTCATCGCAATACCACGCAAGGCGGGCCGCTCCTCGATCCGCCGGCCAGAGGGGAGCGGGTGCTGATCGTGGCCCCGCACATCGACGACGAGGCGATCGCGGCCGCCGGCTACGCCGCGGCCAGCCTGCGGCGCGGCGCCGAGGTCTCGGTCGTCTACGTCACCTCGGGAGACTGCAACCGCACCTCGGCCGAGATCATGGACTTCACCCTGCGTCCCGGCGAGCGGGACTACCTGGCCGAGGGGAGGCTCCGCATCCAGGAGGCGATCGCGGCGATGGCGGTCCTGGGGGTACCGCGCGGCCATCTCTACTTCCTCGGCTATCCCGACCGCGGCATCCGGCCGATGCTGGAGAATCCCGGGACGGTGATCCGCTCGCCCGGCACCGGCCGCACCGCCGTGCCATACGAGGAGGCGGTCTCGCCCGGCGCCGAATACCGGCTGGACAACCTGGAGAAGGACCTGCGGACGGTGCTCGACAAGACCCGGCCCACGATCGTGCTCTCCCCCGTGCTCTTCGACGCCCATCCGGACCACAGCGCCACGGGCCGGCTCACCCTGCGCCTGCTGCGGCGCACCCTCTTCGGGCCGCGCCGTCTGGGCTACCTGGTGCACGCCCGTCACTTCCCTTCGCCGTTTCGCAAGGCGGCCCGTCTCCCCCTGCTGCCGCCCGACCGTTTCGCCGGCCTCCACTGGCTCCTGTTCCCCATGGCGCCCGCGGACGAGGCCGCCAAGCTGCGGGTGCTCAGGGTCTACCGGAGCCAGCGGCGGGATCCGTACCTGTTCGTGCTCATGGACGCCTTCATCCGCCGCAACGAGCTGTTCCTGGACGTAAAATAGCGGAATGGCCGTTCCCTCCACGGATGGCCGCCTGCCGCGGGCCGAGCGTCTGAGCGCCGGGAGGGCGCTGCGGAAGCAGGTCCCCCGCTCGTCGTGCGCCGATTGGAAGCCGGGGCGGCGGGATCCGGTCGCCATCCTGCGCCAGGATGGCCGCGGCCGGCTCAAGGAGCTGCTGCCCATCCGCTACGGGCGCATGTACGCCTCGCCGCTGGCGTTCCTGCGCGGCGCGGCGTCCGTGATGGCGGCGGACCTCGCTCCCACGCCGGTGACCGGCTTCCGCGTGCAGGCGTGCGGCGACGCCCATCTGCTCAATTTCGGAGGCTTCGACACCCCCGAGCGCCGGCTGGTCTTCGACATCACGGATTTCGACGAGACCCTCGCCGCCCCCTGGGAGTGGGACGTCAAGCGGCTGGCGGCCAGCGTGGCGGTGGCCGGCCGGTCCCTCCAGCACCCGGACCGCGACTGCGCCGCCGCGGCGCGCTCGACCGTGGCCGCCTACCGGGAGATGATGGGCCGGTTGGCGCGGATGACGGCGCTCGACGTCTGGTATGCCCGGCTGGACCTCGAAAAGGTCGCCGAGTCGGTGCGCGGTCCCGCCGGCCACCCTGTGCTGGCCCGGCATGGACACGCCGGCCGTGACCGCCCGGCAGCCAAGATTTTTCCAAAGACTGCCGAGGATCAGCGGGGCAGGCTGCGGATCGTGGACGAGCCGCCGAAGATCTATCACTCCCATACCGCCGAAGCCGAGGCTGCGGCGTTCCTCCAGGGCTTCCGCGAGAGCCTCTACCCGGAGCGCCGGGTGCTCTTCGACCGCTTTCATCTCGCCGATGTGGCGATGAAAGTGGTCGGCGTGGGGAGCGTGGGCACCCGTTGCGCCGTGGCCCTGCTGCTGGACGACGACGGCGAGCCGCTCTTCCTGCAGATCAAGGAGGCGCGCCGCTCCGTGCTCGCGCCGTTCGCGGGCGAGAGCCCGTACGCCAATCAGGGTGAGCGGGTGGTCCAGGGGCAGCGCCTCATGCAGTCGGCGAGCGACGTCTTCCTCGGCTGGTCGCGGGACGGGAAGGGGCGCGGCTACTACTGCCGCCAGCTCCGGGACGGCAAGGTGTCGGTGAGCGTCGAGGGGATGTCCAACCTTGAGCTCGCCACCTACGCCGGCTTCTGCGGCCGGGCCCTGGCCCGCGCCCACGCCCGCTCGGGCGACGCGGCACGGATCGCCGGCTACCTGGGCGGCAACGACCGCTTCGACCAAGCCGTCGGCGCTTTCGCCCTCGCCTACGCCGACCAGACCGAGCGGGACCACGCGGCGCTCGTCAAGGCCGTGAAGGCCGGCCGGTTGCGGGCCGACCTGGACGAGGCGCGGTGAAGGGCTCCGGATCTCCGCTAGAATCTCCCGTCCGTCGATTTTTCGCCAGGAGATCCCATGAAGAGAGCCTCGATCGCCGTCCTCGCCCTGCTCGCCCTCTGCCAAGTCGTAGAGGCCGCCAAGACCACCACTCCCAAGGGGTCCGCCCAGGGGGACCTGATCCCCAAGGCCAAGACGTTCTTCCAGCACTACGTCGAGATGGAGCACGCGTTCGATCCGTCCATCGCCGATCTGTACGCGGACCAGGCGACGATCAAGAACACCCGGTACATGCCGGACGGCAAGGTCGTCCCGGCGACGGTCCCGGTCATGAAGTACAAGCAGATCTTGCGGGATTACATGAAGAACAAGGCCCGCCAGATCGGCGACGTCAGCAACTACACCAACGACACCTACAGCGTGGAGGGGGGCAAGGTGCGCATCAAGGTCACCCGCTACTCCTCGATCGAGAAGGTCTCGAGCCCCGTCTCCATGCTGGTCGGCCCGGACGCGACGGGCAAGTGGCTCATCTACGAGGAGCTCAGCGAGTCGCACCTGAAGCGCTGATGGCGCCGATCCTCGAGACCCCCCGCCTCGCCCTGCGCGAGATGTCGTTCGACGACCTCGACTTCGTCGCCGCGATGCTCGGCCATCCGGAGGTGATGCGCTTCTATCCCAAGGTCTATTCGCGGGACGAGGCGCGGGCCTGGCTCGAGCGCCAGCGCGAGCGCTACGCGCTGGATGGGCACGGCCTCTGGCTGGTGGAGGACCGCGCCACGGGGGAGCCGTTGGGGCAGGTGGGGCTGCTGACGCAGCTCGTGGACGGGGTGAGGGAGCCGGAGATCGGCTACCTGATCCACCGCCCCTTCTGGCGCCGGGGGCTGGCGGGCGAGGCCGCGCTGGGGGTCCGGGCCTGGGCCTTCGGCACCCTGGGCCACCCGCGCGTCATCTCGCTGATCCGCCCCGAGAACCTCCCCTCCCAGGGGGTGGCCCGGAAGCTGGGGATGACGCCGGAGAAGCGCATCCGGATCTGGGAGCTGGAGCACATCGTGTTCGCGGTGCGGAAAGCGGACGTTACTCTTTGACGCTCAACCAGCGGGCAATCAGAGACAGAAACCGATCGAAGTCGGTCAGGTGAAGGCCATCAGCGCGCCGCCGCCGTTCTCGCGAGGCGGTCGAGGATCTGAGACCACCGGGACTCAGTGCCTGCACGGCCTTGGCGGGCCGCCGTGCGGGCTTCCCGGACATACCGCTCGACTTCGTCCGGATCTCTCGTCCAGACGAGCCGTCCCTCGTCGATCACATGCGCCTGATGAGAAAGGCTGCTCTCGCGTAGCATCCGGAGGTCGACTCCATGCCCCGTTGCCCGCTCCAGGCGGTCCATGAGCTTTGCCTGAGAGCTTGTGAATTTATTGGCTATGGCGAAATCGGGCCATTGAAAACAAAAGACTTAGCGGCGCCAAAACCCGCGTTGAGCCAATTTTTTCACAACCTCTGAGCGGACCAGTCGAGGGGGTTCTCGGGGCTGTCCAGGACCGCGATGTCGAGATCGCTGTCGGACCGGAAGAGCCGGCTCAGGGCGCTGCCATACAGGAAGACCGCCAGGATCTTTCCCGCGCTCTCGGTCTCCGAGATCCGCCGGACCATGGCGGCAATCTCGTCGATCCTCTGGGCGATAACCGTGTCCGTCGTATCCACGAGGAAATTATAGGCCAGCTCCGTGGCTGGCTCTGAGGGCCGCCCGCGCCGCATGATACCCGCACATGCCGTGCACGCCTCCCGAAGGCGGGGTGCTCGACGAGCAGATGTAGACCCGCGGGTCGGGCGTCGAGTAGGGGACGAGGCGCGCCACCGGACGGGTGAAGAGCTGCGTGAGCGTGGCGGCGCCGCCGTTGATGTCCCCGCCGATCAGATTGGGGTTGTAGGCCTCGAGCTGGGCCGTATTCTTCGTATGGCGGGCCAGCACCACCTCCCGGAAGCCGGGCGCGAAGCGCTCGATCCGGTTCTCGATCAGCGCCGTGAAATCGGCCGTGGAGCCGTTGGGGACATGGCAATAGGCCCAGGCCGTGTGCTGGCCCGCGGGCGCCCGCGAGGGGTCGAACAGGGTCGCCTGGCCGACCAGGGTGAAGGGGCGGGTGGGATCGCGCCCCTCCCAGGCCGCCCGCTCCGAGGCCGCCACGTGCTCGATGGGGCCGCCGAGGTGGATCGTCCCGGCCCGCCGGCAGGCCTCGGCCCGCCAGGGGATCGGCTCCGAGAGGGCCCAGTCGACCTTGAATACCCCCGGGCCATAGCGGTAGCGGCGGAGCCGGCGGCGATAGCTCTCGGGCCAGCGGATGCCTTCGATCCTCAGGAGCTGGGCCGGCGTGAGGTCGAAGAGATAGACGCGGGCGCGGGGGAGCTCGGCGAGGGTCTTCACCAGACGGCCGGTGTGGATCGCGCCCCCCTCGTCGCGCAGTAGCGCCGCCAGGGCGTCGGGAATCCGCTGAGCGCCCCCTTCCGGTTGGGGCCAGCCCACGGCGTGGCCGGTGACGCCCATCATCAGCCCGAAGGCGGCGGTGGGGATCTGCTCGATGGGCAGGAAGGAGTGGGCGGCGAGACCGGCGAATAGGGCGCGGGCGCGGAAGCCGCGGAAGCGGCTCTGCGCGAGCCCTGTGGCGCCGCGCATTCCCACCAGCCCGAAGTGGGCCATGCGGAAGGGGTGGCGCGGCAGCCCGAGGGGACCCAGGAGGTCGGGGGCGAGCTCCGTCCAGTGGTCGGAGAACGGCCGGAACAGGCGCTCCCAGGCGCGGCCGTCCTCCGGCTCGCCGAAGCTCTCGCCGGTCTCCGCGAATCCTCGCGCGAGGACCGCCGCCGTGCCGTCGTCGAACGGATGGGCGAGCGGAAAGGGGGGATGGATCCAGCGCAGGCCATAGCGTTCGAGGGAGAGGCTGGGGATGAACGGCCCACCCACCGCGAGCGGATGAATCGCCGAGCAGACGTCGTGGACGAATCCGGGAAGAGTCAGCTCGGCCGAGCGGACCCCGCCCCCCACGGTGTCGCCCGCCTCGAAGACCTCGACCGACCAGCCGGCCCGCGCCAGCACAATCGCGGCGGCGAGCCCGTTGGGCCCCGCCCCCACGACCACCGCGTCACGCTCTTCCATGCTTCGCTTCCTCCCGCGGCGCCCTAGTCCGGCACGACCCGCATTCCCGGTCTAGAAAATTCCGGCTCGTGCATTTTGAAGCCGGCCGGGATCTCGAAGAGCGACGCCTTGGTCTCCCGCTTCTTGTGATTCTGCAGCATCACGGTGCGCGTGACCGTTCGCGATTCAGTGCCTTGGTCGCCGGTGGTGGTGATGGTGACCTGCTGTTTCACCGGGGTACCCTGGAGAGCCGCGAGCGCGCGGTCCAGCTTGGCGTCGACCTCGGGAAAGCCCGTATGGAGAGCGGGCCGCAGGAGCTTCGGAAGCACGGGGGTTTCGCCCTCCGTCAGCCAGTAGACCGCGTCGACGCTGACTTTACCGTGGACCGTTTCCGATTTCCCCTTGCCGGAGGGCATGTTGGGGGGCGGCGGGATCACCAGGGTGATGTCGTACGACAGCTTGATCTCATGCCGCTGGGCCGGGGCTCCGGACACCTCTTCGGGTTGGGCCAAGGCGGTCATCGTCACCCGGCTCACGGTGCGGTCGCCGGCTATGGGCAGCAGGTAGAACAGCGGCGAGGTGAGCTTGGGCTTTTCGGGCTCGAAATAGGTATGGCCGTGGAGGCTCAGGGCGATCTCATGATCACCGCCGTCATTGGAAACCAGCACATCGTAAGGGCGAGCCGATTCCGGGTCCGGAGCGAGCTCCACCCGGTACTTCCTGCCGTCGACGGTCACCGTCCCCTTGGCGACGCCCGGATCGGCGGCGAGCCCGGCCGTGGGCAGCATTTCGTTGTCGTTCCGGTCGATGGTGAAGCTGTAGACGTCTCCGGCGAGCGCCGGCGCGCTTAGCAGCAGGAATCCGAGAATTGACAGGGGGGACGAATTCATGGATGAAGCTCTCCTGAAAAAATCAGCAGGATTCTATCGCGCGTCCGGCACGCTCGATGCAACCTTCTCCGGCGGAAGGGAGGAGTAGCATGGACACGATGACCTCTCTCGACTTCGAAACCCTGCGCCAGGAGATGGTCGACCGCCAGATCGCGGCCCGGGGGGTGCGCGACCGGCGGGTGCTGGAGGCTTTGCGGACCGTGCCCCGCGAGGCCTTTCTCCCCGAGCGGCTGGCCGAATTCGCCTACGACGATACGCCGCTCCCCATCGGCCAGGAGCAGACGATCTCGCAACCCTACGTCGTGGCCCTGATGGCGGAGGCCCTGGAGCTTCAGCCCGGGGACAAGGTGCTGGAGATCGGCGCCGGCTCCGGGTACGCCGCGGCGGTGCTCTCGCGGATCGCCCGCGAGGTCTGGACCCTCGAGCGCCACGAATCCCTCGCTCGCGAGGCCCGGGAGAGGATGGCGCGGCTCGGCTACGCGAACGTCCACGTCATCCACGGTGACGGCACCCTCGGCTGGCCGGAGCACGCCCCCTACGACGCCATCGTGGTGGCGGCGGGCGGGCCCGAGGTGCCCCAGGCTTTGCTCGATCAGCTCGCGCCCGGCGGCCGGCTGGTGATCCCCATCGGACCCGAGCCGCGCACCCAGAGCCTCGTGCGGGTGCGCCGGCGGCCGGACGGCACCCATGTCCGCGAGGATCTCGGCGGCGTCCGCTTCGTGCCGCTCATCGGCGCGCAGGGGTGGCGGGAGGAGGGCGGAAGCCTGACCCGTCCACCCCAGGCGCCGGTGGTGGGCGTGGGCGGCCCGCCGGGGGAGCCGGTGACCGAGAATCCCGCCGCCGAGGCCGCGCGGGCGGCGGAGGCCGCCGCGGGCGTGCACCCCGTCTTCGGCGAGCTGAC
>DASXJP010000340.1:0-23019 GCA_036497345.1 Thermoanaerobaculia bacterium
GGGTTTGACGAGGAGACGATGCGCAAGCTCCGCAAGTTCATCCGCGAGCCCTACGGCATGGTGCTGGTCACCGGCCCCACCGGCTCCGGCAAGACGACGACGCTCTACGCCTGCCTCTCCGAGATCCAGTCCTCGGAGGACAAGATCATCACCATCGAGGACCCGGTCGAGTACCAGCTGCGGGGGATCACCCAGGTGCCGGTCAACGAGAAGAAGGGGGTCACCTTCGCCCGCGGCCTGCGCTCGATCCTGCGGCACGACCCGGACAAGGTGATGGTGGGCGAGATCCGCGACGAGGAGACGGCGCAGATCGCCATCCAGTCGGCCCTCACCGGCCACCTGGTGTTCACCACGGTGCACGCCAACAACGTGGTGGACGTGATCGGCCGCTTCCTCAACATGAACGTCGACCTCTACAACTTCGTGTCGGCGCTCAACTGCGTGCTGGCGCAGCGCCTGGTGCGCAAGATCTGCGGCCACTGCAAGCAGCCGGCGCCGCTCTCCAACCAGAATCTGGAGGAGAGCGGCCTCGATCCGGCGATGTATTCGGGCTTCACCTTCTACGAGGGGCGCGGGTGCATCGAGTGCAACGGCACGGGCTTCCACGGCCGCGTCGCCGTCTCCGAGCTGCTCGACCTCTCGGATCACATCCGGGAGCTGATCCTGGACCGCCGGCCCGCCTCGGAGATCAAGCGGGCGGCGAAGGAAGAAGGAATGACCTTCCTGCGCGAGTCGGCGCTCGAGATGGTCTTCCGGGGAGTGACGACGCTGCGTGAGATCAACAAAGTTACCTTCGTGGATTGAGCGCCTGCTCGGGCTCGATCCGATCCCGCCGCCGCCGCACGTCTTCTCGCTGGACGAGGAGCGGCTGCGCTATGGGCAATTCGCGCGCGACCGCCACGGCTTCCGCCTGCGCGCCTTCCGCGAGGTCGAGCTGCCGCGCGATCCGTTCCAGCACGGCCCCCTGGGCGGGCCGCTGCGCGATCCCATCGGCTTCCGGGACTTGGTGGCGGGGATGGTGAAGGCCATCCCCGGCGGCGCGCGCGAGGCCTCGCTCGTGCTGCCCGACACCTGGCTGCGCGTCACCTTCACCGAGAGCGGCGACCTGCCGAAGGAGGCCGCCGCCTTGGATGAGGTCCTGCGCTGGAAGCTGCGGCGCCTGGTCCCCTTCCGCATCGACGAGCTGCGGGTCGACGCCACGGAGGTCTCCCCCGTGCCGGGTCAGGAGGAGCCGCGGCGGCTGCTGCTCGGCTTCGCCGTCGAGCAGCTCCTGGCGCAGATCGAGGAGGCCTTCGCCGCCGCCGGCGTGCGCGTCGGCAAGATCTCGAACGCCAGCCTCTCCCTGCTCTCCGCCGTGCAGCCCGCCCCGGGCGGCGCCTTCTCGGCCCTCGTGCTGGTGGGCGACGAGGGGTACACCCTGATCTTCGCGCGGGGCGGCGAGCCGGTGCTCCACCGCTACAAGGGGTTCACCGGCAACCTGCCGGACGCGGCGCGGGCGGGCTTCGTCGGCCGCGACCTCAAGCTGACCCGCAACTTCCTCGACGAGCACTTCCCCGGCGCCACGCTGGGCTCGGTGCTGCTGCTCTCTCCCCCCGAGCTGGAGCCGGCCTGGCTCGATCGCCTGGAGGAGGGGCTCGGCCGGCCCGCCGCTCCGGTCGACGGCCGCCACCTGCCGCCGTTGCGCGCCGAGGAGCCCGGCGTGCCCCCCTGGCGGAGCCTCGCTCCCATGATCGGCGCCGCCCGCCAGGAGGTCGCGTGAATCCGATGGCCCCCGAAGACGTGACGCCCGGCACCTCGGAGCTCCCCTTCCGCCCGGCGCCGGCCGCCTCACCGGCCGCCTCACCGGCGGTATCGCTGGCGCCGCCCCCGGAGCGCGTGGAGCCGCTCAACCTCGCCCGCCGGCCGTTCCTCAACAGCCGGCCGGTGGTGCGGGTGGCGTTGCTGCTCTGGCTGCTGGGCCTGGCGCTCCTGCTGGTCGACCTCTGGCAATTCCTGGGCTACCGCGCGCGCTCGGCCGACAAGCGCGAGCAGATCGCCCGCAGCGAGGGCGAGATCGAGCGCCAGCGCGCGTATATGGCGCGGCTCCAGAAGACGCTCGACGGCTTCGACCTGGAGGCGCAGAACCAGAAGGTCGACTTCCTCAACAAGCAGATCGCGGAGCGCACCTTCTCCTGGAGCCGGCTCCTCGACCGCATCGCCGAGCGGCTGCCCAACGACGTGCGGCTGAACCGGCTCGCCCCGCTGACCGGCGACAAGGCCGAGCGCCAGCTCCAGCGCGCGGGCGGCGCGTCCGCGCGCCGCCCGGCCCGGGTGAGCGGCGACCTGGTGCCGCTGCTGATCACCGGCGAGACCCGCAGTGACGAAGCGCTGCTCTCATTCGTAGACAGTTTGTTCAAGCCCCCGTTCACGGACGCCAATCTGGCCCGTGAGGAGAGGGAGGAAGACGGGAAGACGTTGAAGTTCGAGATCTCCGTTCAATACCGCCCGGGCCCGCCGGCCGCCGCTACCGCGGCCCCGGGCGCTACCCCGGGCGCCGGCCCGGCGCCGAAGATCGAGGAGCTGCCGATGCCCTCCTCCGACGCAGGCAAGCCCGCGGCCCCCAAGCCGGCTCCGGGAGCCCCCCACGCGTCCCTGCACGCCCAGCCGCCGGCGGGAGGGAAGCCGTGAGGGCGCCGGGCGAGATCTGGCGCCAGCGCCTGTGGGTCTGGGTGCCGGCCCTGCTCTTCTTCCTCGCCAACGCGGGGGCGTTCGCCGTCTACAAGCTGGGCTACGCCGGCCGCATCGAGTCGCTCGACGACCGGCTGAAGGAGCTGGCCCAGCAGCACAAGGAGCTCACGGACAGGAGCCAGCAGGCGGCGACGATGATCGCGCGCGTGCGCACCAACGAGGCCCAGGTCGAGCAGCTCTACGCCGACCGCCTGTCGACCCGCAGCCAGCGGCTGACCAGCGTCACCGCCGAGGTCAAGAAGCTGGCCCGGGAGGCCGGGCTGGTGCCGAAGGCGATCACCTATCCCGAGGAGGAGATCCAGGAGTACAACCTGATCAAGCGCTCGTTCGTCTTCTCGGTCGGGGGGACCTACGCCGAGCTGCGCAAATTCATCTCCCTGCTCGAGACCTCGCATTCGTTTCTGACCATCGACGAGGCCACGGTGGTCAACAACGCCGAGGGTCAGGAGCTGCGCATCGACCTCTCGCTCTCCACCCTGTTCGCCAACGACGCCGACGCGGCCCCGGCGCCGGCGTCCAGACCGGCGTCCGCGGGCCCCGCTCCCGGAGGCGCCCCATGAACGGCAATCCGCGGCGGCGCTACCTGCTCTACGCGCTGGGCTTCGTGGCGCTGGTCGCCCTCTGGCACTATCTGGGCCCCATGCTGGGCTTCGGAGGGGGCGGCGAGACCGCCGGCCCCACCGTCCAGCGGCGGTCCGTCGACGCCGAGGGGGACGAGCCGTCGCGGCCGGGCCGCCGCGTGGTCACCACCCACCAGGGCGCCAAGCCGGGCGACCGGGTGGCGGTGCTGCGCATGGCGGATCTCGAACGCGTGCCCGGTGAGTCGCAGGCCGGCCGCGACCCCTGGCGCTTCGTCGATCCGCCGCCGCCCCCGCCGCCGCCGCCGCACGTGCCGACCAAGGAGGAGCTGGAGGCGCAGCGCCGGGCCGAGGAGGAGGCGCGCCGCCGCGCCGAGGAGGCCGCGCGCCTGGCGGCCATCGAGGCGGCGAAGCCCCATCCGCCCGAGTTCAACTTGCAGTACCTGGGCCGCTTCGGCCCGCCCGATCGGCAGATCGCCGTGTTCACCAACGGCAAACAGATTTTCAACAAGCAGGAAGGTGAAGTGATCGACAACAAATTTGTCGTGGCCCACATCGGCTACGAATCCGTGGATATCAGCTTCGTGGGCTTCCCGACCGTGCCCCCGAAGCGTGTCGGCGTGACCCCTCGCCGCCCAGGTCAAGGACCGGTGGGCGGCAACCCTGGAGGAAATCCTGGATGATGCGTGATCTCACCGTTCGGTTGTCGGTCCCCCTGCTCGTGCTGGGGGTCCTCGCCGGCTGCAGCACCAGCCACTCCAGCTACCGTCAGGGCGAGATCGCCGCGGAGCTCGGGCAATGGGACGAGGCCGTGCTGGCCTACATGAAGGCGGTGGACGCCGACCCGGCCAACATCCGGTACCAGGCCTCCCTGATGCGCGCCAAGATCAAGGCCTCGCAGCTGCACTTCGAGAAGGGCAAGGAGTTCGAGAAGGCGGGGGTGATCGAGCGCGCCCTGGTCGAGTACCAGCAGGCGGTGCAGCTCGATCCCACCAACCAGTACGCCCAGGTCCAGCTCGAGCACGTGCACCGCCAGTACATCGCCGAGAAGCAGGGGCACGGCGTCGAGACCATCGAGCAGATGAAGCAGAAGGCGCGCGGCGCCCGGCCCCAGCCGCCGGTGCTCAACCCGCGCTCGGACAAGCCGATCTCGCTGGAGTTCCCCCAGCCGGTGTCGCTGTTCTCGATCTACCGCGCCCTCGGCCAGGCGTTCGGGATCAACGTCCTGTTCGATCCCAACCTGCGCGACCAGGAGATCTCCATCGACCTCAAGGACGTCACCGCCCAGGCGGCGCTGGAGACCCTGATGCGCGCCGCCGGCCACTTCTACAAGGTGATGGACGAGCACTCGATCATCATCGCCCAGGACACGCCGCAGAACCGGCGCACCTACGAGGACCTGGTCATCCAGACGTTCTTCCTCTCCAACGCCGACCTCAAGGAGACGCTGACCATCCTGCGCAGCCTGATCGACGCGCGGAAGATCGCCACCAACGAGCAGCTCAACGCCATCATCCTGCGCGACACCGCCGACAAGGTGAAGGTCGCCGAGCGGATCATCGAGGCCAACGACAAGTCGAAGGCCGAGGTGGTGGTGGACATCGAGCTGCTGCAGATCAACAGCCAGAAGCTGCGTGACCTCGGGGTGGCCCTGTCGAGCTATTCGATCACCCAGACGCTCAGCGTGCCGTCGAGCGGCACCTCCACCGGCGGCACGGGGGGCACCGGCGGCACCGGCGGCGGCTCGAGCGCGCCGTCGGGCATCCGGCTCTCCGACCTCCAGTTCATCAACCAGAGCAACTGGTTCCTGACGCTGCCCAACTTCATCTACAACTTCGTCAAGCAGAACACCGACGCTCAGCTGCTGGCCAAGCCCCAGCTGCGCATCAGCGAGGGGGAGAAGGCGAACCTGACCATCGGCGATCGCGTGCCGATCCCGCTGACCACCTTCAACACCCAGAACGCCGGCAACTCCGGGGGGATCATCCCCATCACCTCCTTCCAGTACCAGGACGTGGGCATCAAGATCGAGCTCGAGCCCCGCGTCCACCACAACCAGGAGGTGACGCTGAAGATGAAGATCGAGGTCTCGAACCTCAACGGCAACGTGGCGGGGGCCAACGGCGAGTCGCAGCCGATCATCGGCACCCGCGTGATCGACTCGGTGATCCGCCTCAAGGACGGCGAGACCAACTTCCTCGCCGGCCTGATCCGCACCGACGAGAGCACTACCGACCGCGGCATCCCCGGGCTGTCGGACATCCCGCTCCTCGGGCGGCTGTTCTCCAACAAGCACCAGGAGGCGGCGCGCACGGACGTCATCCTGACCATGACCCCGCACATCGTGCGCAACGCCGAGATCACCCAGGAGGACCTGCTGCCGATCTGGGTGGGCACCGAGCAGAACATCACCTTCCGCGGCGGCAGCCCGCGCGTCGAGTCCGACGTCGAGGGGCCGTTCGACAGCGGCGAGGGGACCCCGGAGGAGATCCAGGACGCCATCCGCCGCCGCCTGCAGCGGCTCCCCCGCGGCCTGCGCCCGGGCGAGAACGGCGAGACCGGCGTGGAGGCGCCGAACGCCCCTCCCGGCCAGCCCAACAATCCGGCGCAGCCTCAGCAGCCGCCGGGCGGGGTGAACCTGGTGCCGGTGGCGCCGCCGTCCAACATCTTCCAGCCGCCGGCGCCCGCGCCGGGCACGCCGCAACCGCCGCCGCCGGAGCAGCCGCCCGGCGGCACCGGCCTGGTCTCCCAGGGCACGGCCTCCGGCACGGCGTCGCTCGCGGTGCGCGCGGCGTCGCTGGCGGGAGCGGAGAAGGCCACCGCGGTCACCACGGCCAGCTCGACCGCCGCCGCCGTGCGGCTCTGGCTGGCGCCGGCCAAGCTCACCGTGAGCCCGGGGGACACCTTCGAGGTGCGCATCCAGGCGGAGGCCAGCCAGCCGGTCTCCCACCTGCCGATGTCGCTGCTGTTCGATCCCAAGATCCTGGCCATCGAGAAGGTCGAGGCCGGCGACTTCCTGGGCGGCTCCGGCGAGGCGCGGGTGATGTCCGACACCAGCCGGCCCGGCGACCTGGTGATCGGCGCCAGCCGGCTCGGCAAGGTGGCGGGGGTCAAGGGGACGGGCACCGTCGCCCGCATCACCTTCCGGGCCGTGGGGACCGGCCCCAGCGAGATCGGCCTGGACGGCAAGGCGCTCGACGCCTCGCTGCGGGCGATGGCCGTGCGCAGCCGCCCGGCGCTGGTCGAGGTCCTGGGGGCGGCCCCGCCGCCGACATCCCCAAAGCGGGAAGCATCCGTCACCGGGAGACGTTGACCCTGTTGAGGAGATGATGATGCGCTCCACGGGAATGCCCCGGGTCCGCCGCCGCGAGGCGGGATTCACCCTGGCCGAGCTGGTCATGGTCGCCTCCGTGCTCACGGTCCTGGCCATGGCCACGCTGCCGGTGGCCAAGTTCACCGCCAAGCGGGCGAAGGAGGCGGAGCTCAAGAGCGACCTGCGCGAGATGCGCATGGCGATCGACGAATACAAGCGCTACAGCGACGCGGGCCTGATCCCGGTGGACCTCGACACCCAGGGGTACCCCAAGAAGCTGGACGTGTTGGTCGAGGGGGTGCAGCTCGTCGGCCAGGTGAACAAGAAGCTCAAGCTCCTCCGCCGGATCCCGGTCGATCCGATGACCGGCAAGGACGAGTGGGGCCTCCGCAGCTACCAGGACGCGTGGGACGCCACCTCCTGGGGTGGAGAGGACGTCTACGACGTCTACTCGCTCTCGAAAGGCGCGGGCCTGAACGGCGTCCTCTACAGAAAGTGGTGAGGCAATGAGGCACCCCATGCGCGTTGTTCCCCAAAAAAGACGTCAAAACCGGCAGAGCGGCTTCACGCTGCTCGAGCTGATCATCGTGATCGCCATCATCGGCATCCTCGCCACGATCGCCATGCCCGCGCTCAAGAACGTGCCGATCCGCGCCAAGGAATCGGTGCTCAAGAACAACCTGCACACCATGCGCGACATGATCGACCAGTACTACGGCGACAAGGGGAAGTACCCCACCAGCCTGGACGACCTGGTCTCCGAGAAGTACGTGCGGGCGCTGCCCATCGATCCGATGACCAAGCGGTCCGACACCTGGATCCCGGTCTACGAGGAGATCGATCCCGACCATCCGCCGGCGGAGACCGAGACCGACCCCGCCAAGCCGGGCATCGTCGACGTCCACTCCGGAGCGCCGGGCAAGTCCCTGGACGGCACGCCGTACAAGGAGTGGTGATGACCCCCTCGACCCCCGGCCGCCGCCGTCACCACCCCGCCCGGAAGCGGTCCGAGGCGGGCTACAACATGGTGATGCTGATCATCGCGCTCACCGTGCTCAACATCATGATCGCGGCCATGATGCCGCTGATGAGCACGGAGATCCAGCGCGAGAAGGAGGAGGAGCTGGTCTTCCGGGGGTTCCAGTACGCCGAGGCGATCCGCATCTTCCACCTCCGCTTCCAGCGCTTTCCCAACAAGCTGCAGGAGCTGATCGAGATCAAGCCTCGCTGCATCCGCCAGCTCTGGAAGGACCCCATGACCAAGAACGGCAAGTGGGGGCTGATCTTCCAGGGCCAGGGCGTGCCGCTGCATGCCGGGGGAGGGCCGGATCCGGAGGGGCCGCAGACCAAGCCCGTGAACCCGAACGATCCGGAGGGCAAGCCCAACGACGGCCGGGACGACAACGGGCTGAATACGCCCAAGCAGGGGGACGAGGTCGCCATCGGACCGATCGTCGGCGTCTACAGCAAGAGCCCCAAGGCGTCCCACCTGGTCTTCTACGGCCACCAGCGCTACGACGAGTGGCGGTTCACTTTCGACCTCATCCCCAACGGCGGCCAGCGCAGACAGGCCCCGGGCTTACAAGGGATCGGCGATCCGAGCCAGCAGGGGATGAACACCAACTTCTCCACCCGCTGGCTGGGGCGGCCCATGTACCTGGTCGACCAGCAGCAATCCCTGCCCCAGAACGGCTCGGGCCCCGGCCAGCCGCCGCCGCGGAGCGGCCCGCCGCCCCCGAAGGTCCCCCCCACCAACGGGCGATGAAAGCACGCATCCACCGGCTGCCGGCCGCGCGCGACCTTCCCCTTCCCACCCAGGCCTCGCCCGGCAGCGCCGGGTTCGACCTCCGCGCCGCCGTCGAGGGCGAGCTGGTGCTGCGCCCCGGCGAGCGGCTGCTGGTGCCCACCGGCATCGTGCTGGAGATCCCGCCCGGCTGGGAGGGGCAGGTCCGCCCCCGGAGCGGCCTCGCCCTGCGCCACGGCTTGAGCATCGTCAACGCCCCCGGCACCATCGACAGCGACTACCGCGGCGAGGTGGGGGTGATCCTGATCAACCTCGGCGACGCTCCCTGCACCCTGAAGCGGGGGGACCGCATCGCCCAGCTCGTGATCTCCCGCGTCGAGCCCGTCGAGTGGGAGGAGGCGGACACCCTGGAGACCAGCGGCCGGGGGGACGGCGGGTTCGGCTCGACGGGCACCGGATAGTTTCTCCTGGCACATTTATTGCCCTATCTCCTTACCGCAAAGGAGGATAGGCGCCATGGCCCAAGCCACCAAGGAAAGGGTTGTCTACCACGTGGTCCCGAATTCTTCCGGCGAGAAGTGGGTGGTCTCGCAGGAGCGCGCCGAGTTTCGCCGGGAATTCGAGACCAAGGACGAGGCCGTCGAATTCGCCAAGGAGCGAGCCCGCAAGGAGGAGCTCGGCCAGGTGAAGGTCCACAAGAAGGACGGCAACATGGAGTACGAGTCGACCTACGGGGAGGACCCGCCCGAGTATCCGGGCTGATCCACCACCACCGGAGGCCTGTAGGGGCGGCCCTATGTGGCCGCCCTGGGCGGGAGGAGGGCTTGCCGAGATTCCCCCGCCCAGGGCGGCCACGCAGGGCCGCCCCTACGAAAATCCCTCCCCGGCTTACTGCCCCGCCGCGGCCGGAGCTCCCCCCAGCAGCGCCGTGGCCCGGTCGATCTCCTTGGCGAAGCCCTCGATGGCGCCGGCCACCACGCTCATCTGCTGCTCCGCCTCCTGCCACTGCCGCTGCTCGATCGCCTCGCGCACGGCGGGGAGGGTCTTCACCCCGTAGCCGGTGTAGAAGCCGGGGGCGTAGATCTGGTGGACGTACCAGGAGCGGCGTGGCAGGCCCTGGGTCGTGGTCAGGGCCCTTTCGGCCTTCATCAGCACGTCGTCCAGCCGCGCCTGCACCTCGGGAGCCGGCTCCTTGCCCCCCGCCGTGGCGGCGGCGATCGCCTTCGCATAGGCGGCGGTGCTCGCCTTGAGCGCCGCGACCGCGTTCTCCAGCGGCGAGAAGCTCAGGTAGGGCACCCGATCCAGCCGCTTCGGGGCCACCCACCACTTCTGGGTCGGATCGTCGACCGCCTCGTAGACCTTGTCGTCGAGCCGCTGGTTGCGCTCCTCCGTCTGCTTGCGCAGGTCCCCCGTGAGCTTCTGGACCTCGTCGGCGTAGCGGCTCACGGCGGTGGCGAAGCGGTCGGGGTCGAAGGGGAGGACGTCGGCGTCCGCCAGGCGCAGGACGATCCGGCCGCCGGTCTTGGCCAGCGCCACGCCGTACTGGAAGGTCGGATCGACGAAGCGGGTGTAGTGGGCGAAGGAATCGTAGATCGAGTGGTACTGCCCGTACTCCTCCTCGCCGCCGTAGCCGATGTTGAGCGCCGCGATCCCCAGGTGCTGGAGGAAGGGGGTGAAGTCCGAGCCCGAGCCCAGGGGCTCGAGGCGCAGGAACTTGGACTTCGCATCCTGCTGCCGCTCGGGGGAGCCGTAGAGCAGGTCGCCAGCCAGGGAGCGGTCGAGGACGCTGATCCCCTTCTCGGGATCGGGCACGTCGCGCACCACCTGGTTGATGAAGGTCTCGAGCTGGTGGGAGCCGCCGGCGCCGAAGAAGCCGCGGGAGTTGCTGTCCGAGTTGATGTAGACGGCCGCGTGCTGGCGCAGCTCGTCGGCGTGGGTCTCGGCCCACTCGGTCGAGCCGAGCAGGCCCGGCTCCTCGCCGTCCCAGGCGGCGTAGATGATCGTGCGCTTCGGCTTCCAGCCGCTCTTGACCAGCTCGCCCAGGGCGCGCGCCTCGGCCAGCTCGGCCGCCATGCCGCTGATGGGATCGGACGCGCCGTTCACCCAGGCGTCGTGGTGGTTGCCGCGGATCACCCATTCGTCCGGCCGCTCGGCGCCGGGGATGCGGGCGATGACGTCATAAATGGGGGCGAGATTCCAGTTGAACGCCAGCTTGAGATGCACCCGCGCCGGGCCGGGGCCCAGATGGTACGGGGTCGGCAGCCCCCCGCGCCACCCCTCGGGGGCCATCGGGCCGGACATCGCCTTGAGCAGCGGCAGGGCGTCGCCGTAGGAGATCGGCAGCACCGGGATCTTGGTCAGCGTCGGGGCGTCCTTGATCTCGAGCCGCTTGGCGTCCTCGGTGGCGCCCACGCCCGGGGTGAGCGGATCGCCCGAGTAGGTGGGCATGTCGGCCACCGAGCCGCGCTGGACGCTGCGGTCCGAGCGCCACCCCCCCTTGGGATAGACGTCCCCCTGGGAGTAGCCGTCGCCGGACGGATCGGAGAAGATGATGCAGCCGACGGCGCCGTGCTCGGCCGCCACCTTGGGCTTGATGCCCCGCCAGGAGCCGCCGTAGCGGGCAATCACGATCTTCCCCTTGACGTCGATCCCCCGGCGATCCAGCTCCTCGTAGTCCTTGGGGACCCCGTAGTTGACGTAGACGAGCTCGCCCGTGACGTCGCCGTCGATCGAATAGGCGTTGTACGTGGGGAGCTGCTCGGTCGTCTGGCCGGAGGTCGGGTCCTCCGGGAGGGGGGGCTCGGAGAGCGAGGCCGTGAAGCGGGTCGGGGCTACCATCTCGAGCAGGCGGGTCTTGGGCGTGGGGAAGAGCACCTTGAACTGCTCGATCTGGGTCTGGAAGCCCCACGACCGGAAGAGCCCCGCCATGAATTCGGCGTTGTCCTTGTCGTAGGGAGAGCCCACGTGATGGGGGCGCGCCGAGAGGCGCTGCATCCATTCGCGGATGCTCGCCGGGTCGAGATGGGAGTCGAAGCGCGTCTCGAGCTCCCGCTGCCGGGTGGCGTGATCATTGCTGAATCCGAGCAGCGGTCCAGAAGAGGGTAGAGTGGTGTCGGCGGGGGTCCTGGCCGCCAGGGTCAGGGCGAGAGCCGGGATCAGGAGCATGATGCGTCGCGTCGGCATAGATTCCTCCGGCGCGCCGGCAGCCCCGGCGCGCCTCCGGTCCATAGAAAAATCGTCGGGGCATTCTAAGCCCACGGGTGTCCAGAGAGATACGAGCATCTTGAAGGAAGGTTCATCGCTGCGCGATTCACTGGCCCGGCTCTCCCCGGAGAGCCTGCTGTGGGTGACGAGCCTCTTCTGCGGGTTCCTCGGCGCCTTTCTGCTCATCGCTCCCCACCGCTTCCAGACCCCCTCCTATGAGGTCCTGCTCGTTCACGCGCTCGGCTGGGGGACGCTCGCGCTCGCCTCGGGGGTGGGGCTGCTGGCCGTGACGGTGCTGCGTCCCGGGCGATGGCAGGGCTGCGTCGCGTGCTTCTTCGTCGGGCTGACGCTGCTCGCGCTCGCCGGCAGCTTCTTCCAGGTCGGCGCCCTGTCGGGCGGCTTGATCTACAGCCTCCTCGGGTTGGGGACCATCGCCGCCTGCCTGCTGCCGCGCGGCAGGCCGGCGGAGGCCGGCGTGGGCGGCGACCTGTTCGGGCTTCTCATGGGCCTCTCCGCCACCCTGGTGGGAGCGCTGATGGCCGGAGCCCCCGCTCTCTTCACCCGCTTCCTCCCGGGCCCTCAGCAGGGCTATCTCCTGGGATTCGGCCTCGCTTTCCTGCTGCTCGGCCCTCCCCTCGTCGCCGTGCAGCTCGCGCCGGCGGCGGCCCGGCGATGGAGCCGGCCCGTCCACGCGCTCGCCGGGATCACCTTCCTGGTCTTCGGATTCCTCGTCCCGCTGCCGAGACAGTCCTGGACGGGGGTGGCCCTCTACATCGGCGGCGGCGCCACGATCGCCGTCCTCCCCCGGGTGAGCCGGCGGCTGGCGGCGCTCGAGACCTCGGCCCTCCGGGCCCAGCTCGCCCTGACCCTGGCGATCGCGACCTCGCTCGCCCTCATCCTGGCGACGGCGGTCGTCACCGCCCAGGAGGAGCGGCTCGCCGAAACCCAGGTGACCGCGGCCCAGCGGATCGAGGCGGGGCTGGTGGCGCAGAGCGTCTCCGATTTCATCGAGAGGAACGGCGCCCGGACCTCGACCCTGGCGGTCTCCGCCGGACGGTCGCCGATGACCGTCGAGGGGCAGGGGGATCTGCTGGCGGTCTTCCAGCGGCTCTATTCCGACGTGGCCGCGCTCCGTACGGTCTCCGCCGACGGCCGGGTGATCGCCACCTCGGGAGCCGCGCTGCCGCCGGGCCCCGTGCTCGCCCTCGCTCGCGGAGCCCGCGAGGAGAACCAGGTCGAGATCTCCCCGATCATGGCCGGCGAGCGCTACTACCTCCTGGTCGGAGCGCCGATCCCGGGTGAGGACGGACGGAACCTCGGCGCGCTGGTGGCCGCGTTCGACGCCCGCCTCCTGGGACAGCGGATCACCCGGCCGGGATCGTACGTCTCGCTGGCCGACGGCTTCGGCCGGCCGATCGCCGCGGTGAGCCGGCTGATCGAAGGCGAGGCGGTCGCGCCCCTGCCGGCCCACTGGGACCAGACGATCCGCGCCGGGAAGACGATCGAGCGGAGCGAGGGGGTGGTGGGCTTCGCCGTGATCCCCCGCCTGGGCTGGGTCGTGGCGGTCGAGCGGCCCCGGGCCTCGGCCCTCGCCGGGGTGCGCCGGGGACGCGACCTCGCCTTCGGCCTGCTCCTGCTGGTAATCCCCCTGACCGTGGCCGCCGGCATCTTCGCCTCCCGCCGGATCGCCCGCCCGCTGGGCGACCTGTCGCACGCCGTGGACGCGCTGACCGCCGGCGACCTCGCGGCCCCGGTCCCGGCCGCCAGCGGCATCGCCGAGGTGGCCCGTCTCGCCGCGGCGTTCCAGGAGATGCGCGACCGCCTGGCCGAGCGCACGGCCGAGAGCGAGCGCCTGGCCGCCGAGCTGCGCGCCCGCGCCGACGTCCTCGCCGAGGCCGACCGCCGCAAGGACGAGTTCCTGGCCATGCTCGCCCACGAGCTGCGCAACCCCCTCGGCGCGATCGCCAACGCCTCCTACCTGCTGGAGCAGCTCGGGCCCGCCGAGCCCCAGGTCCGGCCGGTCGCCATCATCCGGCGCCAGGTCCAGCACCTCGTGCGCATGGTGGACGACCTGCTCGACGTCTCGCGCATCACCCGCGGCAAGGTCGAGCTGCGGCGGCAGCCCCTCGACCTCAACGAGGTCCTCCAGCACGCGGCCGAGGGCGCCCGGCCGCTGGCCGAGGCCCGCGGGCAGACCTTGGCGGTCGAGCTGCCCCCCGAGCCGCTGCCGCTGGACGGCGACGCCACCCGCCTCGAGCAGGTGCTCACCAACCTCCTGCGCAACGCCGTGAAGCTCACCGACCCTCAGGGGCACATCGAGATCTCGGCCCGGCGGCAGGACGGCGAGGCGGTGGTGATCGTGCGCGACGACGGCATCGGCATCGCCGCCGATCTCCTGCCGCGGATCTTCGACCTCTTCGTCCAGGGTGAGCAGGGGCTCGACCGCACCGGCGCCGGCCTCGGGATCGGCCTCACCCTGGTGCGGAGCCTGGTCGAGATGCACGGCGGGCACGTCGAGGCCCGCAGCGAAGGGCCGGGGAAGGGGAGCGAATTCGAGGTGCGGCTGCCCCTCACTCCACCCGCTGCGCGTGGACGATGAACCGGTTGGGGGCCGATCCCACGTAGTAGAAGGGGTAGCAGGTCACCAGCGTCAGCTCCGGGAGGCCCGTGTCGGCCAGCACCTGCGTATCCTCGGGAGTGACGATCTCCGTCGACTCCACGCGGTACTGATAGGAGCCGTCCAGCGTCCTGAGCCGGATGATGTCATTTTTACGTATGTCTTTGAGCCCACGGAAAAAGCCGTCCCGGTGGGCGGCCAGCCCCACATTGCCGTCGGTCCCGGGCGGCGCGGTCTCTGGGATGTGCCCGACGCCGCGGCGCAGGGTCCTGGTGCCCACCCCTTCGAGCACGATCGTGGAGATGCCGAGGCGGGGGATCTCGATGCGGCCCACCAGCGCCCCCTCTTCCAGGGGAGGCTTTCGGGGCGGCGCCGGCCGGGGGACGGCCCGCGGCTGGAAGCTGCCCAGCGAATCGGTGTCGGCCGCGGACGGCTTGCCCGGCGAGGGCGGCGCCTCCGAGCCCTTGCTCAGGGATTCGTCCAGGAGCTTGTTCTCCCGGTACTGATAGTAGGCGGCGTCGATCCAGGAGTAGAGCCAGGAGCCCAGGCAGACGAGGGCCACCACAAAGAGGATGCGCTCGAGCCAGAGCAGGACGGGCTTCTTCTTCACGGAGATCGCGATGCTCTTCATGGCCTCGATACAAAATCACCTGGCGCCGGAGCGCCAGGTGATCAGAACGTCCGGTAAGAAGGGGCTCTTCCCTTACGCATTCCGCTTCGTGTAGAAGCGAACCGCGAAGGCGGCGCACAGCGCCAGGAGGCCGGCCAGGGCCACCGTCGGCAGGTCGCTCGCGGTCTTCGGCAGGGTCGAGGGAGCGGCCGTGGTGGACGTACCGGTCGTGTCGGTCGTCGTGGTGGTGCTGTTGTTGTAGCTGCCGGTCGTGCCACTGGGGGTGGTATCCGTGCTGTTCATCGTGCCAGTGGTGGTGTCCGTCGGCGTGGTCGTGGTGGTCGTGGTCTCAGGCGGCGTGGTGGTCGTGGTGGTGGTCCCGGTGGTGTCCGGAGCCGGAGTCGTGCCGGTGGTGCCGGTCGTGCTCTCACTGGCCGTACCCTCGACCGTCCCGTGCTCCTGATAGGTCCCGTGCTGGTTCGGGGCCTGCTGCATGTTCGAGCCGGGGTTCTGCAGGTTGTTGTTCGTCTGGCCCGGCTTCGTCTCCTGGGACGGGCCCGGGGCATTCGTGTTCAACGTGCTCTGCGCGAACAGGGCCGGGGCCGCCGTGATGGCCAGCGCCGCCGCGAAAGTCAGAATCTTGCGCTTCATATCGAGCTCCTCTCCTAGGGATGGGTTTCGCCAGGAGGCCACCCGATGGGCGCCCTCCCACTCAACGGTGCGCGGGGGGAGCGTCGGCCTTCGAAGTTTCTCAGCGCGCGCTGTGCCGAGGTCCCTTGCCCGCTTCACCGCCTCTTCACGCCAGGAGATGGTTGCAACCAGGATGCCAAGGTGGGCCCTCATCACCCCGGCCCTCTTCTCCCCGCCTCCCCCCCGACCTGACGGGAGAAGAGGGAGAAATCAGCCGAAGAGTGTCTTAGAGGGTGTCTGGAAAGGGGTATTTCCACCGTAGAGACGCCCCGTGGGGCGTCTCCGAGGCGGAGAGAACGATCCCTTTGGCACAGTGCGACCGCGGGGCGTCGGGGAGAACACAGCCGATGTCGCCGCTCCAGAGACGCCCCACGGGGCGTCTCTACAGTGGGTCCAGACGGAATCGCCACTTTCCAGACACCCTCTTAAAGCCCCTCTCTCCCGGCGGGGTGGGGGGGAGGTGGGGAGAGAGGGGTTGGGGAGTGAGGGCTCACGCCTTCGTCAGCTTCTTGTACCGGATCCGGTGCGGCTGGTCCGCCTCGGCGCCAAGACGGCGCTTCTTGTCCGCCTCGTAGGCCTCGTAGTTCCCCTCGAACCAGACCACCTGGGACTCCCCCTCGAAGGCGAGGATATGGGTGGCGATGCGGTCCAGGAACCAGCGGTCGTGGCTGATGATCACCGCGCAGCCGGCGAAGGCGAGGAGCGCCTCCTCCAGGGCCCGCAGGGTGTCCACGTCCAGATCGTTGGTCGGCTCGTCGAGCAGCAGGAGGTTCCCCCCCGCCTTCAGCGTGCGGGCCAGATGCACCCGGTTACGCTCGCCGCCGGAGAGGTCCTTCACCCGCTTCTGCTGGTCCGACCCCTTGAAGTTGAACGCCGCCGCGTACGAGCGGGCCGGGATCTCGCGGCTCCCCAGCGTCACCACGTCGCGGCCGTCCGAGATCGCCTCCCAGGCCAGCTTCTCGCCGTCCAGGCTGTCGCGGCTCTGGTCCACGTAGGCGATCTTCACCGTCTCGCCGATGCGGATCGTCCCGGCGTCCGGCTTCTCCTGGCCCACGATCATGCGGAACAGCGTCGTCTTGCCGGCGCCGTTCGGGCCGATGACCCCCACGATGCCGCCGGGCGGCAGGGCGAAATCGAGATCCTCGATCAGGAGTAGATTGTCGCCATACCCCTTGCGCAGCCCCTTGGCCTCCACCACCAGGTCGCCGAGACGGGGCCCGGCCGGGATGTGGATCTCGTTCGGATCGTTCCGCTTCTCGTACTCGCGGTCCTCGGCGAGCAGCTTCTCGTAGGCGGTGAGACGGGCCTTGCCTTTGGCCTGGCGGGCGCGCGGCGACATCCGCACCCATTCGAGCTCGCGCTGCAACGTGCGCTGGCGCGACGACTCGGCCTTCTCCTCCTGGGCGAGCCGCTCCTGCTTCTGCTCCAGCCAGGAGGAGTAATTGCCCTTCCAGGGGATGCCCTGGCCGCGGTCGAGCTCCAGGATCCAGCCGGCCACGTTGTCCAGGAAGTAGCGGTCGTGGGTGACGGCCACCACCGTGCCCGGATAGCCGGCCAGGAAGTGCTCCAGCCAGGCGACCGACTCAGTGTCGAGGTGGTTGGTGGGCTCGTCGAGCAGCAGGAGGTCCGGCCGCTGGAGGAGCAGGCGGCAGAGGGCCACCCGGCGTCGCTCGCCGCCCGAGAGCTTGTCGACGTCGGCGTCCGGCGGCGGCAGCCGCAGGGCGTCCATGGCGATCTCCAGCGTGCGGTCGAGCTCCCAGGCGTTGGCCGCCTCGATGGCGTCCTGCACCCGCGCCTGCTCGGCCATCAGCTTGTCCATCTCGCCGTCCGACATCTCCTCGCCGAACCTGGCGTTGATCTCGTCGAACTTGTGGAGCAGGGCCCGGGTCTCGGCCACCCCCTCCTCGACGTTGCCCAGGACGTCCTTCCCGGCATCGAGCCGCGGCTCCTGGGAGAGATAGCCGACCTTGGTCCCCTTGGCGGCCCACGCCTCGCCGGCGAACTCCTTGACCTCGCCGGCCATGATCTTCAACAGCGTGCTCTTGCCGGCGCCGTTCAGCCCCAGCACGCCGATCTTGGCGCCCGGGAAGAACGACAGCCAGATATCCTTCAGGACCTCGCGGTTGGGCGGATAGACCTTCCGCAGATCCTTCATTACGTAGATGTATTGCTCGGCCATGGGGCTCCTAAGATTGACTCCCTGAAAGCGGCGCTCCTGGAAATCGGGGTAGAAGGGGCAACAGGACGCTACCGGAGGGCATTGTAACCCAGGCGGGGGGCTGGCCAGTGCTCTGGCAGCCTGGGAAGTAGGGGCGGCCCTATGTGGCCGCCCTGGGCGGGCGGGGTTCTGCCCGATCGGAGATTCCCCACCCAGGGCGGCCACGCAGGGCCGCCCCTACGAGGAGCGTGCATTCCTGGTTGACAAGGACCCCAAAGGACCCAAAGGACGATAAAGCGCCTATCTCGCGTCCTTGCTGTCCTTTTGGTCCTTCAGGTCCTTGCTCCGAAGCTCTCGGGACCCTCCGCGCTCACGCAGCCCACACCGACGCCTTCTTCGCCCAGGTGCTATCCGCGAAGCGCGTCTTGAAGGCCTGGCCGGTCTCGGCCAGGGCGCCGGCCTCTCCGGTCGCCTTGTACTTCGAGACGCCCGCCCAGTAGAGCGCCTCGGGCGCCACCTCGCCCGCCGCGGGATCGTCCGCCAGCTCGCGATAGAGGCGCTCGGCCCGGGACCAGTCGCCGAGGGCCCTGGCCTCGTGGGCCAGACCGAGCCTCAGCTGGGCCAGGAAGTCGGGCACGGGCAGGTAACCCTCGAAGCGATACCGCTCGGTGCCGCTCGGATCGAGGAGGAGGATGGTCGGCGTCCACTGCACGTCGAAACGCTGGAACGCCTCGCCCTGCTCCTTCACGTGAGCCCGGTCCGGAATGAAATTCTGCGTGATGAAGGTGGCGACTTTGGGATCGGGGTAGACCTCGGCCTCCAGCCGAGCGCATGCCCCTCACATCGGGGCGGCGGTGAAGTCGAGGAGCACCGGCCGGCCGGCCTGGCTCGCCTCGCGTAACGCCGCGTCGACGTCTCGATGCCAGTTGATTTCCATCGGGGGACCTCCTTTGGATAGCAGGCGGGAGCGTCCGCGCTCCCGCGCAGGTACTTGACGGAGCAGCAATTTACGTGCCGACAAATCCGCGCCCGCGGAAAAAAGGACGGACCTCCGGGGCGCACCACCCCCGGCCGGGCGAGGACGCGGACGCTCCGGAAAGAGACGACGCGCAGCCCCTCGATGCGATCTGGATAGGTTTGACGAGCCCAGGGGAGGGGTGTAAGATGCAAACCACTTAGAATCAAAAAATACCACTCTCTTCATATGACTTCCATAACTGGCGATAAGTACTTCGAGAATGGAGCGGTGAAGGCTTGGGCGCGCGCAACGACTTTACATCAATGACATCTCCTCCGACGCTGTTCCACGTCGATGTCTTCGCGACAGGCTCGCTGACCGGAAACGGGCTGGCCGTGTTCTTGAATGCAGAGCATTGGTCCACTTCGGCCATGCAACGGCTGACGCAAGAGCTCAGGCAGTTTGAGTCCATATTTCTCTCGGCAATCTCGCCTTCCGGGGCCGTGGCGCGCGTCTTCACAGTCGAAGAGGAGCTGCCGTTCGCCGGACATCCCGTTCTTGGCGCCGCGGCGGTGCTTCATCGCACTCAGGCTCCCTTGGCGGAGTCTTGCTCCTGGGCGCTCTCGCTTCCTCACGGAAACATCCCGGTCACGACCATCAAACTAGGTACGCACTACTTGTGCGAGATGAATCAAGGCAAGCCGATCCTGGGCGCCAGTATTCCTGACACAGCGTTGGCTCCAATCTTGGCCAGGCTCGGGTTGCACGCAACGGATGTCGTCAGCGGAATGGATGCGCAAGTCATCTCAACGGGATTGCCTTACCTGATCGTCCCCGTCTCGCCGGCGGCATTGGCGAGAGCGAAAATCAACGGGACCGATCTCGAGGCCCAGCTCGAAACGTTGGGCGCGAAGTTTATCCTGGTCCTTGCGATTGATGGCCGCGAAATGAGAACCTGGGATAACCTGGGACAAGTAGAAGACGTCGCGACAGGAAGTGCCGCCGGCCCCGCCGCTGCCTACCTTTTAAGCCGTGGTCTCGCCAGCTCAAAGCTTCCGATCGAGCTTGCACAAGGCCAGTTTACGGGCCGGCCGAGCAAGATCACGGTCGTCCAGGACCACGACCAGAATCTTCTCGTTCGAGGCGAGGTCTGGCCTGTCAGTCACGGTATGCTCGATGTAGACCCTCTCACATTGGGCGGCCACGGTGCGGTCTAGCCTCTCGCTCAGTGATTTGCCCAAGGAAACCCCCCATGAAACGCATCCGCTACCTCGTCGCCGCCAGCCTCGACGGCTACATCGCGGGACCGAACGGTGAGCTCGACTGGATCGTCCAGGATCCGGAGATCGACTTCGGCGCGATGTTCGCGCAGCTCGACACGTTCCTCGTCGGACGCCGGACGTTCGAGGCCATGGCCGGCGGGCCGGAGATCAGCGGCAAGGTGCTCGTCTTCTCCCGCACGCTCCGGCAGGAGGATCATCCGAAGGTGACGATCGTGGCCGGGAATGAGCGGGAGGTCGTGGAGGCCCTGCGCAGGGAGCCGGGCAAGGACATCTGGCTGTTCGGCGGCGGCGAGCTCTTCCGCGGCCTTCTCGAGATGGGGCTCGTGGATACGGTGGAGGTCGCCGTCATCCCGATCCTCCTCGGGGGCGGGATTCCGCTGCTGCCGTCTCCGGCCCCGAGGACGAAGCTGAAGCTGACGGGCCGCCGGGTGTACGAAGCCTCGGGGATCGTCTCGCTGCAATACGACGTGTCCCCGGGCTGAGGCTGAAAGGCCCGCCATTCGCGCAAAACATCCGAGGCTGGTTCTGCGTATACGGGTGTTGCGGATCTTCACTCAGAAATCAGGCAAAGGAGGAGCTCTCGCCATGCAGAACCCGTCTCGTTTCGAGCACCATGCTTCCAGGGCCGTGGCCGGCAGGATCTTCAGGCGGTTCGTCTGCGGCGGTCTGCTGGCTCTGGCGGCGGTCGCCGCCTGGGCGTCGCCGGCGGGGCCGCCGCCGCTCATCGACCGGCAGCTCTTCTTCGGCGATCCGGAGATCTCCGGCTCCCGGATCTCGCCCGACGGCAAGCTCATCGCGTTCATCAAGCCGCTCGACGGCACGCGCAACATCTGGGTCAAGCGCGCGGAGGAGCCTTTCTCGGCGGCGCGGCCTCTCACTGCCGACACCAAGCGCCCGATCGGCATCTACTTCTGGAGCCGGGACGGCAGGTTCATCCTCTTCGCGCAGGACCAGGCCGGCGACGAGAACTTCAACGTGTATGCCGTGGACCCGACGGCCTCCCCGGCGCCGGGGCAGCGGGTGTCCGCGGCGCGCAACCTGACCGATGCGAAAAAGGTGCGGGCCGAGCTCTACGCCGTGCCCAAGACCGACCCCGACACGATCTACGTGGGGCTGAACGACCGCGATCCGGCCTGGCACGATCTCTACAAGGTGAAGATCTCGACCGGCGAGCGGACGCTGCTGCGCAAGAACACCGAACGGGTGACGAGTTGGATCTTCGACCGCAAGGGGCAGCTCCGGCTGGCCACGCGCTCCGCCGAGAACGGCGACACGGAGGTGTTGCGCGTGGACGCCGACGGGTTCAAGAAGGTCTATTCGTGCACCGTCGCCGAGACCTGTGATCCGGTGCGGTTCCACAAGGACGGCCAGCACGTCTACATGATCACCAACAAGGGGGACGCGGACCTGATCCGCCTGGTGCTGTTCGACCCCGCCACCGGCAGCGCGGAGCTGGTCGAATCCGATCCTGAAGGCCGGGTGGACTTCGAGCAGGCGCATTTCTCGGAGCGCACCGACGATCTCATCGCCACCAGCTATGTCGACGACAAGCGGCGCGTCTACTGGAAGGACAAAGCCTTCGCGGCCGACTACGAGCTCCTGCGAAAGAAGCTGCCGGGCAAGGAGATCTTATTCGGCTCGGGGACGGAGGACGAGCGCCGCTTCATCATCTCCGCCGCGAGCGACACCGAGCCCGGCGAGAGCTATCTCTTCGACCGCGAGAGCAAGAAGCTGACGCTTCAGTATCGCATCTTCGACAAGCTGCCGCGCCAGCAACTGGCGGAGATGAAGGCCATCCGCTACAAGTCGTCGGACGGTCTCGAGATCCCCGCCTACCTGACTCTGCCGAAAGGTGTGCCCGCGAAGGACCTGCCGCTCATCGCCCTCCCGCACGGCGGTCCCTGGGGTCGGGACGAGTGGCGGTACGATCCCTTCGCCCAGTTCCTCGCCAACCGCGGCTACGCCGTCTTGCAGCCGAACTTCCGCGCCTCGACCGGCTATGGCAAGAGGTTCCTCAACGCCGGCAACAACGAGTGGGGCCAGAAGATGCAGGACGACATCACCTGGGGCGTCAAGTACCTGGTCGCGCAGGGGATCGCCGATCCGAAGAGAGTGGGCATCATGGGTGGCTCCTACGGCGGCTACGCCACGCTGGCGGGCGTGGCCTTCACGCCGGACGTCTATGCCGCGGGGGTCTCGATCGTCGGTCCGTCGAACCTGATCACGCTGCTCCAATCGATCCCGCCCTATTGGGAATCGATCCGCAAGATCTTCTCGGAGCGGATGGGCGATCCCTCGACTCCGGAGGGGCGCGCGCAGCTCGAACGGCAATCGCCCCTGAATTCGGCCGGCAAGATCAAGGCGCCGCTGCTGGTCGTCCAGGGAGCGAACGATCCGCGCGTGAACAAGGCCGAGAGCGATCAGATCGTCATCGCCCTGCGGGACCGGGGTTTCCCCGTCGAGTACCTCGTGGCGCCCGACGAGGGGCACGGTTTCGCCCGGCCAGTGAACAACCTGGCGATGTTCGCCGCCTCGGAAAAGTTCCTCGCCAAGCATCTCGGCGGGCGCGCCCAGGAGGACATGACGGCGGAGGTGGCCACGCGCCTCGCGGAGATCACCGTCGATCCGAAGACGGTCACGGCGCCGGTGCGGGTCGCGGCCTCGGCGGTCACCGTGCCGAAGCCCGCCGCCGACCTCAAGCCCGGCACGGCGAGCTACAAGGCCAGCCTCGAAATCGGCGGGCAGACGATCCCGATGTCGATCACGCGCGAGGTCAAGGAGGAGGGGGGCCAGTGGGCGGTGACCGAGACGGCCAAAACCGGGATGGGTGACATCATCGACAAGACCCTCCTGGAGAAGGGCACGCTGATCCCGGCCGGGCGCTCGATCCATCAGGGCCCGGTGGTCGTGGAGCTGCAGCTCAAGGACGGCAAGGCGACCGGCACGATGACGGTCAACGGGCAGGCGAAGCCGGTCGAAGCCGATCTCGGGGGGCCGCTCTTCGCCGACGGCGCCGGCGGCCATCTGGCCTTGGCCGCGCTGCCCCTCGCCGAGGGGTACACGGCCACCTATCGCAATTTCGACGTGCAGGCGCAGAAGGTGAAGCTCGTGCAGGTGAAGGTCGCCGGCGCGGAAAA